>DATELY010000155.1:0-27906 GCA_035276085.1 Steroidobacteraceae bacterium | reverse complement strand
GCCGGAATAGCGTGGGTGAACTTCGCCTGACCTTTGAGCAGATTCCCGTCCCTGTCACGGCCCTGGAACTTATAGATACCCTCTGGGAAGCGATTAAAAAATGTCGCGAAAGACAGGGCGGCGATTGGCGGCTCCACACTTTCCAGGAACAGCTCGGTGCCTCCGCCCTGCTGTGTGAGGCGCCCTCGTGTGTCCGCGTGGAAGATCACCTGGCCACGCGGATCGAAAATCTCGACCTGCTGCCAACCCTCGCTGTCGAGAAAGAACTGAACCCCGATGTCTTCAGCCGAGGAGTTGTATTCGATGATCATGGTGGCGGCCGATAAAGCATTCTTCTGGGCTACGGCCTCGGTAGTTGCAGCCGTAAGCATCACGCCCATCATCACGCAGCAGAACATGTTGCTAGATATTGATTTCATTGCTCTTGCTCCCTTTCGGTGTGAGGAACAGCACAATTAGCGGCGCCAGCTCAACGCCGCCGCAGCGCAACAGGTTTCTCTACTTTGTTGTTTAGACGGCGACAGGAGGAAAAAACCGTCGCATATGACTTCGATGCGGAGAATCTTCGCGTACGGGGATTGTTCTGCGCGCTCGAAATCAAGGAATGTCATCGCTGTAAGCTCTGCGCTCCGCGAGGAAACCTCAGCTAGCGCAGCAGCCTGGTACATGAACACCGACGTATAGCGGTGCTTCAGCATGAGATCGCACCGACCGGGATGGGGCGGCGGCAAGAAAGAACCGTTTCGGGGATTTGGAATGAATCGCAAACCGGTGACGGTCACCGTGCCACCGAGGAAGAGACTGAGAGTCAACCGGGCTTTTGCGACTTCGATCGCGTGATCGATTGATTCCTTCACTATCGTTGCAGTGCTGACTTCAACCTTGACGGTTGGGCTGAAAGAGAGAAAGGATGCCGGTAGTTCGGCGGGAATGATCACTCCGGGTGGCTTTCCTGCCGTGGCCATCACTCCTATGCCAACGGCATCTCGTACATGCGCCAAACAGTCACGCACTTCGCCGCGAGTTCTGCAACATGAGGACCCCATCAGCCGCTTATCCAAGAACGCCGGCAGCAGAGGACAAGCGACTAGAGCGCTTGTATGACTACACGAAGTTTCATATCGGAATCTATTTGTCGTTTGCGGGAGGTGTTGCAACGCTACTCGCGTCCAAGGATTCGGGCTGGGTAGTCAGCTCCCTGATCGGCAATCAGTATCTGCTTTATGCTGCTTTTGCACTCCTCGTACTTGCGGGAATGTGTGGCGGCATGGTGGCGACGAGCATCACGGAGTCGAAGACGTACGAGGAGTTCTGGAGCAGGACACACTATCCACCGACCATTTCGAGGTGGAGGGGTACTGGGCAAGATTGGGTGAACCGAGAACATGGCTTCTTCTGGGCAAGCCTCCTCGTCCTCGCGGCCTCAATACTCATTCGATGGCCCGGCCCGCCAGATGTCCCGATCACTGAGAAGGACTTCGCGCCGAAGTGCAGCTGTTTGTGTGAGCACGCACCAGCATTGAGCCGAGCCGATTCAATCTACATCAGCGTTCGAGAAGGAGGTCGACGTACGTGACGCATCATCAACGTTGCCCGCGACGACCCGGCCGCCAATCACGGTTCAAGCGATTCAGATCGAATCCTTTCGGATCGAAAACGCCACCCACCCAGCGCAGCATGTCTTCGTGCTCGGGACTGTTCTCACCACGGATGCATTCAAGAAAGTGCTGATAGCCGTGCGGACCACCGACGTCCTCCGGCGGGCAAGCGTTCTCGCCAGCGATGCATAGAGGCGTACGCAGCTCGAGATCGGTCCATTTCGGCAGCACGGGTTCGATGATGATGCGATGAATCCAGTCGTCGCCCATGTCGTAGTGGTATGTGAATTCACCTCGAACGCCCAGCTCGCGAACGACCGCGGCAACGGATGCACGCCGCTCATCCTGATAACTCTTGAACCGATCACCTAGACGGATCTCTGCGATCCACCAGTCGGGCGCGATGCAGTGATCGCCAACTCGAAACTCGTGCGCATGTGAGTCCTGCCAGCCCATCACCCACTGCAAATAGTTATGAAGCGCTGCGAGCGTCCACTGATTCGAGACAACGATGCGCCGCCAGATCAGCGGTTCGATGTTCAGCAATTCGACGCGCAGTGCGATGGGTTGCGATTTAGGGGGCATGTGAATGGTTATATGGAAGGAGACACGAACAGAATCGGGCAAAAGGTCAGCGCGCGACAGGATCTCCTCCGGGCTTCTGCTCGGAGCTGCTTGGGTGTCGGAGCGAGAAGAACGAGGAAGGACCGGTCATTCTGGGACGGCCCGTCACTCGACAGATATGACAGCCTATCTACCTCGAAAAGCTGAAAATGGCCGCTATTCCACCTTGAAAGGCAGAACTTTATCGATTTCCGCTACCGGGCCTAGTATGCTTTTCAGAGCCGAAAACACCGGTTTTTCCGCTGTGAAAGACATGCCAAAGCCAAACACCGCCTCTTCCGCTCCACCGTTCGAGGTCGAAGCAGCACTCAAGCATCTGGGCGCCAACCTGCGTACCGCTCGACTCGCCCGCAATCTCTCGATCGAGGCGGCCGCCGCCAAAATCGGCGTGGGTTATCGCGCGGTTGCGACCGCCGAAACTGGCAAGCCGGGAACTGCCATCGGAGTCTATGCCGGTCTCATGTGGGCTTATGGCCTCCTGCCACAGCTCAGCGAACTCGCTGATCCCGCGCGCGACGAAGTCGTGCAGCGCGCGGCGCGAGCGCGCGAGCGCGCCTACCCGACTGGCAAGGGCGCGCTAGACAATGACTTCTGAAGCGTTCGTCTACCTCATGCTGCCCGGCGAGACGACGTTCGTCGCCACCGGGCGTTTTGTGCTGACCGAAGATCGGCACGGCGCTCAGCTCGGGCGCTTTGTATATGGTCGCAGCTATCTCGCTCGCCCGAATGCAGTCGCGTTGGATCCCATCGAGCTGCCACTCGCGGATCGAACGTACGAGACGTATCGACTGAAAGGGATGTTTGGCGCATTGCGCGACGCGAGTCCGGACCACTGGGGTCGACGCATCATCGAAAAACATGCCGGTCTCGCTCAGCTTGGTGAAATCGACTATCTGCTGCACTCTCCGGATGATCGTGCGGGTGCATTGAGCTTCGGTCACGCAGTCACACCCCCGGCTCCGCTACGCACCTACAACCGCACGGTTGATCTTGCTCGGCTGCAAGAGCTCGCCGACCAACTCATCAGTGAAGAGACGTCGGCCGACGCGCCGCTGGCTGAGTTGGCACAAGTGCAGGAGCTTCTGCTACTCGGCACGTCAATGGGCGGTGCCCGCCCGAAAGTCGTGGTCGAAGATGAAGGTCACGTGTGGGTCGCAAAGTTCAACCGCACCGACGATCCGTGGAATCACGCGCGCGTCGAACACGCGATGCTGGTACTCGCACGGGAATGCGGGCTCACTACCGTGGAAAGCCGAATCACGGACGTCGCCGGTCGCGATGTGCTGCTGGTAAAGCGCTTCGATCGCGAGCCGCACGTGCATGGTTATCGCCGCGCGCGCATGCTGAGCGCCCTGACGCTGCTTCGCACCGGAGATTCACATCGGGATCGCGAGCGCTGGTCCTATGTGCTCTTGGCGGAGGAATTGAGGCGCGTTAGCAGCGATCCACGAGCCGATGCTCGCGAACTGTTCCAGCGCATGGTCTTCAATGCGCTCATCTCGAACACGGATGATCATCCGCGTAATCATGCGGTAATTGCACCCGGCTCCGACTGGCGACTCGCGCCAGCCTACGACCTCGTTCCCTTCCCGGCCGTGAGCGTCGAGCGCCGCGATCTCGCGCTGACGATCGGCGATTTCGGCCGGTATGCGAACGTTACTAACCTGCAGTCGCAGTGCGCGCGCTTTCTACTCACGCCAGACCACGCCTCGCAGATCATCAATGAGATGGAGGAACACGTGCGCGCGCGTTGGTATGCGGTTGCGCGCGGCGTCGGCACCAGCGAGCCGGACTGCGCGACCATCGCTCGCGCGTTTGCATATGAGGGACTGCGGTTGCAACCGCGATGATCTAGTGCGGGATCCGAGCCGCTGCAGGCCTCGATCCGCGAGTTCAGAGCGTACGCCTGCACAGGTGGCTTCAGCTTTGGCAGGCAAGCGTTCCCGAGCGGCCGGCAATCTTCCTGAAATTCACCGCATGTGCGGGCAGCTGCCGGGGCATTTGCAAGTACAGTTCGCCGAGCGAGCACAGCTGTATGGAGTGAGCGCTCCATCGCTCCAGCAGCCGATCGAACGCCGGTAGAAGACGCATGCCTTCCAGCTCCGCGTGCAGCGTGAATACGTGACCGCAAGAACGTCGCTTCAGGCTGTGACGCAGCATGACGTCCGCGACGTTTGCCTCGGTGCAACCGTCGATGCCAATGATCTCATCGAAGGTGGGCAGCGTCGTCGGCAGTTGCGGACAGCCCGTCGGTACGCCACCCACCGTCGGCACGAACGGGGTGCTGCCACGCGTATCGCTCGCGTATCGGAAGCCGAGCTCGGCTTCGAGTCCGGGCACGTGTTCGTTGAGTTGCCAGCCCGCCGCGCCGTGTATCTGCGGGGTTGCACCGAATACTTTATCGAACGCGTCGATAGCGAGCTCCATCTGACCGAGCGTCCAGTCACGATCGCGGTGGCGCACGCAGTCCTGCCACAGCACGTGGTCGTAACAATGCACGCCGACTTCGAAGCCAGCATCGCGCACTGCCCGCATGATGTGGCGGGCGCGCAGACCGATGTTCGGGCCGGGTATCAGCGTGCCGTAGCACAATGTCTTCAGGCCGTAATTCGCCGCAACGGAGGTGCGCATCACTTTGCTGAAGAAGCCTGGACGGAAGAGTCTGCGCAAGGCACGGCCCGTGTGGTCCGGCCCGAGGCTGAACAGGAAAGTCGCATCGACACGATGGCGGGTCAGCAGGCGCAGGAGCGCGGGTACGCCTTCGAGCGTTCCGCGCAGGGTGTCGACATCGACTTTGAGCGCCAACAGATTTGACATCAGCCGACTGTCCGCGGTGAGCCGAGCTCGGCGCGCTCACTCAGCGATCCAAACAGTCCCGTGGTTCCGGTCGCGGTCAGCTCACGTGCCTTCTGCAGATCTCCGGCATACGCATCGAAGATGGCGCGCAACGCGGTGCGCATGTCGGTGGTGGGCTGCCATTGCAACTCATTGCACGTATTCTCGATCAGCGGCACCCGCGTCTGGATGTCCTGATAGCCCTCGCCGTAATAGCTTGCGGAGGAGACGTCGACAATGCGGACGTTGCGCGCCGAGGTCGCGTACTCGGGCAGCACGGTGGCGATCTCCAGCATCATCTCGGCCAGCCGGCGGATCGAGCAGTTGTTCGCCGGATTGCCGATGTTGTAGATCTTGCCGCACGCAACCCGCTCCGGGTTGGCAATGATCTTCAACAGACACTCGATTGCATCGTCGATGTAGGTGAACGAGCGCATCTGGGCGCCGCCATCGACGAGCTGAATGTTCTCGCCGCGCACGATGTTCCCGAGGAATTGCGTGAGTACGCGCGAGCTGCCTTCCTTCGGCGTGTTGATGCTGTCCAGCCCGGAGCCGATCCAGTTGAACGGTCGAATCAACGTGAAGTCCAGCTCGCCCTGCATGCCATAGCTCCAGATGATGCGGTCGAGCAGCTGCTTGGCGCAGGAGTAGATCCAGCGCGACTTGTTGATGGGACCCAGGACGAGCTGCGATTCGTAAGGATCGAAGCGCGTATCGAGGCACATCCCGTACACCTCGGAGGTGGACGGGAAGATCACGCGAGTTCGGTACTTCACGCAATGCCGGATGATCGGCAGGTTGGCCTCGAAGTCGAGCTCGAACACCTTGAGCGGCTCGCGCACGTACGTCGCGGGCGTCGCAATCGCCACGAGCGGCAGAACCACATCGCATTTGCGCACGTTGTATTCGACCCACTCGCGATTGATCGTGATGTCACCTTCGACGAAATGAAAGCGCGGATCGTCCCGGAACGTATCGACACGATCCGACTGCAAGTCCATTCCGTAGACATGCCAGTCGGTGCGCGCCAGCAATTGCCGGGTCAGGTGATGACCGATGAATCCGTTCACACCCAGGATCAGGATGCGCTTCATGTGTGTGCTTCCGGTTTCATTCAAGATTGCAACAAATAAGGAGCCGTGCCGCAGCGGGCGACGAACGACGACGCCATCAGGAGGTCGCCATCGAGCTCAACGTGAGTGAGGTGCAAGCGCTGCCCGTCGACACAGTCGAGATGTAATCCGAGGTCGTCGACGTAGAGGCACGGTGCGGACTGCTGAAAGCGCACGCGCTCGCCGCGGTAGACACTGCCGAGCAGTCGAAACGTGTGCGCGCCGTGGGTAGCAAACGCGCCGGGAAACGGCGGCGCAACGGCGCGAATCAAGTTGTGGATTTCCATGGCCGGGGCGTTCCAGCGGATGCGTCCATCTTCAGGGCGCCGACGACCGAAATAGGAGCCCGATGCCAGATCCAACGGCTTTGCTGTCGCACGTCCGTCGATGAGATCCGGCAAGCACCGATCCAGCAGCGACTCCGCCGCACGCGCAACCTTCAACGACACATCGAGACCCGTATCGTTGATTGCAATCGGTACGCGTTCCTGGGCCACGAGCGGTCCGGCGTCCGGTTTGCTGTGCATGTAGTGCAGGCTCGCACCGGTCTCGCTCTCGCCATGGATGATGGCCCAGTTGACCGGCGCGCGGCCGCGGTACTTCGGTAAGAGCGAACCGTGCATGTTGAGGGCCCCTTGCCGCGCCGTAGCCAGCAACTCATCGCACAGCAGATGGCGGTAATAAAACGAGAACAGAAAGTCGGGTCGCAACTGCGCGACCTCGTTGATCCACATCGGCACATTTGGGTCTGTGGGCGTGAGCAGCGCGAGATGGTTTTCCCGTGCAACCTCCGCGACGCTCCCATACCAGCGCAACTCGGCCGGGTCGTCTTCGTGAGAGAAAACCTTTTGCACGTCGAAGCCATGACGCAACAGCACGCGCAGGCAACGCATGCCGACTTCGCTGTAGGCGAACACCACTGCCGTAGTCACTGGTCATCGTCCAGGTGTGGCTTCTCGATGACCGCATCGACGAGATAGCGTGGTCGCTGCCGGACCTGCAGGTAGATGCGCCCGACGTACTCACCCAGCAAGCCGATACCGAACAACACCATTCCGAGAAGCAGAAACACGATCGCAAACAGCGTGAATACGCCCTCGGCTTCCGGGCCGACCACGAAGCGGCGGATCACCAGAAACACCACAAACAGTACCGAGAGCAGCGAGACGACGATGCCCGCCATGGAGAAGAACTGCAGCGGTGCGATCGAGAAGCCGGTCATCAGGTCGAAGTTGAGCCGGATCAGGCGGTACAGCGAGTACTTGGACTGGCCGGCCTGACGCTCCTCATGCTTCACCGGAATTTCCGTGGCACGCAGCGCATACAGGCTCGCGAGCGCCGGCAGGAACGTGCTGACTTCACGCGTCTGATTGATCGCATCCACGATGGCGCGTGAGTAGCCGCGGAGCATGCAGCCTTGATCCGTCATGCGGATCCCGGACACGCGCTCGCGCAGGCTGTTCATCGCAATCGATGCCTGGCGCCGCCACCAGCTGTCCTGTCGCTGCTCGCGTATGGTGCCTACGTAGTCATAGCCTTCGTCGAAGCGCGCGACGATCCGGGCGATCTCCTCCGGTGGATTCTGCAGGTCGGCATCGAGCGTGACGATGATCTCGCCTCTGGCGCGCTCGAATCCCGCCATGATCGCCGCGTGCTGTCCGAAGTTACCACGCAAGATCACGAGGCGTGTGTGCTCGGGGCGACGCTGAAACATCTGCCGCAGCAACGCAACCGATTTGTCGGTACTGCCATCATCGATGAAAATGCACTCGTAAGTCCGCAAGAGCGCGTCGAGCGCCGGGTAGAGGCGCTCAAACAGCGCCGGCAGCACGGACTCTTCGTTGAACACAGGTATGACGACGCTCAATTGCGGAGCGGCGTGCGTTGCATGCAGGCGTGGGACACTCATGATCGCTTTGCCAGGACATTGCGCACTGCGTCGCATACGCGGCGCACGTCGCCGTCTGTCATCGCGGGGAATAGCGGCAACGTGACTGTCTCGCGCCCGACACGCATGGCGTTGGGAAAGGACTGTTCGCTGTAGTTCAAGTGTCGGTACGCAGTCAGCCCCGGTATGCAGGGATAGTGAACACCCACGCCGATACTGCGCTTCGCCATGGCCTGCTGGAATTGCGGCCGCGTGAGGCCGAGACGTTCGAATGGCAGCAGTACGGTGAACATGTTCCAGCAGTGTCCCTCATCGCCCCGCTCCGGCAGCACACCCGGAAAGTCGCGGCCCAGCTCCTCGAAGTACAGCAACGCGAGCTCCCGGCGGCGGCGATTGAACGCATCGAGGCGTGCGAGCTGCGCGACTCCGATGCGCGCGGATACGTCCGAGAGGTTGTACTTGCCGCCGGCCTGCCACACATCCACGTTGCCATCCGCGTCGCGCTCAATGCCGTGAAATCGCTCGCGCTCGATGCAGCGAATCTCGTCGGCATCGTCGAGGAGGACTGCACCGCCCTCGATCGTGGTCATGTTCTTGTTCGGGTGAAAACTGAAGCAGGCGATATCGCCGAACGATCCGATGCGGCGGCCGCGCCACAGCGCGCCGATGGCGTGCGCTGCGTCCTCGATGATGCGCAGCGTGTGTGATCGGGCAATCTGCTGCAGTCGATCCATGTCGACTGGCAGTCCGGCAAAATGCACCGGCATGATTGCGCGTGTGCGGGGAGTGATCGCCTCTTCGATCCGGTTGAGGTCGAGGTTGCGACTGGCAACCTCGACGTCCACGAACACAGGCCGCGCGCCGACTCGAAGCACGACATTGGCGCTCGCGGCAAAGCTCATCGCCGGCACGATCACCTCGTCGCCTGCTCCGATGCCGGCAGCCGAAAGCGCAAGCTGCAGCGCTGCGGTTCCCGAGGTCAGAGCGCGTACGGGACGGCCGCCGAGATAGGCCGAGAGAGCCGCTTCGAACTTGCCCACGTGCGGACCGGTGGAGATCCATCCGGAGCGCAGGACTTCGCCCACCTCGGCGATGGTTTCCTCATCGATCGATGGACGTGCAAATGGCAGGTACATGGTCATGTGCCACTCTGAGTAAGAAGCCAGACACCGAGAATGATGACTGCGATGGCGAGGAGCTTGAGCGAGTCGAAGGTTTCACCGAGGAATACGGCTGCCCCGACAGCATTCACGATGTAACCGAGCGAGAGCAATGGATACACGACGCTCACGGGGGCGCGCGAGAGCGCGAGAACCCAAACGACCACGCTGATGGCATAGCACGTGAGCCCGCACCACCATCCATAGTGGGTCAGTATGCGCGGCGCTGCTGAGCTCACGCCGCTCCAGCTCAGTACTATGGGACCCGTCGCGGCCGTCGCTGCTTTGAGCAGCAGTTGTGCAGCCGCATTGAGGAGCACGCCCAGGACGACCAGCATCCAAGTGACAGTGCTCATTGGCGACTCACGGCAACCCGCTTCTGATCCCTTCCGAGCACTCGCATGGGAAGTCCGCGAGCTGCCAGCTGAGAGTAGATCGCGTGCGGCATGATCGCGATGGCCTCGGGCATGTCACGCCAACGTTGTTCGAATGCAGTCACCTCGCCAATGCCGCTCTCGGGATCGTGCCGCAAGCCATAGTCGAGCTCGCCGCGGTAACCCACGAGGATCATGGTGCGCCGAAGATAAAACGGCAGGGTTTGATCGTAGGTACGCACGCTGAATATGGGCGCGTGCGCGGCGAGATGTGCCGGAATCTGGGCAGCCAGGCTTCGACCCGTGCGCAGGGAACCCTGGTGCCCAAGTGAGATTGAGAGCAGCGAAAGGCCCAGGAACGAAACGACTGCAACGCAGATCACAGCCTGAACGGGTTGCTGACGCACAGTCGCGCGACGCCAGAAATAGGTGCCCAACACAGCGATCACTCCAAATGCCAGTGCGGCAGGCCGCACCGCAGGCACGACCCGGCGAATAACCGGATCGTGGGACACGGAGGGCGCAATCAGCACGTAAGCGATCCACAGCACGGCGCAGGTCAAAAGGATGCCGACACTCACGCTCAGCCACCGAACTCCTCGCGATGACTCGCGAGCCGCTGCCAGCAACGCAAGTGGCGGCACGACGGGCAGCACATAGGGGGCCAGCTTGGAGTTGGAGACCGAAAAGAACACGAGCACGAAGACGCACCACAACCATAGAAGACGACTTGCATCGAAGCGACCGCGCGGGACACTGGCGCGCCAGCCGTTGCAGAGCGCACTCGCCATCTGGAACAGCCATGGCAATACGCCGGCGGCCAGGACGGCACCAAAGTACCACCAGGGTTCGACCCGCTGCGCGCTGTCGGTCAGGTATCGCTGAAAATGCTCATGGACGAAGAAGAACTGGAGAAAGTCCGGGTCGGCGCGCGCCACCAGGATGAACCACGGTGCTGCAATGCCTAGCAGCACGAGCAGGCCGCTACCCAGATGGAGCGTGCGCCAGACGGCCCAATCCCGTTGCCACAGCACATACATGCACAGTACCGAACCCGCGATCACCCATGCTACGACCCCCTTGGTCAGGGTTGCCAGGGCCAACATCGCCCACGCGCCGAGCATCCACCGTC
Source organism: Steroidobacteraceae bacterium (assembly GCA_035276085.1). GTDB lineage: Bacteria > Pseudomonadota > Gammaproteobacteria > Steroidobacterales > Steroidobacteraceae > DATELY01. The sequence goes on along the minus strand of DATELY010000155.1, from coordinate 17,183 downwards.
CGCCGTCCTTCCCCTGAGCGTCGCGGCTGAGCTGAGCCATGCAGAAGGCGCACAGCATGGCCGTCATCAAGCTCGTGAACGTCATGTCCAGGGTCAGGATCTGGCCCAGGGCGAAGTGCAAGACGCTGGATGCCACGAAGGCCGCTGCGATCAATCCCGTGCGCAGCCCCCACAGTCGCCGCCCCAGCGCAAACACCATCAGGACGTTGAGCCAAGCCGACAGCATCGTCCAGCACCGGGCACTCCATTCGTTCGGCCCGAGGATGCTGTAAGCCAGCGCGGTCATCCAGTACTGCAGCGGAGGCTTCTCGATATAGATCAGGCCGTTCAGATGCGGCGTCACCCAATCCCCGGATACGAGCATTTCTCGAGGAATCTCCGCATAACGTCCTTCATCCGGATTCGTCACCGGACGCCCCGCCGCAAGTGCGAACCAAATGGCGGTCAGCGCCACGACCGCGAGTCGGACACGTGCAGCGCGCGAGATCGATCCCGCAGAATGCGTCACGGGTTTCTCGTGCTGCGCCTTGCTGACCGAACTGCTCACATCCATTCCCCTCTTTGCATCCGCTCAACGCGCCCGACAGTTGGGCAATTGTTTGTTGCAGATTCGTGACCAGGAGGAGGACCGCCAAGCCCCCCCCTGCCAATGCTGGAGCCTTGAATGCGCAGCGTGGCTGCGTCCGTCCATCGCATTCTTAGTTAGACGCTACACCGACCAAATCCAACCGGAACCGATCAGGTGCCGGACGAGCGTACCGGGGCAAGTACGACGAAGCCAATGGCCGAGGGTGCCGATAGCCGCCTCGACGGGCTCGGCTGCAAGCTCATCGATCGTCACTGCGAGCAGTCGCAAACCGATTCGTATTGGCTCCCACCGAGCACCCCATGACGAGCCGCTGTGCGTCGGCAAGAAAGAGGCGAAGCGCATGTCGCTCGAGGAGGCGCCATTCATGATCGATCGTCCGTCGGTGCGTGAGCACCTGGAGAATCGCAAAAACGAGATGCGGATGTTCATCGGAACGAAACGCCATCATCGCTACATCGCAAGCTGCATGCTCGCCGATTGGTTTCGCGCGCAATCGCGTCCAAACGCTTGTAGCAAGCCACACCTTAGAGCCCTTGCAGAACATCTACAAAATGAGCTTCGATGCATTGCGCGCTAAATCGGCTGCGACGACCCCGGCAACAGACCGACCCGTGCGATGCGGATTCTTGTTCAATCACGAGCAGCTGCATCAGATAGCACACAGCGCGCCCATCGCATTGGAACTCATGCGCTCGGGCGGCTCCATCGAGACACGGCTTCTAGCCACCACTCAGCCGCAGTATGACTATCTGCAGCGTTTGCTGGTGCGCCATGGACTTCCCACGGATGAGCTTCAGCTCATCGGATTGCCGGGTTCGCTGCGCAAGCTCGCCACGACTCTCGACCTGCTGGTCCCTTTTTCTCGCGTAGCAACGCTGCTTTCGAATCGTGAGCAGTTCCGACAGTTGGATGTCCTGGTCACACCCGAGAAGACCAGCTTGCTGTTGCGATCGATGGCCGGATTGGAGGCTCTGAAGTTCATCCATACGCGTCACGGCGCAGGCGACCGGGCCGTGGGCTTCGATCATCACAGCGGCGAGTTCGATCTGGTCTTGATGTCGGGAGAGAAGATTCGCGACCGTCTGCAGGCGGCCGATCTGCTGAAGGCAGGCCACTACGCGATCGTCGGCTACCCCAAGTTCAATCTGTGCTCCCACAAGGAGCGCCTCGGCCTGTTCGACAACGATCTGCCCACGGTGCTGTACAACCCGCATTGCTCGCCGCGCCTTTCCTCGTGGTACCGCTACGGGCTCGACGTGATCGAAGCGTTTTATCGCTCCGGCAAGTACAACTTGATCTTCGCTCCGCACGTGATGCTGTTTCGCAAGAAACTCCAGATCTCGTTCGATCCCTTCCGGCTGAATCGACCGGGCCGCATCCCCGCGCGCTACTACGACTGCCCGCACATCTTCATCGACCTCGGCAGCTATCGCAGTTGCGACATGACGTACACCGAATCCGCCGACTGTTATCTGGGGGATGTGAGCAGCCAGGTGTACGAGTTTCTGCGCCGTCCGCGGCCGTGCGCGTTCATCGACGCGCACCTCACCGATTGGCGCGACGATCCGAACTACAGTCACTGGAACAGCGGCCCGGTGCTCATCGACATCGACGAGCTCATGCCAACGATCGATGCTGCCTTCGCCCAACATGCAGAGTACGTGCAAGCGCAACGATCGTTGTTCACGTACAGCATCGACATCCGTGAGACGCCCTCTTCGCAGCGCGGCGCGGAGGCGATTCTCAGTTTCATACAAGAGACATTCCGGCGGAATATCGAGCCCGGGATCGTCGCCGCAGACACGGGACGCGCGAGTCCAACGGAACGTCCGGCTCATTCGATCATTTGAGCTCGACTGCGTCTGCGCACCAGTTCATTCCGCCACGGTTTCCTATAGTGCTGCGAGCCGTGGCGCAAGCTTCCACAGCAGGGCGCGCGTCTGGAAAAAGCGCCGACTCCGCTTGCCGCTGTTGGGCACGCGTGGCAGCGCGAAGAGACTACGCCCGCTACCCACGCGACCCTGTTCTGTCGTCACTGCCGTGAGATAGCCCGCCTGCTCGACCATGCGCAGGCACGCTTGATCGTAATTGCCGTAAGGAAAGCAAAAATGCTCTATCGCGATGCCCAGACGATCTTCGAGCGCCGCCTTCGATTCCACGATCTCACGTTGCTTCGCTGCGGGATCGAGCTCACTCAGGTGCGGATGGCTCAGCGTATGCGAGCCCACTTTCATGCCCGCCGTGAGCCACCGTCGGATGAGCATGACATCCATCAGCGGCTTGCGCGTTCGGACCTCCTCCGCATCCCAGGCATTGAACCCACCAAGGTGGGAAGCGACCAGATAACAGGTCGCAGTGAAGTGATGCTCTTGCAATGCGGGCAGCGCATTCTCGAAGGTGTCCACATAGCCGTCGTCGAAGGTGATGATGGCAACCCGGCCCTGCTGCCGGCCGCGCAAGTACGGCAAGCCTTCATCCATCGAAACCCCGCGATAGCCGTGACGACGCAGCATGTCGAGATGGAAGCGGAACTTCTCCACGCTGAGATACAACCCGCGATGTGTCGCGGCGCGCGGCGCACTGCCGATGTTGTGGTAAGTCAGTATGGGTACAGCGAGATCTGGCCGGGTGGTGTGCATGGAAATAGCGTTCAACGCATGAACGAGGTTGAAGGAGCCTCCTCGCGCGCCACTCCGAGCGCACATTGCACTTCATCGAGGAGGCGCTCGCCTGTGCCGCGGAAGCGCTCCGGCGAGTACCTGCGGAGAACCCACTCGCGCGCCTGGCGGCCCATGCTTGCAGCCGCCGTCGGATCGCTCGCGAGCTCGATCATGGCGCGCGCAAGTGCCTCGACATCGCCCACGTCGCACAGCCAGCCGGTGTCGGCAGGCTTCACGCTGTACGCCAACTCGCCGACGCGCGTTGCAATGACTGGAAGACCGGCCTGCATCGCCTCGTGTGCAGCAATACAGAAGCCTTCTTTCAGCGAGGTCTGCACATAGCCATGCAGGCTCGAAAGGAATGTCGCTGGTTGCTGAACGAAGCCGACAAAACGCACCGAGTGCTCGAGGTCGAGACGACGCACGAGCGCTTTCAGGTCCGCCTCTTCCGGGCCATCGCCGCCTACGTACAGCTCGACGTTCGCGGCAAGCCTGGGATCGAGTTCGCGCATCCGTGCAAATGCTCGTACGAGGACAGAGAATTGCTTGCTCACGTGCAGGCGGCCCAGCGAGCCCAGGCGCAGCGGCCCCCGGCCGTCCCAATGGTTGCAGGCGGCGACCTGAGCAGTCGCGACGAACGGCGTCCACACGCGTACTCGTTTGGCGTCCAGACCCAGTGTCGTCTGCGCGAAGGCACTCACGGCCTCGGAGTCTGCGACCCACAACGAGGTGAAGCGGGCCAGACGCCGCAACATCGCGACATTGCCTGGTTTGAGGAAAGCGCTGTGTTGCCAGCTAACGACGGGAATGTCGAGCAAATGGCCCATGAGCTGACCGTAGATCGTGCCGCGCGTGAGAGAGGTCCACAGCAGATCAGGTTGCATGCGCCGCAGCCTGCGGACGAGTCGAACAGCAGGCGCGACGAAGTCGTAGACACCTTGACCGATGAGCTCGTACGGAATGTTGTCGCGTTTCAATCGCTGCGCCGCCTTGCCGTCTTGCTGCATCAACGCGAACACAGTCACCTCGTGACCGAGCTCCCGCATGAGGCCGATGACCTGCGTCATCGGAAAGGCAGCGCCCCCTCCGTTGAGACCATTGATCAAGTAGGCGATGCGCATCTGGGTACCGCTGATATCGGAGCGTCAGGGGCTGCTGGAAACTGTCGATTTTCGCGTCCAGGTCGAGCGCCAACATCATGACGCCGCAAGATCCCCTGCAGTTGCGAGCTGAGCGGGCGGCACGACGAGCCTTGTTCCGAGCCTGCCGAACAGGAGTTCGACATCTGAGCTTCCGGCAGGTCCATTGGCTCGGCACGCTGCTGGGCGAATTGCAATTCCGTGTTGCGTATCCTTCTCGGCGACGCATGGTGCACGACCTCGCCGCCGTGCTCGATACTCCGGATGAGCGCCGCACCGCGGGTGATATCTTGCGGCAGGCCTTTCGCGTCAACAACGCAGCCGTCCTGGAGACTCTCAAGATCCTGGACGCGCAGCAGGACACGCGCGCGCTGATAGCGCGGGTAGAGGTCACTGGTGTGTCGATACTGCGGGACGCGATTGCTGCCGGCCGCGGTGCTCTGCTGCTCGGCACGCACATGGGCAACAGCGCCTTGTTGATGATCCGGCTGGTCGAGAGCGGAATTCCGCTGAGCATCGTGCATCGTGAGGCGCCCATGATGGAGCCGGGGTTTTTCGAACACGGCATCAGCCGATACGGAATCGAACCGATCCTGGCGAATCGTGCAGCGGATGCTTTTCGCAGCATTCTGAGCGCACTGCGGCGCAACCGCGTCATCTACATATCGATCGATCAAGGCGTCAAGAAATCGCAGGACGGCCTGCTGCTGCGCTTTCTCGGCAAGGACATGCCCATTGCCGCCGGTCCAGCGCATATAGCGCGCCGCTCGCGAGCTCCCGTGTTGCCCGTAGCAACGCTTGCTGCAAACCCGACCTGGCGTTTCGAGATCCTGCCGCCGATGCAGCAATGCGATGCAAGCGTTGCCGAGGATCTGAAGGCGATGCTGCGGATCAGCGAGCAACTGATCCTGCGCAACCCGCATCTCTGGAGCTGGCACCATCGCCGGTGGCGCGATTTTCCGCTCGCCACCAATCCCGACCGACGCGAGTAAGACACCTTGGGGCACGAGTTGAAGTTCCTCCGGGGCGCAGCAGTCGAGTCGCTATGGCCGTCGCCGCTTTTGTTGGACGCACGAAATGGGTCTTGTCAGTCGCCCCCGCGAGCACTTTGAATCACCCACGCGCCCCGCGCCCGAGCCTCACACCGTGAAACTGGTCTTTCCCCTCGTCGGCCACCCGTATCAGAGCCTGCATTCACTGCCCATCGCGGCATCACTGGCGACGCGGCACGTGTCCGTGACGGTGCACGTAGCGGGTATGTCGGAGCAGCATCTGCAGTTTGCGCGTGCGCTGGTTGCGAGGCATGCAGGACCGGCTCCCATCCACTACGACCTGCTGCACGTTCCCCGATGGCTGCAGCTGCGCTGGGCTCTCAGAGGTGACAGCGGCCGGAAATACGCACCCGGAAAGAGCTTGATGCTGCTCGCCAATCGCAACTACTTCCGTTCCTTCGATGCGTTGGTGACTGCGGAGAGAACGTCATTGACCTTGCGTCGTTGGGGCCGATTCACCCGGCCGATGATTTACACCACACATGGCGCGGGCGATCGCGAGATCTCCGTCACCTCTGAACTGACCGAGTTCGACTACCTGTTACTCGCCGGGAGCAAACACGAGCAGCGGCTGCTCGAGCTCGATCGCACCAAGTCCGGACATTACGCGACGGGCGTGTACGCCAAACTCGACTGGCTGCATATCTCCAATGACGCGCAGCAGCGGCTGTTCGCCAATGAGCGCCCGACTGTGCTTTACGCGCCGCACTTTTCGCCGCGCGAAACCAGCTGGTTCTCCGCGGGACACAGCATTCTCGAGCAGTTTGCATCGAGTCGACGGTTCAATCTCGTATTTGCTCCTCACGTTCGTCTCTTCGATCCGCCCAGCGCGACGAAGCTCCACGCGTTCCGCCGGTACCTGGACGTACCGCACATGCTCATCGACCTGGGAAGCGAGCGATGCATCGATATGACCTACACCAAAGCGGCAGATCTCTATCTGGGGGACGTCAGCAGTCAAATCGCGGAGTTTCTGTCCATCCCGCGTCCCTGTCTCTTTCTCAACATGCATCGCGTTGCCTGGCAGCAGAACCCGAGCTATCGCTTCTGGCACAGTGGTCCCGTCATCGAGTCGGTGGATGACATAGAGCGACACGTTGGCGCTGCATTTGACTCTCATGCGTCATTTCTCGAGATTCAAAAGCAGTACGTCGCGGATACGTTCGGCAGCTATCCCCTGCCCGCCGCGATGGCGGATCGAGGGGCCGACGCCATCATCTCCTTCTTGAGATGTGCTCCTACCGTCGAGTGAGATACAGGTGTATCGCCAGAGAAACGGCAATGCCGACGGCCGCGATAGCGATGGCCAACACGGCGCCCGCCGCACAGTCCTTGACGATGCGGATGTTGGCGTGTGTTTCGGGGTGAAGGTGGTCCGCCAGCAGCTCGATGGCCGTATTGAACAGCTCGGCAGCGATGACGGCGCCGCTCGCCAGCAGCATCAACGCCCACCAAACGGGCTCCGGACGAAGTATCGCGAGCGCAATCAGCACGGCGCCGAAGGCAGCCACCTGAATCTTCACGCTGCGCTCGGTCGCAACGGCATGCACGAGCCCAGCGCGCGCAAACCGAAATCGCACAACAAACGATTGATTCTTCATTGTCGACATGTCTAACCGAGGTAGTCAGGACGCAGCGTCGGGCCGGGCCGGCGCAGGCAGTTCGTGGTCGGCACTGCTGTGCGAATCCCACACGTGCATCTTGAAGGCAAACGTGTAGGTGGTGAGCGAGATCATCCACACCAGAAACGCGCTCCACAGATCGTGTGAAGCGAAATGCGCACCACGAGACTGCTGCGCGATGCCGTAAAGGAGCCCGGTTGCGATACCCGCACCCAGTCCAAGGTACGCGAGCCACCGATGGTGCTCGCGAGAAACGAAATACAAGCAGAGCAAGGTATAGCCGGCGCTGGCATGTGCGGCCGGGAAGCAGTGTCCCGGCCGCAAGTCGTCAGGTCGATCGCCAAACAATTCGACGAACGGGTAGCGGCCGCCGAATTCCTGTAGATCCCACGGGCAGTCGACATTGGTCAGCTGCTTCAGAAGCCCGATGATGCCAACGGAAAGGATTGCAGCCACGAGGAAGTAAGCTGTGGGTCGACGCAGTCGACCCAGGCGTCGATTGCAGTGCGCGACCATCCACAGCAGCAATGCCGCCGCGCCGATGAAGATCATGAACCAGCGTCCGCCAGTATGGACGACTTCGTTCACCCACCAGCTGTCTGCGCCGATCCAGCGCCCCGTCGATGGATCGAAGAACAACGCGCGGGCGATCTTGAGATCACTGGACGTCACTGCAAACGTGCTGGCGGACACAAGGAAGACGATCAGGGGTACCCACGCGTGATCCCACCAGAAGTACAACAGGTTCCTGAGGCTGCCACGATCGCTTGCGGAGGATTGACACCATTCTGAATGGACCGCGTTGTAGACATCCAGCGTCAAAGCGCGGGGCGGCTCATCGGGTGCATCCACGCCGTGCGGAAGTTTCCTGCTATCCGCTTCCGCTGCACGGCGTTCGCGGCGCAATTGGCGCTTCGAATCAGGCGCACCCGTGGTATTCATGCATCCTGGCTCAGTGTTTGTCTCTCTCGAAGCGTTGACCCAGGCTCACCGGGCACGCGTATTCGCCCTGCGTTGGACGGAGCGTCGAGCAATAAATCAATCGCGCCATTTGCAATTGCTTTGCGCTTATCACAGCCGCGCGACCGATTGATGCAGCTCCATGGGCGCGTCTAAAGAACGCATGACGCGCAATCCGAATCCCCTTATCGCCACGTAATGATCCGTGGCTCAACACATGGAGTTCCACCTTGCGATGTTCCCTGTGCGCTGTCGTATTGGTTGCTATCTCAATCGTTGAGAGCGGCTGCGCGGTACTGCCCCATGGTCACACTTCAGAGGCCACGCTGCACCCAGACTGGGGTCGCGTGCAAGAGGCTGCGAGAAATGCGGCCGTCGATCCGTGGGTGTGGGCGCCGCTCGCAGGGGCGGCGGTATTCCAGATCGACCACTGGGATCGCAGGACGTCCAACTGGGCGCGAACGCACACACCGATATTCGGATCCGCACGAGGCGCGGAAAATTGGAGCGACAACCTACTCACCACGTCTCTTGCCGTGGGTGCTGCCGCGGTGTTGGCGATTCCACCGGACCGCGAGCCGATCGGCTCGATCTTCGATAGACATAAAGGCACCCTCGTCGAATTGGCCGCGCTCGGTGCGACGGCATCTGTAACGGAAGCGCTGAAAGTCGTCACGCATCGCGAGCGGCCGATGGGCCAGAATCGCCAGAGCTTCCCCTCGGGACATGCATCGGGCGCCGCCGCCGCCACCCGACTCGCAGCGATCGATCTCCAATCGATCGACATGGATGCACGTGTGCGGCGTGCGGCCGATGTAGGGCTGGATACGATGGTAATCGCGACCGGGTGGGCCCGCATCGAGGCCGGCGAACACTACCCTTCCGACGCCCTCGCAGGAATCGCGCTCGGCAACTTCTTCGCGACCTTTCTCACGCAGGCGTTCCTGGGCCCTGAAACTTCGAAGGCCTTTTCCCTTGCTACGACAGGTGACGGCGCGCTCTTGCGCTGGCAATTTGCGTTCTGATCGACCTCCGCAGCCAGCGCAGGCCGCTTCCCACCGCAACCCACAAAAGAGCACTCACTCTGCAGCCGAGGGATCCATTGAATCCATCTTCATGCCATCGGCAGGACCACTGAATCGATGCGCGAGCGCCGGCAGAACGAGCAGGTTCAGCAGTGTCGATGACACCAGTCCTCCCAGGACGGTGATTGCCATGGGGCCTTCGATCTCCTGCCCTGGGCGATCGATTCCGATGGCAAGTGGTGCAAGACCCAATGCCGTGACGACGGCCGTCATCAGAATGGGCACGAGTCGTTCATTCGCGCCGCGCAGGACCGTCGCAAAGCTCCAAGGTGCTTCCTCGCGTTGTACGAGGTGCTCGTAGTGCGCCAGTTGCAGGATTGCATTGCGCGCACTGACGCCGAACACAGTGACGAGGCCTACCAACGTGCCGAGCGAGATGCCGATGCCGGTGAGCGCGATGGCGAGCACACTGCCCACCAGACTGAACGGCACGTTCACGAGCACGAGCCAGCTGTTGGACCGCCATTCGAATGCGCTGAAGAGAATGAGCAGGATCAATACCGAGGCGACCGCCGTGTAGACCAACAGCTCCTGTCGGGTCTGAGCTTCCGCCTGCGCCGCACCTGCAAACTCGATGAAGACGCCAGCGGGAAGCTTCACGCCCCGCTCGATCTTTTGTCGAGCATCGTCGACGACTGCGCCGAGCGAGCGGCCGGCGGCATTGAACGTGACGCTGACGCGGCGCTGTCCGCCGTCATGCTCGATGCTGTAGCGATCCTGCGTGAGCTGGAGCGTGGCAACCTGTTGCAGCGGCACCGGTCCAAACGAGCCTGCGATCATCAGTCGTTCCAGTTGCGCAGGATCGCGGCGCAGCTCCTCGGGCAGCAGCACCACAGTATCTTCCGTGCGCACGCCTCGAAAGGTCTGACCCACGACCGCACCCGCATACGCTGTCTCGATGCCATCGAGGACGTCCTGCACTTTCAATCCCATTGCAGCCACCGCGCTTGGCGAGATCCGCACAGCGATCGCAGGCGTACCGGCTTGTCTCTTGAACTGCAGATCCACGATGCCATCGACCGCGCGCAATGCGCTCGCGATACGCGTAGCCGCGCTATCCAGCGCATCGAGGTCGTTGCCGAAAATCTTGATCGCGACCTGCGCAGTTTCACCGCTCGAGCTCTCGCCGATACGATCCCCCAGGAACGTGACGACTTCGCTCTGGACGCCGGGATAGCGCGCCACGATCCGACGCAATGCGTCCTGAGCCGTCGTTTGGTCAACCGTCGCCTCGGGCTTGAGCTCGACGTGGATCTCGCTGCGGTGAGGGCCCCAGGTATCCTCGCTCAACTCCGCGCGCCCCACCTGCTGCTCCACGCTCTGAACGTAGGGCAGCTGCATCACTTCGACACTGATCCGACGACCCACATCGAGCATCTGGTGGAGCGAAGTCCCGGGAATCGAGCTCGACACCTGCATGACGAAATGACCTTCGCGAAATTCGGGCATGAATGTGCCGCCCAGGAACGGCAGCGCGGCCGCACAACCCAGTGTGATCAGTCCGAGCGCGCCGATGGCGATCTTCCAGTGTGCGTCGATCCTGTGGGTCACGTGCGATTGCCATCGTTTGAGTCGCGCCAGCCACGCGCTTTCGGGCCCCACCTCATGCGTGCGCAGAAAGAGTGCACACAATGCCGGCGTCGCCGTCATGGCGACGATCAGCGACGCAATCACGGCGAGGATGAACGCGAACGCGAGCGGACCGACGAAGTGTCCCTGCACACTCGACGTGAAGAGCTGCGGCAGGAATACGGCAATGACCACCACAGTCGCGTAGATCACCGGCCCTCGCACTTCGAGCGATGCGTCGCGAATGACCGCCAGACGTGCTGGGGTTCGCAGCGCGGCGGACTCCAGCCGCAGGCGACGCAGGATGTTCTCGATACCGATCACCGCATCGTCGACGAGAACGCCCAGTGCCACGGCGAAGCCGCCCAGTGTCATCGTGTTCAACGTCTGACCGAGCCCCTTGATCACGAGGATCGCAGCCAGCAGTGACAACGGAATCGCCGTGAAGGCGATCAGCGCCACGCGCAGGTCGCGCAGAAACGCATAGAGCACGGCCAGAATCAGTACGGCCGCGATCGCGAGCGAGCGTTCCAGGTCGCCGAGCGCGCGTTCGATGAAGTTGGCGGGGCGATGCAGGCCCAGATGCAGCTCGATGCCTTGTGCCGCGAGAGCGGGTCTCATCTCTGCCAGCGCCTGCTCCACGGCTTTCGTCGTTGCCAACGTGTTCGCCCCGTACTGGCTCGCGAGCGACAGGAGCACTCCGGGCTTCCCCTGCACGAGGCTGTCGCCGAAGCGCAGCGCGGGTCCCTGCTTCACCTCCGCAATATCGCGCAGGCGAATGGGTACGCCGTTGCGTACGGTGATGAGCGCCTGACCCAGCGTGTCGATGTCCGGCTCGGGCGTCGGCGACTCGATCAGCACGCGCTGTGAGGACGTCTCGATGAAGCCGGCACCGCGCAACGCGAGTGCAGCTCTGGCGCCGTCGACGACGTCCGTGAGCGTGAGATTGAACGCGGCAAGACGCTCCACGGCCGGCAGGATCTGGATCTGCCGCACGGCACCGCCGAAGACGATGACATGTGCAACGCCTGGCACCGCGAGCAGACGCGGCTTGATCACCCAATCGGCGGCATCACGCAACGCATACGCATCCACCTTGCCAGAGATCAGACCGATCTTGAGCAGGTCCATCGTGCTCGACACGAGCGGCGACAACTTCGCAGGGCCCACACCGAGCGGCAATGTTCCACCGATCTCAGCGAGGCGTTCGGCGATGCCTTGCCGTGCCTCGTGCAGATCGACGCCTTCATTGAACGTCACCTTGATGACGGACAGCCCGGGGATCGACTCGGAGCGCAGTGTCGCGAGCCCTTGTGCGCCATTCACCGCATTCTCGATCGGACGCGTGACGAGCTCTTCGACCTGTTGAGGCGCGAGCCCTGGCGCTTCGGTCTGAATGTCGACCTGCGCCGGCACGAACTCTGGAAACACATCCAGCGGCGTCCGCAACGCGCTCCACGAGCCGAGCGCCAGAAACAACCCCGTCAGCAGCGCGACGACGCCGCGATGAGCGATGCACCAAGCGACCAACCCACGCATCATCAGTCGGCTTCCGTGCTCGGATTGGTCTCCCGTGCCAGCAGCAGCCCCGTCCCACTGGTCACGATCGATTCCCCCTCGGCGATACCACGTTGCACGAAGTAGCCACCGCTCGTGGGATGAGTCGTCTCAATGACACGGCGCTCGTAGCGCCCACCGGGTTTTTCGATATAGCACCAGTACTGCCCATCGCTGATGACGAGCGCCGGACGCGGTACCAGTACGCCCGACAGCGGGGCTCCGGCATGCGCCCACGCCTCGAGCCGCTCGCCCTCGGCTGCATCAGCCTTCGCGAGCAGCGCGAAGAAGCTGCGGCCCGGTATGGTGGCATCCGCAGGCGCATCCCATAGTGCATCCGTTTGCCATCGCGACGCCGTGCTGCTCGCGCCGAGCCGCGCCAGGTCCAGCGAGTCGGGTCGGGAGCCCGGCAGCGTGCCCAGCGGAAAGGTCGCGCGCACCAGTTTCGCCTTGCCGCTCGCAACATCGCGTAGCAACGCACTGTCTTCCGCTTCCTTCCAGGGCGATTCGGTGCCCCACGTCGCCGACAGTTTGCGACGCGCGAGCGCAAGCCCAATTTGATCCGCACTCGCCTGCCGCTCGGCGCTTTCCAGCGTCTCCGCCGAGAACGCGCCGGGCGTCTGCGCCAGCCCTTTCACTCGCGCCAGCGCCGTCTGGCTTTGGCGCACGGCCGCTTCGGCCATTTCGACATCCGCAACATTCTGGGCGATGACATCGTGGCCGATCACCACTGCGTAGCCGCGCACTTCCGGCACGAAGGTGGTCGGTGCCGCAACGGTCCGCGTGATGCCGAGCCGTTGTGCGTCCTCGTCACTGAGCTCCAGCGTGTTGGCGGGCAATGTAAGCGATGGTTCGGCCTCCGTGACTTCCGGCGCTTGCGCGCGCTGGCAGCCGAACAGCGTTGTCAGGATCAATACAGCGAGCGTTGCTATCGTGCTCCGCAAGTGCGCTCGTTTGATTGCGATCATTGGTACCTGCGATCGTTATGGGATGGGCGGATGCTCACCCGTTACGTGCTCGAAGCGCGATGCAGGCTCCCAGCCGCCACCGAGCGCCTTGCACAGGCTCACGATTGCCTGCAGACGCGCAAGCCGATATTGACTCATCTGCTCGCGCGCGGAGTTCAGCGTGCGCTGCGCGTCCAGCACGCTCAAGAAATCGCCGGAGCCCGCGCGATAACGCAGACGGGCGCCCTCCCAGGCACGCTCGCTCTGAGCAACGTTTTCTGCTTGCGCGGATCGCTGTGCATTCAGGTGCTGAATCGCAGCGAGCGCCGTTTCGACATCGACCAGCGCACTCAGGATGGCGGCTCGATAGGTGGCTATCAGTTCCGTCTCATGCGCTTGCGCTTCGTCACGCGCCGCCCGACGCCGTCCAGCATCGAAGATCGTCTGCGTCAGCGAAGCGCCGAGCGTGAGCGCCGGCCCGGTACCTTCCAGAGTGAGGACGGCTGCTTGCACCGCGGGATTCTGGACACCACCGCTGGCGGTGAGCGTCAATGAGGGAAACAGAGCGGCGCGCGCTGCCCCCACATCCGCATGCGCCGAGCGCAAATTGGCCTCCGCCGAAAGAATGTCGGGACGACGCGTCAATAGCTCGGCAGGCAACCCGGGTGCCACAACCGGCTCGCTCAATCCATCCAAGACCTGTGCTTCGATGACGAACCCTTCCGGGGCGTGCCCCACCAGGAGGGCGAGTGCAGCTCGCGTCTCGATCTCCTGCTGCGCCAACCCGGGAAGCGTCAACTCAGCCGTTGCGACCGCTGCACGTTGCGCCGCGAGCTCCGCCGGCCCGGCCGCGCCTGCATCGAAGCGCGCTTGAATGGCGGCAAGTATCTCGCGAGCGGAGTCGAGATTTGCGCGCGCCAGGCGCGCGCGTTCACGGATCGACAACAGCTGAAAGTAGCCGTTCGCAACGCCGGCCTCGATCGTCAGCGCGACCGTACCTCGATCGGCTTCGCTCGCAACCGCCGCATAGCCGAGTGCGTTCCGATTTGCTCGGTTCTTGCCCCAGAAATCCACTTCGTAACTCGCGGACAGCAGCGCGGACCAATCGGTTTCGTGCGCAACGACCCCATTGGAGCGGCCGCTGAATCGCGTGGCGCTCGGACTCAGATCTACTTGCGGAAGAATAGCGCCGCCTGCTGCACGCGCGCGGGCATCCGCCTGCCGTACACGGGCCTCGGCTGCGGCGAGATCGAGATTGTCATCGAGCGCGAGACGGATGAGTCGATCGAGCTCCGTGCTGGAGAATGCGCGATACCAATCCAACGTCGGCCATGCTGCTTCCGTCGATAGTGCGTACTCGAACGTGTTCGGCCGATCTCGAGGGATTCTCAGCGGTGGCGCGCTGCAGGCGGTGCAGACCAATGTCAGGAATACTGAGGTCTGAAGAACCATGAAATAGCCGAAAGCCCGTCTCACACCGCGTGCACCAGAGAAGCAACCCGAGTGTGTATAGACGAGGCGAACTGGCAGGATCAATCGGAAGTACGGGATCTTCGTACTGAAGGTCCGCTCGAGTTCCGCAGGCTCGCCACACCCGGCGTCGTCCATGATCGATGGCGCTGCGGTACTGATCAGAAATTTGCTCCGAATCCGATGAGGCCATGCACCGCTGCATTGGAAACTTTCAAGTGCAACGCGGGGGTGCCATGCGGGCTTGGCGCCGCATAGCCGAGTGTGCCGCTGAGCTCCGCGTTGACGAAGAACGACCGTGTAATGCGAAACTGTCTGCCGAGGCTGCCGATCAAGGCCGCACCACAAAGCTCATAAGGGCCATCGTAGTGCCTCCCGTTCACGACCCCTTCTGCATGCGTGACAACCGGACCAGCACCGATGTGGAATTGCCAGTCGTCATGCGCAATCAGGCGATTGATCGTGATGATATTGAATCCATGACTGATCGATAGCGACTCGACACCTGCAGGCGGATTCCGCAGGTAGAGCTTGTGATGAATGAGCTGCAGCTCCCACCCGTCGTTTGCATGCCAGCGACCGAAGCGCACGGAATAGTAAAGCGGAGTTTCGAAAGCATGCGTCGCATAGCGCGCTGTGAGCGATTCGGCAAATTCCCCGGACTGTTCGATGCGTAAATGGGACTGGAAGTTGTGCGCATTGCCAGCCATCACCTCGACCGACCACAGATCGTCGGCGGCAACCGAGAGACTCAAGAGCACGCATGCAATGCTCAGCGGCACAGAAAAACGTGCCATGACCGCGACCCCATGCGTCAAGATGTTTTCCGAGCAACGATCGACGTCTGGCCAAGTTCCTTCCGTCCGGCAGGCCGGTAAGACTCGATGACGAGGCGGAGCGCCACGTGCTCTCCCCGGGCAGCGTTGGCGCAGCAAATCTCATCCATTTCATCGCGGACGGCGGCCTCACCTTGTGGTTTCTCGATCCGGAAACGACGGACCGCTCCTTCGAGCTGATGCAGCAATATGCAGATCAGCCGATGGATCTGGCAGACGCCTCGCTCGTAGCCATGGCCGAGGCCGAAAATCTCCACAAGGTTTTCACGATCGATCGCCGGGATTTCGCCAGCTATCGAATCAAGCGCGGTCACCGGTTGCGAACGTTCGAGCTCATCATGCCAGCAAGGACAGGGAAGTAGAGCACCTCACTCGAACTCGGATCGGAAGCAACGCGCCGATAAACGAACAACAGGAAGAGCGCATGCGAATGCTATTGAAGATCACGGCGACACTCGTTGGGGTGCTCGCGCTCGCCATCATCACTCTCCTCACCTACGCGAATGTGCAGATCCTACGGACGGAGACGCTGAGGGTGGAGTCGAAGGATGTGCCGGGTCATTTCCTGAAGATCTACGGCCGGCGCTGGCACGTGCTGACGACGGGCGATCTGCGCACGCTACCTTTGCCGAACAAGCCCCCCATCCTGCTGATCCATGGTTTTGCTATTCCGGGGCATGCAACCTTCCTGCCGTGGGCTCATCGCCTGGAAAAAGATCGAGCGCTCATCATGCCGGATCTTCTTGGCTATGGTTACTCCGAGCGTAACTCGACGCCCGGCCCTACTACTCGCCGCGTGGTTATGCGGCATCGCTCGTGAGACTGCTGGACTCGTTGCACGTGAAGCAAGTCGACGTGGTGGGGCACTCATTCGGAGGCGCCATCGCCGCACAGTTTGCCGCGGACTACCCCACAAAGGTCCGTCGCATGGTGTTCATCGCTGCGGCTGTGTACCCGCCAAAATCGCCTGCGCTCGAAGCGTTGATTCAAATGCCTGCTGGCGTTGGCCGCGGCTTGGCCTGGAGCCTCTTCGGCGATGGGCCGTTGAGCATCGTGCACCGCTTGTGCATTCGGCTTGCGACGGAGGATTGCAAGAAGACACTGCGTATTCACGGCTCTATCGATACGGTGCGCGCAATGATGTACACGTCGCGCCACACGCCCGATATCGACTTGCTGCCCGCAGCGCTCGCACGAATTCGCGCGCCCTCCCTGGCCATCTGGGGCTCCGCAGACGCCATCATCCCCGTAGCCGACGGGCAAAGACTGGCTTCCAAAGTGAACGCTCGGATCGAAATCATCCGTGGCGCTCAGCACATGCCGTATCTAGGGCATCCCGATGAGGTGAAGGAACTCATCTTGCGGTTCCTGGATCGGGAATAACGCCGCGCCTACGACTCTTCGCCCGCGGCGGCAGCACCTTTACAACGGCGCCTTCCTGCAGGAGATTCGGAGGACTCAGCGCTATCTCGTCTTGCGCACTTTGATACTGCTACTTCAGCTGGGCATCGAGCAGCACCACGGTACACGACAAATCGAGTCACCCCGATCAGTCCGTGAGTTTTGATACTCCTCCCGCCAGCTCGGTGAGGTTCGAGCAATGGTGGGGAGGTCGGCTCCCCACCAACTGCAGCATGTACCCTCGCTGAGGGCGACCTGCACCGGTTGCAACGTCGCAGGTCATACAAGCCACGTTG
>DATELY010000154.1:0-10668 GCA_035276085.1 Steroidobacteraceae bacterium | reverse complement strand
CTCTCACCCGCGGGTAATGTCGATGTACGCGTCCCTTCCCTTGCGAAGCGGGGGAAGGACAGGATGGGGGCGCTTGAGTTAGGCACAGTGGCGCGTCTGCCCCCACCCTGTCCCTCCCCCGCTTCGCTTCGCTGCGCAAGGGAGGGGACGCAATCGCAAGCGGCGTGCGCTACTCCGCTTGCAGCTGCGCGCGAAAGCGCTTCGCATTCTCCTGATAATGCCGCGCACCGTACGCAATGCGCTCTCGATCGCTATCGGACAGCTCACGAACAACTTTCGCGGGCGAGCCCATCACCACCACTCCGCTGGGAATGGTCTTTCCCGGCGGCACGAACGCTCCCGCCGCCACGATCGTATTGCTGCCGACGACCACGTCATCGAGCAGCATCGCCCCGTTCGCGATCAGGCAATTCTCGCCCACGGTGCACGCGTGCAGAAACGCATTGTGCCCGATGGTCACGTTCTGACCGACGACCAGGCGTTTGCCTGCGTCGGTGTGCATGACCGTGCCGTCCTGCACGTTGGCTCCATCGCCGATCTCGATCCAGTCGTTGTCGCCACGGAGAACGCAGCCGAACCACACACTGGCCCAGCGACCCAGCTTTACGGAGCCGATCACATCCGCACTGGGCGCGACGAAGTATTCGTCGCCGACGGTTTCGATCCGACGCTCACCGAGACGATAGATCATGTGCCTCCTCCTCTCGGTGACCCGCGAATGCCATCTTGTCGAGCAGGGCCAGCAGCACAGCCGACACGACGAAGGTCAGGTGGATGATGACGTACCACTGGAGCTTGTCGTTGTCGGTCGATTTGACCTCCATGAAGATGCGCAGCAGGTGGATCGAGGAGATCGCCACGATCGAGGCTGCAACCTTCAGCTTCAACGTGCCGGAATCGAGCTTGCCCAGCCAGCCCAGCTTCTCGCCCGTATCGCTAACGTCCAGGCGCGAGACGAAGTTCTCGTAGCCCGAGAGCATGACCATCACGATCAAGCTGCTCACGAGCACCATGTCGATGAGACTCAGCACCGATAGCACCATGTCGGCTTCGGCAATCTCCATGATGTGCGACAACAGATGGAAACTTTCCTGAAAGAATTTGATCGACAACGCGATCATCGCGAGCGACAGCGCAAGATACACCGGCGCCAACAGCCAGCGGCTGGCAAACAGCAGCCGCTCGATCGTTCGTTCCAACATTCGGCAAAGACTCCGCTGGAGGGGACGAGCGGAGTTTAGCAGGCGCTCCTTTGCGCTCTCGCTCTCGTAAGAAAGGGCTACGGGCCACGGGCTACAGGCTACGGCCAGAGAGGAACCCTTTCATTCCTCGGGGTCGTGCGCCGCGCGATGGACAACTAGCTGCGGCACGCAGTGCCTATCGCTGCTCGCGAACAACCGCAAGCTCTTTGTCCACATCGATACCGGGATATGCACGCCGCAAGGCTTCGATCTCCTTGTTCGCCTGCTCGGTGTCGCCGCGAATCTGCAAGTCGTGGATCTGGCGCAGCCACACCTCCAATGGCGGGTGCCGTACAGGAGCCGCTGCAGGCGGCGGCGGGGCCACCGGTCGGGCGGACGTAGTGGTCGTTATCGCGCTCGCAGGCGGAGTTTCGCGACGCAACTCGTTCTCGCGTGCGCGGAGGTCCTCCGCATCCTTCGCCACAGCCTTTTGCTCCTCCTGCCGTTCCTGCTTTCTTTCCGGTTCGGCGTCCTTGCTAAGCGCAGGCGCGGCTGCCTCAGTTCCAGCCACATCGACTTGCGGTGCCGGAATACTCTCCACGGGCACCATGTCGAGCACGATCGGCTTCGGCGTATACGACCTTCGCTCCAGCGGCTGCGAGTCAAATTCTTTTGCTGTTCGAGGCGCGGCGGCGGGCGCAGGCGGACGCTGTGGCTCTGCTGCCTTGGATTGTTGGGCCGCACTGTCCTCGAGAACACGCCCGGATTGCTCGACACCGTACGGCCGTTGCTGCGATGGCGCAGACGTCCGATGCATCTTCAAAGCGTCGTTCACCGTTGCCGTCTTGCGCGCGCCCGGGTCCAGCACGACCGCCACGACGACCAACACCGAGGCCGCCAATGCGATCGGCGCAGACCATCGCAGCCATGCCGGCCGACGTCGCTGCGCCAGAGCGATCCTTGCTGTTTCCAGCACGCGCGCATCGACTTCAGGTGGCACTTCATCATGCGGGAGCGAGCGATACGCTCGCCGCACATCGCCATCCTCATGCTCGCCAGGAGCGTCGGGTCGTTCGTTCATGACACGGCCTCCGGCATGCGAAACCCACGTAGAGCCGCGCGCAGCTTCGCTACCGCATAGCGCAGGCGGCTCTTCGCAGTTTCCATGTTCACGTTCGTTACACGGCCGATGTCATCCAGGCTCAAGCCGCCCTCTTCGTACAGCAAAAATACGTCGCGCTGTTCCGGCGGCAATGACTCCAGGGCGGAGCGAAAGGCCACCTGGACTTGTGCATCCGCGGTGAGCGCATCGGGACGTGCGTGCTCGCCGTCAGGCAGTGCCAGCACGATCTCCTCGTCGCTGTCGTGCGCGGCTTGCTTGCCTGCGCGACGGTAGTAGTCGATGCATGCGTTGTGCGCGATGCGATACAGAAACGTGTTGAACTGCGCGCGCACTTCATACCGTTCGCGGCTCGCGATCAGTTTGCTCCACACCTCCTGGAATACATCGTTGGCAACGTCCGTGTCGCGACACATCCGCTTCACGTAGCGATACAGCGGCCCCTTGTAGCGCGCATAGAGCTGTTCGAACGCGGCCAGCTCGCCCGCGGCATAGCGCTGCATCAGTTCGCTATCGGTCACGTCCATCGCCGGAAGGGTAGCATCCGTGCGGAGAGCGGCGGTGGTCATGGTGTTGGGGGTTTCTCGAGCAGCGAGCTGCCCCCACCCCAACCCTCCCCCGCTTCGCAGGGGAGGGGGCGCATGGCGCAGTTGAGTTCCGACTCCCTGGCCTTCGTTCCGACTCCCTCCCTTGCGGAGCGGGGGAGGGTTGGGGTGGGGGCACGAGGCAAGGCCACGAAACTTACCTTCCCGCCACCATCCCCTCCTCCTCCGACGCCTTCGTATTCGCACTCGCCTGCAACGTCCGCGCAAGTTCCACGAGCGACACGAACTCGCGGCGATACCCTTCCTTGTCATTGGCCAGCCCGGCACGCGCAAGCCCGAGCACATCGTCACAATTGAAATCGTTCAAGTACTTGCCGCCGCGCAGCCACTGGCCGAATCCCGCGACGCCCGCCGCGAACTTGAAGTCCGCCGAGACATCCTTCTCCGCCAGCAGCTCACGACTGCGAATGGGGCGCTCGATCAACTGGCTTCGATCCGCATTCGGTTGCTTGTAGCGCAGCCGCAGCCACGCCAGCTCGTCCTTATTCGATTTCTCGACCGGTGCTGACGCATAGCGCAGCGGCTCGATGCGTCCCGCCTTGTCGGCCGGCACGATCTCATAGAGTGCCGTGACACGATGTCCGGCACCGATCTCGCCTGCATCGACTTGATCGTTGTTGAAGTCCTCGCGCGCCAGCATGCGATTCTCGTAACCGATCAGGCGATACTCGCGCACGGCCGCGGGATTGAACTCGATCTGAATCTTCACGTCCTTGGCCACGGTCACGAGGGTGGATGACAGCTCCGTGACCAGCACCTTGCGCGCTTCGCTCAGCGTGTCCACATACGCATAGTTGCCGTTCCCTGCATCGGCCAGACGCTCGAGCAGCTGGTCGTTGTAGTTGCCCGTGCCGAAGCCCAGCGTCGTGAGCGCGACGCCGCTCTTGCGCTCGCGCTCGGCCATATCGACCAGTCCTTCGAAATCCACTTTGCCGACGTTGAAGTCACCATCGGTCGCGAGGATCACGCGATTGATGCCATCCTTGCGCAGGTTGCCGCGGGCCAGTTGATACGCGCGCTCGATACCTTCCCCGCCGTTCGTCGAACCACCGGCCTCGAGACGATCGATCGCCTCGCGGATCTTGTACTTCTGATCGCCCGGCGTGGGCTCGAGCACCACGCCCGAGCTACCGGCATAGACGACCATCGAGACTCGATCGCGTGAACCCAGTTGCTCCGTCAACAGCCGAAACGCATTCTTCAGCAGCGGCAGCTTGTCGGGCGACTGCATCGAGCCGGAGACATCGATCAGGAACACGAGATTCGCTGGCGGACGTTCGCTCGCGGGCATCTCGTACGCCTTGATCGCCACCCGCAACAGCTGCGCATTCGCATTCCATGGCGCCGGCGCAAGCTCCGTACTCACGGCGAAGGGCTGCTCGCGCGATGTCGGCGTCGCGTAGTCATAGTCGAAGTAGTTCAGCATCTCCTCGACACGCACGGCGTCCTGCGGCGGCAATTGGCCCGCGTTCAGGAAGCGACGCACGTTGGCGTAGGCACCCGTATCCACATCGATGGAGAACGTGGACACCGGTTGCTCGGCAACCAGATGCACGGGGTTGTCGGTCGAGTGTTGGTAACGCTCGGTATCGGCAGGCAGTTGACCCACGTAGGGCATCGGCGCGATGGACTTCGCGAGCAGTTGCGCTTCAGGTCGGGCGGTGGTCGCTGTCGTGACGGCAGCACCCGCAACACGCTCTTCAGCCTTCTGCTCTCTGACGCTGTCGAGCACGATCGGCGACGAAACCGGTGCGTCGTTGCGGCGGGCATCGTCTTCGGCGGGTCGTGGTTCCGGGACCGCCGGTGGATGCTCAATTGAGCTCGACGGTGGTGGCTTGTCCGGTTGCCTGGACGCCGCCCTCTCTTCCATCGCGCACCCATACAGGACACTCGCCACGGCCAGCGCCACCGCCACTCCCCGAACAGCACGCATCGATCGTCTCCGCCTCGAACGCACTTGCGTCCGGGAGGTATGAACGGGGGGATGGGGGGAAAGGGGTTAAGGAGTTAGCGGGGATGGTCAACCGGCTAGCGCACGGGCCGATCGCAATAGCTAACGAGCAACAGCCAACGGGTAACGGCCAGAGGGAATCCGATTCTGGCTGTTGCCCGTATGCCGTGAGCCGTTACCCGCGAGCTAGTTGGCCAACTGGTCTGTTGGCCAGAGACTTATGTCCGCTCTGGCCAACCAGCCAACAGACCCGTTGACCAACCAACCATCCGCTATTCGATCTCACTCCACGCCACGTCATCGAACTGTCCGCGGGCACTCCGCGTGACGACGCCCACGACGCCGTTCCTGATCTGCCCCTGCAGGATGCCGCTCAGCTTTCTCACGCCATTCACGTACACACTCGTCTTGTTGTCGACGCAGCGAAGCTCGACGGTAAACCACGTGTTCGGCGCGATGTCGTGCGAGCCGGCCGCCTGTTCCACGATCGTTCCCTGCACGTGTTTGTTGACCAGGAGCTGGCCACCCGCCGTGAACAAGACCTCGTAGTACTCCCCGGCTTCGTGGTTGTAGTGCGTGATGACCCCGACGGCGCCCTGTGCGGTCGTCGATTGATTGAGGAGCTTCGCGCGATACGCGAAGTCGACGCTGCCTCTGGGAACGTACGGCGTGCTCGGGTTCGGACTGGCGACGAACGCCGTGACATCGCTATCGCCCAGACCCGCGCTCGTCAGGACACCTCCCGACGTGATCCAGATACCGCTCAAGGCAACGACGTTGGTCGCTGCTGTGGCAAAGTTTTCCGCATACGGCAGCGCGAACGGCGGCTCTTGAGATGCAATCGCATCGAACTGTCCTGGCGACCAATGAGTGATGAGGCCCACGCGACCCGTAGGAAACTCGAGCGGCAGATTGCTGAACACGGGTTTGCCGTTGAGCAGTACATGCGTTTCGAACCCAACAGTGACTGTCACTTCGAACCAGTCGCTGGAGAGTTTCGGGATCGTCGCGCTTGCGAGCGTGGTCAGCGCTCCGTTGGCATTCACCGCATTGATCTTCGCCAGGCCGGTGCGGGAGAACACGAGTTCCTGGTAAGCGCCGGAGCCATCATCACCCCAGAAGAGGCCGACCACGTTGCCTGCGGCGCCGTACGGGTTACGCATCTTCACGCGCAGGTTTGCGCCCACGGGATCCCAATACCGCGCATCGGTCGCGACGGGCAGCGTGACCTTATTCGTCTGCAGCACCGTGAAGTTCTTCAGTACGCCATCCACGATCGACCAGTTGTTGCTGTCGATCCTGGGCCAGCCCTGCGCCACGCCATCCTGAAAGTCTTCCTTGAACGGTTGATCGCCGACAGGCCGCTCGATCGTCGCGTGCGCAAATTTCCCTGCGGTGTTGTACGCCACGATTCCCAGGCGCCCGCGCGGCAGCGCGCTGGTCGCTACATCCCGTGCGATCACATTGCCGTTGACGACGAGCGTACTGAGGGCGTTGCCTTGGCGCACGAGATCCACGTCGAACCAGCGGCCCTGCCCACCTTCCGAATACGTCTTCGAGCTGAGCACCGTCGCGTTGCCATTGGCGATGCGACGCAGCTGCGCCACGCGGTTGGGCGTGAACACGGCTTCGTAGTAGTTCCTGGCGTCCTGATAGTTGTAGACGATGCCTACCATGCTGCCGGCGGCCGCCGAGGGATTCAGCATCCGTACGCCGAAGATGAAATCGTCGAGCTGAACGTTGACGGTCGGTGACGAGTAGGGTGTGTCGTAGTAGGCATTCAGCGTGCTGATGGCTTTGGCGGCGGTGGCAGCGCCATACGCTTGACCATCGACGCTCCACTTTCCCGTCGTGCTGTCCCACTCGCCATTCGTTCCAGTCGTAGCGAAGTCGTAGGACTGAACTTGCGTCGTGGGGCGCTCCAGCGGCGGCAATGCCAGCGACGGTTGCACGCTGAGAGCCCACATCAACATCACACCGACGACGAGCTTCAGCCCTTCCATGGAATTCCCGCTACGCATGTGAGTTCTCCCCTCGGTGATCGTTCAGCGTTCTTGTGCCGCCCTGCCCAGGCGTTCGCTGCAGCGTAGCTGACCAGCGACAGGTCTTCACGGCAACAACGGACTACAAACAAACGTGAAGTACTTCACAGTGAGCGGATCGTGGGAGCGACCCACTCACACACGCTCAGTCGCTATCTCGAAGCGGCGGTGAACGGCATCGTCGTCGGTTGCCTGTATCTGCCGAATGGCAAGCCGCAACCGGGAGAAGGAGAAAGGTCGCGCGTAAGTCGAAGTGAAGGCCGTTGCACCGCAGCGTGCCGGGGAACTTTGCGCAACCTCGGCGATTATTCCCGGGCCGGTGTTACCAACTTGTAACCAACTAAACCACCCGGTGGAAGGTGTCAGCGTGAGTCGCGCGTCGCATCGTGTCTTGTTGCCGGCTGCCGTCGATGGGCACAGGAACGCCATTCGCTCCTCCAGTCCTGCATCCGGCGATCCGCTGTTCATCATTGGCACTGGCCGCTGCGGCTCGACCCTGTTCCATGATTTGTTGACGCGCCATCCGCACGTCTCGTTCATGACTTCGCTTGCGAATCGCCATCCGACCAAGCCGGCGTATAACCGCACCTGCGTGTCGTGTATCGACATCGCGGGCAGCACATTTCGACGTAAGTATTTTCCTGTCGAGGCCTACGGCTTCTGGGATCACTACTTCCACGGTTTCAGTCGTCCATTCCGCGATCTGACGGCCGATGACGCGTCTCCCTGTGCCGTAACGGCCCTGCGCACGGCGACGCGCCAGTTCGTGACTGCACGACGGCCGCGCATGATCTTCAAGATCACCGGCTGGCCGCGCATCGGCTTCCTGCAAGCCGTGTATCCGCGAGCGAAGTTCATCAGCGTGATTCGCGATGGACGCGCCGTTGCCAATTCGCTGTTGAACGTGCACTTCTGGGATGGCTGGCTCGGACCCGGCAAGTGGTCTTGGGGACCTTTGGACACCGCGCGCGACGCGCGCTGGCAGCACTACGATCGCTCGTTCGTGGCGTTGGCGGCGCTGCAGTGGGAAATCCTCATGGAGGCCTACGCAGAAGCAAAGGCATGCATGCCGGATCCGTCGCAGCTCCTGCAGATTCGTTACGAAGATCTCTGCAGCGATCCGGTCAGCGTGTTCCGCACGGCGACCGACTTTGCCGGGCTGACCTTCAACTCCAGCTTCGAGCGGTGCATCGCATCGGCTCGCTTGCAGGATGCCAATCAGAAGTGGCGGCAGGATCTGACACCCGCGCAGCAAGCCATTCTCGAAGCGTGCATGGGTCCGTCGCTGGCGCAGTGGGGCTATGAAGTGCAGCCGAGTGCGATTGCTGGCGCCGTGCATCCATCCGTGACACCGGTCGTGCACGCCGCAATCAAGCCGACTGCGATGTCGCTGTCGTAGCGTCCTCTGCCCATCCAGTCCCCTCCCCTGCGCAGCGGGGGAGGGTTAGGGTGGGGGCAGGCAAGTGGACTGCAATTGAGCGGAGCCGGAGTCCCCATCCTGTCCTTGCCCCGCTTCGCTGCGCTACGCAAGGGAAGGGACGCTAGGTCAGGCTGGAGTAGCGTGCGACAGTGCCTCTCTCGCACGCCGAGGGATTGCGCAATCGGTGTGCGTGTCGAGCCGTGTCAACCCCGCCCCAGGCGCCCTGCCAACGCCTTCTCCCAGCGTCCAGAGCGGAAGCGCAGGATGAGCAGCGTCGCCTTCAGCACGTACTCCACGACCATGGCGCTGTAGGCCCATACGACGGGCAGGCCGAGATGCACGAATACGAGCGTGAGGCCGATGCGTGCGAGCAGCATGCCGAGGATGGTCGCCATCAATGGAAAGCGCGTGTCTCCGGCGCCCCGCAGGGAGCCGCCAATGGCGAACTCCACGCCGAGCAGCGGCAGCATCAATGCCATCGTGTACGTGAATTGCACCGTGTAGTTGACGGCGCGTTCCTCATTGCCGAGAAAGAAGCGCGCGAGCTCCTCGGCGTAGAACGCCGGCAGGAGCGCCAGCAGTGCCATCGAGCTCGCGGCAAACGTCAGCGAGCGCCAACCGCTGCGGCGCGCGGCCTTGAAGTTGCCTGCGCCGAGATGCTGCCCGACCAGCGTCGATCCCGCGATGGAAAAACCGAAGCCCACGACGATGGCCACGTTCAACAGATTGAATCCGACCGAGTACGCCGCGAATGCATCCGTGCCGTAGAAGTGACCGATGAGGGCAAGGAACACGAACAAGCCACCCTGCATGACCATCTGCTCGATGCCGGCGGGATACGCGATGCGCAGCAGGCGTGCGTAACGTTCGCGTTGGCGCCACTCACTCGCATCGAACGCGATCGACAAGCGCTGCCGCTTCCATACCCACAGCATCACCGCGCCGGCAATCGTATAGGTGAGTCCGGCGGCAAATGGCGCGCCGGCCGAGTTCATCTTCGGTGCGCCCCACGCACCGAAGATGAAGACATACAGCATGCCGACCATCACGACGTTCACGATGATCACGAACAGCAGCGGAATCCACACATCGGCCACCGCGCGCAATGCCGACAGCATGACGATGTTGGAGGACAGCCCCGTGACGAACACGGCGAACCAGCGCACGTTGCGCGTGGCTTCGATCGAGGTTGCCGCGTCGAGCCCGAAGATGGCAGCAATGCCGTGAGCGAACACCAGTGTGAGGCACGTGACGATCAGGCTCAGGACGCTGGACAGCACCAGCGCTGCGGTCAGCACATGCGCCGCTTCGCGGCGATCGCCTGCGCCCCATGCACGCGCGATCAGTGCCGACGCGCCGACGCTGATGGCGATGAACAGCGCCTGCAGCGCGAAGAACACGCGCTGACTGACACCCACCGCCGCCACGGCCTGCGGCCCGAGCCCGCCGACGAAGCGCGTCTGCGCCATTGCGGCCAGCGCATAGATCACGTTGCCGATGATCGTCGGGACGGCCAGCTTCCAGATACCCGGCGGCCGGGCGCTGGGCGCCGCAGGCGCGCTCAAGCGGCGACCTCGACCATGACGGTTGCGAACTGGCCGATGATGAGCACGACGACACCGGCGATCGCGCCGCCGGCAGGACCGATGAGAATGCGATTGGCCAGCCGCGCGTCGGAGTGCGCCATCTTCTGTTGGGTTTGTCCTCGGGAAGGCAGAAGAGTACCCAACACGCGCCAAGATCACACGACGTATCGCGTCAGTCGCGATGCCACAGCGCCCGATCGAGGTCGACCTTGCGATCCGGCCAACCATGCTGAGCGAGCGAGATGCGATCGCCGCGAAATACGACGCCTTCGCGCTTCAGCAATGCGCGCTGGCGTTCATGACTCGGGCTGCCTGCGGCAAGCGAGATGCGCCCGCTCGCGTTCACGACACGGTGCCATGGCACCTTGACCGCCGTTTGCTTGAGCACCGTACCGACGAGGCGGGCCCGACGCGGCAGACCCGCGACCGTCGCGATCTCTCCATACGTGCTGACACGGCCCCGCGGGATGCGACGGATGGCCGCAAGGATCGCGTGCTCGGGACTCGCGGCTGTGTTCTTGCGCGGCATAGGAACCTCTGATTAACCCTAGACGGCCTCGCGTTGCTCTTCTAATCGTCTGAAGCAAGGCACAAAGCGCAGCTCATATGTCGATATGGGCAAGTTTTGTAACGCAGCAGCAGACGATTAGAAGAGCAACCCATAAAAGCTCGTTTACACATTAAATGGGACGAGTCCAGGGCGGCTCAGGGCGTCGTTACTCCTCCCTCGAGTACATCAAGTACACAGCGGTCGTCGCGCCTC
>DATELY010000153.1:0-2599 GCA_035276085.1 Steroidobacteraceae bacterium | reverse complement strand
TGGGTGGGGCGAGGATTGTACGGGCCGGAGCGGGCCGTGGTCAGCTGGCTTGCTGGTCGGCTGGTCGGCTGGCCAGAAGTCGACGGAGCATTCTGGCCAGCAGACCAGCCGACCAGCTCGCTAGTTGGCCAGCCCCCTCCTGTATCATCCGCCCCCTTTTCAAGCTCTTGTCCGGCGTAAGGAATTCCATGGCGCAGTTCATTTTCACCATGAATCGGGTGTCGAAGGTCGTCCCGCCCAAGCGGGTGATCCTGCGTGACATCTCGCTCTCGTTCTTTCCCGGCGCCAAGATCGGCGTCCTCGGCCTGAACGGCTCGGGTAAATCGAGCCTGTTGCGCATCATGGCCGGCGTGGACAAGGAGTTCGAAGGCGAGGCTCGCCCTCAACCCGGCATCAAGATCGGGCTGCTGTCGCAGGAACCGCAGCTCGATGCGACGAAGGACGTGCGCGGCAACGTGCTCGAAGGCGTCGCCGAGATTCAGGGGCTGATCGACCGCTTCAATGCGGTGAGCGACAAGTTCGCCGATCCGGACTTGAGCGAAGACGCGATGAACAAGCTGATGGAAGAACAGGCCAGGCTCCAGGACGCGATCGACGCGAAGAATGGCTGGGAACTGGAACGCAAGCTCGAAGTCGCGGCCGATGCCTTGCGGTTGCCACCTTGGGATGCGGACGTCACGAAGATTTCGGGCGGCGAGCGGCGCCGCGTGGCGCTGTGCCGCTTGCTGCTTTCCGAGCCGGACATGCTGCTGCTGGACGAGCCCACGAACCATCTCGATGCGGAGTCGGTCGCGTGGCTGGAACGCTTCCTCGAAACGTATCCGGGTACCGTCATCGCCGTTACTCACGATCGTTATTTCCTCGACAACGTCGCCGGCTGGATTCTCGAGCTCGATCGCGGACACGGCATTCCCTGGGAAGGCAACTACTCTTCCTGGCTCGAACAGAAAGAGCGCCGCCTGGCCGTCGAAGAGAAGCAGCAGGAAGGTTTGCGCAAGACGTTGGAGCGCGAGCTCGAGTGGGTGCGCTCGAATCCAAAAGCACGCCAGGCCAAGAGCAAGGCGCGTTTGCAGCGCTACGAAGAACTCGCTTCGCAGGAATTCCAGAAGCGCAACGAGACGAACGAGATCTACATCCCACCCGGCCCGCGCCTGGGCGATCTCGTGATCGAGGCCACGGGCTTGAAGAAGGGCTTTGGCGATCGGCTGCTCTTCGACAACTTGAGCTTCAAGCTGCCCCCGGGCGGTATCGTCGGTGTGATCGGACCGAACGGTGCCGGTAAGACGACGCTCTTCCGCATGCTCACGGGGCAGGACACGCCCGATTCCGGCGATATTCGTGTCGGCCCGTCGGTGCAAATGGTCTACGTCGATCAATCGCGTCAGGCACTCGATGATTCCAAGACGGTGTGGCAGGAGATCTCCGGCGGCCTCGACATGCTGAAGGTCGGCACTTACGAAACGCCCTCGCGCGGCTACGTCGGCCGGTTCAATTTCCGCGGCGCCCAACAACAACAGTTGATCGGTGAGTCCTCCGGCGGCGAACGCAATCGGGTGCATCTCGCCAAAGTGTTGAAGGCGGGCGGCAATCTCGTGCTGCTCGACGAGCCCACGAACGATCTCGATGTCGAAACACTGCGCGCATTGGAAGAGGCGCTGCTCACCTTCCCTGGCTGCGCCGTCGTGATCTCGCACGATCGCTGGTTCCTCGACCGCATCGCAACGCACATTCTCGCGTTCGAAGGCAACAGCGAGGTCGTGATGTTCCAGGGCAACTACAACGAGTACGTGGAAGACCTGCGCCGCCGCAAGGGCGACGAGGCGGATCGGCCGCATCGCATTCGCTACAAGCCTTTGCAGGGCTAGCAAAGAAGCGGTTGGCGGTTAGCGGTTAGTCAGAAAGAAGCATTGATTTCCTTTCCGTTCCGAACCAACCGCCAACCGCCAACCGCTTCCCCTCCCCATGGACTCCGACGCGCTCGCACTCATCCTCGGCATCTTCGGCCTCGTGTCGCTGGCACTCGCGTGCCAGCGGCTCATCCGCGGCCGCGTCATTGCGGCCAGCGGCACTGCCTTGCTTGCGCTCTTGCTGCTGGCCGCGGGCGGCCTGCTCTTCGTCGTGTCATTGAATCTGCATACGTATGCCCGCCTCACACACGAAGCGCCCGTCGCGGAACTCGTGTTCGAACTGGCAGCGCCGCAGCGCTATCGCGTGACGCTCACGGGCGTGCCGAGCGGTGAGATGCAAACGCTCGTGCTCGCGGGCGATGAGTGGCAGCTCGACGCGCGCGTGTTGAAGTGGCAAGGCTGGGCGAACGTGCTGGGCCTCGACGCGCAATATCGACTCGAGCGCATCAGCGGCCGCTATCGCAACCTCGAGCAGGAGCGGCACGACACCCGCACCGTGTACGACCTGAGCGAAAACCCGGGCATCGACATATGGGACTTGCGCCAGCGCTATCCGCAGTGGCTCAAGTTCGTCGATGCGGTGTACGGCAGCGCGACATACATGCCGATGGCGGACGGCGCGCGATACGAAGTGTCGATGACGCAGACGGGATTGATCGCCCGCGCGGCGAATGAGGCGGCGCAGGCGGCGG
>DATELY010000152.1:0-3050 GCA_035276085.1 Steroidobacteraceae bacterium | reverse complement strand
CGATGAGCGGCGATTTCTTCACCCTCCCCTGCGCAGCGGGGGAGGGCAGGGTGGGGGTCTTCGACACTGCCCCAAGGGCTCGATCATGAGCACGAAAATCACCAACCCCCGCGATTTCGGCCGCGTCGCCGTGCTGATGGGCGGCACGTCGTCCGAGCGCGAGGTCTCGCTGAATTCGGGGGGCAATTGCCTCGAGGCATTGCGCCGTCGCGGCGTCGATGCGTACGCGGTCGATGGTATTCCCGCTCTGGTGCGGGAGCTGATCGGACGCAAGTGCGATCGCGTCTTCAACATTCTGCACGGGCATCACGGCGGCGGCGAAGACGGCGTGCTGCAAGGGCTGCTCGAAGCCTTCGGTGTGCCGTACACGGGCTCGGACGTGCTCGGCTCGTCGTTGTCGATGGACAAGATCCGCACGAAGCAGGTGTGGCTCTCGCTCGGTCTGCCGACGCCGAAATACGTGCGCCTGCCGCGCAATGCCGATGTGCGCGCGGCGGCGCGCAGCCTGGGTCTGCCGGTCATCGTGAAACCCGCATGCGAAGGCTCGAGTGTGGGTGTGAGCCGTGTGTTCAAAGAGGAAGACCTGCCGCACGCCGTCGAGCTGGCGGCTCGCTATGAGGGCGAGTTGCTGATGGAAGAGATGATCGTGGGCGATGAGTACACCGTCGCGATCCTGGGTGCGGAAGCGCTGCCGACCATTCGCATCGTGCCGGCCGGGGAGTACTACGACTATCACGCGAAGTACGTCGCCGAGGACACGCAATACGTGTGTCCCGGTTTGCAGGGTGCAGCCGAGATGGAGATGCGCGCGCTGGCCTATGAAGCGTTCAAAGCGGCCGGTTGCAGCGGCTGGGCACGCGTCGACGTCATGCGCACGCGCGCTGGCAAGAACTACCTGCTCGAGGTGAACACCGCCCCCGGCATGACGAGCCACTCGCTCGTGCCGAAGTCGGCGCGCGTGCATGGCATCGAGTTCGACGATCTGGTGTGGCGTGTGCTCGAAACCAGTTTCGAAGCCAAGCACGAGAGCCCGCAGCCGTAATGCTGTTCTTCAACCGCAAACGCAATCGTGACAAGCGGCCGGAGCCGGACACGGCTCCCGTTGCGGAGCGCGCGCTCGAGCTCGTGCGGAGCACCGGGCGGGTCGTGCTCATCCGTGTGACGGTGATTGCCGCGGTTTGCATCGGACTGATCGGCCTGGGCTGGGCGTTCGATCGACCGATCGCGGCCGTCGAAGTCGGCGGAACGTTCCAGCGCGTATCGCCGGCGGATATCGAACAAGCGATCGCACCCTTTCGCGGGATGGGATTCCTGACCGGGGATCTCGAGGCGCTGCGTGGTGCGCTCGAAGACATTCCTTGGGTCGACAGCGCTCGGGTGGAACGAGCGTGGCCGAACGGCGTACGCGCATTCGTCACGGAGCACGTCGCTGCGGCGCGCTGGCGCGAGCACGGCCTGTTGAACGCGCGCGGCGAGCTGTTCATGCGCGATGCGCAGCACGTGCCCGCCGAACTGCCGTTACTGGAAGGTCCGGACGGCGCGGAGCGTCAGGTGGCACAGCTCTACCTGGATACGAGCGCGAAGCTGGCGCCCATCGGCTTGCGTCTGACGCGCGTGTCGCTGGATGCGCGCGGTGCTTGGGAGCTCGCGCTGTCGAACAACGTGACCGTGCGGCTGGGTCGTCAGGATGTCTATCACCGGTTGGATCGCTTCGTGCGCGCGGCGAGTCCGGTGGTCGCGGCGCGCAGCAGCGAAGTCGCTTACGTCGATATGCGTTACAGCAATGGGTTTGCCGTCGGTTGGAGTCCGCGCGCAGCGCGCAGCGGTGACACCGGCAGCACGCCGGACGCTTGAGAGTGGCAAGGCAGCGACGAGGGTACGGGCAGTTCTCTAGATGATTACAAGAAAGAAACCGGATCGGAATTTGATCGTGGGGCTCGACATCGGCACGTCGAAGGTCGTGGCCATCGTGGGTGAGCTCACGAACGATCGGAAGCTGGAGGTCGTCGGGCTCGGTTCGCACCCGTCGCGCGGATTGAAGCGTGGCGTGGTCGTGAACATCGAGTCGACGGTGCAGTCGATTCAACGCGCGGTGGAGGAAGCGGAGTTGATGGCGGGATGCGAAATCCATGCGGTGTATGCGGGTATCGCAGGCAGCCATGTGCGCAGCCTGAACTCGCACGGCATCGTCGCCATCAAGAACAAGGAAGTGACGGCCGAGGATGTGGATCGCGTGATCGATGCGGCGCGTGCGGTCGCCATTCCTGCCGATCAGAAGATCCTGCACATCCTGCCGCAGGAATTCCTGATCGACAGTCAGGAGGGCATTCGCGAACCGATCGGCATGTCGGGCGTGCGCCTGGAGGCGAAGGTTCACATCGTCACCGGTGCAGAGAGCGCGGCGCAGAACATCGTGAAGTGCGTGCAGCGCTGCGGCTTGTCCGTCGAAGACGTCGTGCTGGAGCAACTCGCATCGAGTTATGCAGTGCTCGCCGATGACGAGAAAGAGTTGGGCGTGTGCCTCGTCGATATCGGCGGCGGCACGACGGATATCGCCGTGTTCTCGGGTGGCGCGATTCGTCACACCGCGGTGATTCCGATCGCGGGCGATCAAGTGACGAACGATATCGCCGTGAGCCTGCGCACGCCGACGCATCACGCGGAAGAGATCAAGATGAAGTACGCGTGCGCGCTGTCGCAGCTCGCGAACTCGGATGAAACCATCGAGGTGCCGAGCGTCGGCGATCGGCCGGCGCGACGACTCGCGCGGCAAACGCTCGCTGAAGTGGTCGAGCCTCGCTATGAAGAGTTGTTCGCGCTCATTCGCGAAGAGCTGCGGCGATCAGGTTTCGAAGAGGTCATTGCCGCCGGTGTCGTGTTGACGGGTGGCAGCGCCAAGATGGAAGGCGCTGTCGAGCTGGCGGAAGAAGTCTTTCACATGCCTGTGCGGCTGGGATTGCCGCAACAGGTCACCGGCCTTGCGGATGTGGTGCGCAATCCGATTCACGCGACGGGCGTGGGACTGCTGCTCTATGGCCGCGAGAACTACG
>DATELY010000151.1:0-4392 GCA_035276085.1 Steroidobacteraceae bacterium | reverse complement strand
CGGAGAGCATGCTCTGCTGAGCCGCAACACGGAATGGATCGATGCGACCCGCAGTCTGTGCATCGAACTGCATGATCGAATCGTGCCGCGCTGTTCGGAAGCCTGGAACGCCGCGGTCGCAGGCCGCAAGAATTTCAAGCTCAAGGGCGAAAAGTACGTCTCGGTAAGACTTCGCAGCGCTAACCAAGGCGATTCATTCTCTGCGCTGAGTCGTCGAGTCGCACGCAAGCTAGTTGTCCATCGCGCGGCGCACGACCCCGAGGGATGAAAGGGTTCCTCTCTGGCCGTAGCCCGTAGCCCGTGGCCCGTGGCCCTTTCTTACTAGTTGTTCATCGTGCGCGCACGACCCCGAAGGGATGAAAGCGCGGTAGCGCTCTGACCAACCGCCAACCGCCAACCGCCAACCGCATCTTTCATACTAGCCGCCGCCGCAGCCACACCCGCGCCACTCCGACATATCCTTGAGCGCCGCCAGCTCCTCCTCCGGACTCATCCCCTGATCGAATGCGGCCCGATGCGTATCCGACCCGGGTGCAATGAGCCACTCGACGTCCTGCGCCCGGGCCAAGCGCAGCAGCGCCGCAAGCCAGCGGTCATAGCCTCCTCGGGCGGGATCGATGCTCGAGCTCATTCGGCGCCCCGGATCACCTGAGCGACTGAACTACCGAGTGCACTCTTCGGTTTCCCTCCACGGCTGAGTCTTCGCATCCCGCCGCCAGTAACGCAGCGCGGCGGCCGGCTTCTGGCCTGCGTTCTTCAGCGCGACGAAGGAATAGCACTCGGGGAGTCGGTCCAGTGTGAGCTTGCTCAAGAACGTCGGGTCATTGCGTTCGGCGACGGGCAAACCGGCAATGAAATCGTGGCTCGCGATGCGCTGGAAGGCGCCGGTATTGACTACGGTGACCTCCCACTCGGGAGTGACTTCGACCGGCCGCGGCTGCTTTGCGCTATGGGTATGCCCGTACACATAGAGCGCAAACGCGCGGCTGCGATCGGGCAGCTTGTTCTGGGTGTCGGCGAGATAGGCAATCATGTCCTGATCGTCACGCTGCAGCACCTTGCCCGCGAAGTAGCCGAGGTTCGCGTCGGCGCCTGCCGTGCTGGGGCAACTTTCGATCGGCGGCTTTCCCGGCTCCTTGGCGCGCTCGGCCCGAAACAACTCGACTCTGTCGCACGCCGTTTGAATGTCTTCGTCCGTCAACTGACCAAACAGCGATGCCAGCTCACGCTTGCGGTAGGCAGCCAAGAGCACTTGCTGTTCCGGCGAGCCGGGCTCCAGGCTGTCGACGACGAAGCGAGCATCGTTCTCTTTCCTGATCTGCGCGACATTCCACTCGACCTGCCCTGCTTCGGGTTCCTGTCCCAACCAGTCGAAGCGCTGCTCGATCGTCGAGCGCATCGTAAAGAAGTAGTACAGCTCGGCAGTGCCGACGGCGAGGCCCTTCGCGCCCAGATCGTTGACTGCATAGCCGATGCCTTCCGTTTCCGTGCCGAAATTATCGATGGCCTCGAACTGCTGTTCGTAGCGGTTGTAGAAGGTCTGCACGAGCAGCTCGCCGCCGGGCCGCTCCATCACTGGCTTCCCACCCTTATCGACGAATGGCTTGGGCCAGCCATCGAACGAGTTCACCTTGTCGAACTGATGGCCGTGCTCTGCGAGCACCTTGCCGTCCTCGGACAGCCAGCGACCTGACATCTCGACGATCACTCGATCGGCAGGCCCGCCGATGGCCTTCTTGAGAAGCTCAGCAGCCGCGGGAAACAGCAGCGCCGCATCGTGATTGCCCGGCACGATGATCACGCGATTCCTGCCGCGCGCGGCGAATCTGCCGAGCGCTTGCAGCGTATCGCCATGTTGCGCGACGACGTGCCGGAGACGATCGAGCGCTTCCTGTTCGCTGCAGCCCGTGGCGCGACCGACGCAATCGTTGACGTCGCAAGTCACGACGCCCAGCACCTTCTTGCATTCCATGCGACTCGACTGCCACAGCTCGACCATGTCGCCGAGAATCACCAATTGCGCCTCGTCTCCAGTGCTCGCGGAGAGGTGATTCAAGAAGGCTTCGAAGGCGTCATTCCAACGAAAATCTTCGAGTGCAGACCACTTCTTCGGCGCGTCCTGCCCGACACCCAGATGCATGTCGCTCACGAAGTAAGTGCCGGGCGCGGCGTTACCGCTCGAGCAGCCGCACGCGAGCACACAGGCGAACAGCGCTTGCACCAGTCGTCTCGAAGTCATGTCCTCTTCCTTTGCGGCGCCCGTCCGGCGGGGCTACTGGCAGATCGTCGTTGCACTATTGCCCACCAGCACGTACTTGAGGGCGTTGGCGGCGTAAGTCGCTTGCGTCAGCTTCGGCGGGGGTCGCGCTGCCGTCGCCGCCGGCGATTGCTCGTCCGACCAGTTGCAGTCGTTCACCGCCCGGAAGTGAGCCCCCGCGATCGAAGTCGTGCCGCGCGACAGCGCCTGACGCAGACACGCGAGATACGTGCCGGCAATGGCACCGTTCACATTGAAGGAAGAGACGATCGCGGAGTCCACACCGTGACGGTTGAACCGCACGACGAAATCCATCGCACCGGACTTGCCGGTGCCGCAGCCGTTGAGAACGGCAATGGATGCAGGCCCGAACGCGCGTTGCACATTCGGCGATGCGATGCTCGGCCCGCCCTGCCGGAAGTACATCAGATTCGCGGCGTGATGACTGAGCGTGGTCACGATCGTGGGCTCTGCCGAAGCGCCGGCTCGCAACCAGCCTTTGAATGCGTCGATGTCGTTGAACTCCTGAAAGCGGTCCGTGCCCGGCCACGTCGTACCCAACCGCAAAACTGCGGAGCGCGCGAGATTGAGCGCATCCTGGGCCGCGGCAGCATCGGGCATCAGTGCGACCCATTTCGACGTGCACTGAGCCGGCACGCCGTATCGAGGCACCAACATCGGCTGCTCGATCATGAGGTGATGACCCACGAAATCAGGCTTGCCCGCTGCATCCGTGAACGTCATGAGACCGATCGGGACGATCATCGGTCCTTCATCGGCATCCGCGAAATCGAAGTGAACGAACAGGCTCTTCGGTGCCAGCCCGTCACCGTTCTGCCACTGCGAGCTCCGGATCACGAGCTGCCGGAACACCTCCAGCGCCTCGTTCGGCGCGGCCGTATCGCCGAAGACGAGATCCGACAGCGCGCTGCCCTTACTCAGCAGCTCATCGCGCGCATCGAACTCGTTGTACATCTGAGCAATGGTCTGTCGCAGGAGGTTCGCGAAGCCTGCCGCTCCGCGAGTCGTGTCCCATGTCCACGACGTGCTCCCGTTGACCGGCTCGCCCGAGACCAGCACGCCATGCAAGCGGCCCGGCTCGAACTCCGTCAGAAACAGCGAGATGTCCGCAGCCGGCGCGTCCTGCAACATCGCAAGCAGTCGCGGCGCGCCGGATATGCGGCCGGCGGGCATGCTCCCCTCGCACTCCCCGATGCATTGCGTCGTGACGATCTGATCGATGCCCCGATTGTTCGCGAGCAGCAGCACACCGGCTTTGGTCCAACCGCCGGTCGCTCCGGTTTGCACGGCATAGGTCACACGCCCGAACGCGCGCTCGACGATCGAGTCCAGCGATTCGGACTCACCCTCACCCATGCTGTGCTCGCGGTCAGCGAAGAGTCGCGGCACGTCGATGACCAGTTCCTTCTCGGCCGACTCGCCGGGCTGGAGCGACAGCCGCTCCGGGTCCGCGAGGAACACGGCCTTCAACACGACCTGCCGCTGAGTCAGCAATGTCTCGCGCACAGCCTGCTGCGCTTGCGCCGACGCAATCGTCACCTGCGCGCCAGCCAGCTTCACTTCACCGGGCGTGAGCGCGAGATTGAATTGATAGGACCGATTGGGTTGCAGGCGCTGCGTCAGTTCTTTGGTGCCCGTGGGCACCATCCAGTTCTGCCAGACCACCCCCTCCGCTTTGCCCATTGCCGCGGCCGTCGTGAGAGCGATGCCGCTCGATGCACGCACGCCGTTGCCAGTAGGGGACCAGGAAGAATCCACCGTCGGCTCCAGCTCGACAGGTGTCGAACCCGGGCCGGGTGGAAGCGCGTTCGGAAGGTCGGGGCCGCCCAATCTCGGCAGGGCAGCGAACCACGCGACGGTGATCGTGACGGCTGCGACAGCCACGCCGATGATGACCTTGCGATGTGCCCGGAGCCGCTCGAGAAGTTTGTCCCATTGCCGCCGTACCCATGCAACCACGAGCACAACCGCAATCACCACCAACACGACCTTGATGATCAGTTCCATGGCTATTCCCGCTTGCGCCGCCATGCCTGCGGCGTTTTCGTGCCTGTATGAATTGCATCTGCCGATCGGGCAGGTGCGTATTGTTTGTGGCGAAGATAGCGCGTGGC
>DATELY010000150.1:0-4721 GCA_035276085.1 Steroidobacteraceae bacterium | reverse complement strand
GCCCGCTACACTTTCCCAGTCGCAAGCTGGAACGCCTTCACGCAGGCCGCGCTGATGTATCAGTCCATGGAATGGCCGGACCTGCGCACCAAGCAGCGCCTGCAGATCGGCGCGCAGCCGGCCTTCGCCACGCTCGACCTGTCCGCTGGCGGCAGCCGCGGCAATACGCACCTCGAGCTCTACATCACCAATGCGCTCGATCGACGCGGACAGCTCTTTCGTTTCGTGTCCTGCGGCGGTTGCTCTGCGGTTTACGCGGTCCCGACTCAGCCGCGCACGGTGGGCATCCAGTTGGGCCAGGACTTCTAGTATGGCCGTAAAGATTGAGCGAAGGCACGCGCTTCTCTCGCCCAGACACGAAGTAGTTGCGAACGGCGGCGGAAGAGCATGACACCGAAGCGGGAACGCGACGCGCGAGAGATCGCTGCGGCGTGGTGGCGATTGCGGCCCGTTGCGTTTCCAGGATGCGCGAGGAAGAGCGGCTGGCCATTGTGTCGACGCTCGCGAAGTCGAACCGGTTGGCTGGCGGGCAGCCAGATGGCAGGTTCTGCTTGGCGGAGCGGTTGCTCGGACCCTGCAGCGATGGGCAGCGATCGCCGCCAATGCTGCCTGGCCGCGCTCCGCCGCCCAAATCGCAACGGAATGCAGCGTAATACCGTGATACGCATCATGTTTATGGGAGTGCGTGAGGATACGTGCAAGGCGCAATTTAAAGGGTAAAATCGCGTACTCATTCAATACTTACGCCTTGACGAAAAGACGTTCCCGGTGTACGCTTTAAATATGTACACAGGAGGAATGCCATGCCCCGAGTCGCTGTAGACGACAACAAGCGGATGAATCTGCGGGTGCAGCCCGAGCAGAAGGCGACGCTGTTGCGCGCGGCCGCGCTCCGGAACACGGACCTGACCGATTTCGTGTTGCAGCAGGCCTTGCGCGGGGCGCGGGCCGTGATCGAGGAAGCCGAGCGCGTCGTGCTCACGGGGCGCGACAGTCTCCTGGTGCTCGACATGCTGGAACATCCGCCGGTACCGAACGCCAAGCTTCGCAAAGCAATCGCAGCGCTGCCGAAGCGGAAATGACAGTTCCCGCGTGGCGCGAAGAGGCGATCTCAAAAAAGCACGATCGCAAGTCCTTCGATTGCGGCGAGCCAGCGCTCAACGAGTTTCTCCAGCGGTACGCGCGCCAGAGCCACGAGGCCGGCGGTGCTAAGACCTTCGTTGCGGTCAAAGAGGCCGACGGCAAGCCGATCCTCGGCTACTACAGCTTGGCGCCGGCGGCGCTCGCTTACGCCGATACGCCGGACTTGATGCGACGTGGGCTTGCCCGTCACGACGTGCCGGGCTTCAGGCTCGCACGCCTCGCAACTGACCTCAAGCTGCAGGGGCAGGGCCTCGGCGGCCAGCTTCTCGCGGCGGCCGCGCGCCGTTGCCTGCGCGTCGCTGCTGAAGTGGGCGGTGTCATTCTCATCATCGACGCCAAGAGCGAGCGGGCGGCAGCATGGTATGCCCGCTATGACGCCGTGCCCTTGGCGGACAAGCCGCTGACGCTCGTGATGGCACTTGCGACCTTCGAGGCCGATCTTAAGGCCGGCGGGCACCTCTAATACCTCTCCTGTCGCTCGTCTGGCCAGATGTGGCGGTCCGGTGCACGACGGTGCAAATCGTTGCAAGTGGTAGCGGGGGCCAGATGTGGTTTGTACCTGGCATGCCCCTGGGGTTGACCCGATTCGGTACACGGGTAGGACTTTGAGCATCACCGTGACCTGTGCACCACTTCCTCTTGGTCGGGTTTCTTCGTCTCCATGGTTTCACCGCCGCGCAGTCTCCCGCGGATGCGGGAGAAGTCTGTCAGGATGACGCGTCGGCTTATGAGCGACTCGCTGTTAATATTCGCGAGGGGAAAAGTATCCCAACGCTGAATGACGACGGTGCGGATTATACCACCCCTCCAGCCAGGTGAAGGCCTTGCGACATGCTTGCTCGCGTGTCGTAAAGTGATATCGATCCAACACCTCAGCCTCCAGGCTGGAAAAGAGCGATTCCATCATGGCGTTGTCGAAGCAATCGCCGACAGTGCCCATCGAGCGGGTGATCCCGAGCTCGAGACAGCGATCAGAGAAGGCCACCGCCGTGTATTCGCTTCCGTGGTCCGAGTGATGGATCACCTCGTCGGGGTGACGCTGTGCGAGGGCCATGTCCAACGCTTGCAGCACCAGGGTGCTGGCCAGACGTTCCGCCATCGCCCATCCGACGACGTACCGGGGGAATACATCCAGGATCGCCGCCAGAAAGCTATCCGATGCACGACGGCGCAAACCGTTGCAAGTGGTGGCGCGGCAGGATGTGGGTTGGCAGGCGTGAGGTGATGCTTGATTCATCGTTGGTCTTGTGGATCAGCACGTGCATGCAATTTGCTCGGGCCAGCCCTTGCCTGTCGGGTGGTGCATCACGGTTCGGCGAGGCGAGGTCAGGCGGACTGCTCATTTGACGCGGGCGGCTTTCAATTTTGCGGGGCCTTCACGTCAGCCGACTACGTACGCGCGTGGACGCCGATGTCGCACGCAATCCACCGCGTCAGAATTCGCACGGTGAGTTCGCGTGTCTGAGTCGCGGGGATTTTGCACTCAACAAGATCCGCAGAGTTTATGATACGCACTCCAGTCCTGACGAAGTCGCATGGAATATGCCGGGTGAGAGGCGTAATCGATCACAGATTTTACGCTCGGCGGCAATGCCTGCCGGGCAGTATCGCGCATTGCTCACGGATATTAAGGAGCGTATACGGCTGGCACAGATCAAGGCATCACTGTCCGTCAATCGGGAGCTCATTGAGCTCTATTGGGACATCGGTGGATTGATCGTTAGTCGCCAGCGAGCCGAGGGTTGGGGTAACTCCATCGTGGAAAAGCTCGCGTCGGATATTCGGAAGGAGTTTCCAGGAATTGAAGGATTTTCGCCTCGAAACGTCTGTCGCATGAGAGCTTTCTACTTGGCGTGGGTTCCCAGTGAACCAATGCCGCTCGCCGTTCAGAAGAAAAATCGGAAAGAACTGCCACGGGCTGTGGCAGATCTGGATCGCCGATCTCCGCCACAGTCCGTGGCAGAAATACCTTGGGGGCACAACGTCGTCCTGCTTGAGAAACTGACCAATAACGATCAGCGTCTATGGTATGCCCGGCAAGTCACAGCTGGCGGCTGGTCGAGATCGATGCTTGAGCACTGGATCGAGTCCGGGCTGTATTTCCCGGCAAGGCAAGGCGGTGACGAATTTCAAGACCGCCTTGCCGCAGCCACAGTCAGATCTCGCGCGCGAACTCATGCGTGACCCTTACAACTTCGATTTCTTGGCACTTCGCGAACAGGCCGAGGAGCGAGAGCTCGAGGAGGGTCTGTTGATACACATGCGGAAGTTTCTAATCGAGCTGGGAGCGGGATTTGCTTTCGTGGGGCAACAGAAGCATCTCGTGGTTGACGGAGAAGATTACTATATCGATCTGCTGTTCTATCACCTGAAGCTCCGCTGCTATGTTGTCATTGATCTAAAGACAACGCGTTTCAAGCCGGAGCACGTTGGGAAGATGACCTTCTACCTGTCGGCGGCGGACGATCAGCTTCGCCATAAAGACGACAAGCTGTCCATCGGCTTAATTCTGTGCAAGACGCGCAGCGAGGTCGTTGCGGAATACGCACTGCGCAACCTTGCGGCGCCGGTAGGAGTAGCGCGCTACACGACGAAGCTCGTGGAATCTCTTCCCGCGCAATTACGGGGCGCACTTCCCAGCCCAAGGGAAATCGAGGCAGAGCTTCAATCGCGGCAGCCGAGGGCTCAATCCTGAGATCAGCGCTCCGATTGTCCAGGGATACCTCTTGCGGGCACACTGAAGTTGTTCTTGTAAGTTATTGATTGGAAATTGGTAGCGGGGGGTTGCTTCGAGCTTTATCGCGTCCATCCGATACGCTTCTTGGCAGTCCCGGCCAGTAGAGGCGCGGCAAAAGTAGGGCGCATTGCGGCGCTTTGCATCAGAGTAACGAGCAATAGGCTTGAATCACTTTCTGAATGCGCATACAATGCGCATTGAGAAATCATTAGGGCATTGAAGTGAAGCGCAGTCCCGCAAGAGCGACACGCAAACGCGCGGTCAACCTCACATTGAGTGAAAACCTCGTAGAAGAGGCCAGGGGCATTACGGACAACCTCTCCGGAGTCGT
Source organism: Steroidobacteraceae bacterium (assembly GCA_035276085.1). Lineage (GTDB taxonomy): Bacteria > Pseudomonadota > Gammaproteobacteria > Steroidobacterales > Steroidobacteraceae > DATELY01. The sequence goes on along the minus strand of DATELY010000150.1, from coordinate 510 downwards.
GGAGTCGCTCCTCTCCGATTTCGTGTCCGAAGAGCGGGAACGCCGGTCGGGCATTGTCGAGGTGGCGCGCGCCACAACCGCGTTGTGGAATGATTTCGCGGAGCGCAACGGCTCGTTTGCGGACGACCATTCGACGCTCTGATGGCACAGTTCGATGTTCATCGCAACGTCGGCAAGCACAGGGACGGCATTCCGTTCGTGGTCGTTGCTCAATCTCGCCTATTCGATCGCTATCGTCGCCGTGTCGTGATCCCGCTCGTTCGGAAGGCCGATCTCAGTCAGATTCCCGATCCGCGCCTCAATCCGACCTTCAAGATCAAGGGTGTCGTCGTAGTGTTGCACCCGTTGGAGATTGTGTCGGTCGCCATCGAGCAATTGGGCGAGCGTGTGGAATCGCTCGCCGATGAGGCGGATGCAATCATAGCTGCCCTGGATGAGCTGTTTACTCGCGCTTTCGGGTAGTTCAGGAGAGAGACTACCGTGTCGGGCGAGGCGGCGTAGAAAGACCGT
>DATELY010000149.1:0-2534 GCA_035276085.1 Steroidobacteraceae bacterium | reverse complement strand
GTAAGAAAGCAGTTTCCACAGCGATTGGCCGCTGCCGCTCGCGTTGATGAACGTGGGCTCCGACAGGGTCGAGTTCTGCAGCGAGAGCGCGACTTGATCGGTGCCGATCGAGAATGGCGTCCTCGGATCGGCCAGGCCCATCAGATTCTGCTCCGGCCACAAGCGACCCCACAATGAGGTGCCGCGTGCAAGACCGAACCATCGATACGAGCCGCTCGGCAAGTTGGGCTTTTCCGCCGCACCCCAGCCATTGTCGACGGCGGGATCCGGCGCATTGCCATCGGCCGTCATGCCATACCAGATCTTGTTGAGCGCGGTCGCCTGCACGCGGGTTACGCACGCGGCCGTGGTGTTCGTGCCGCCATCGGCAGCACACAGCACGTTGCGATCCTTGGTGGGATCGTACTTGCAGCTCGGCGGATCAACCGCGTAACCCAGATGCTCGCCGCCAACCGCATCGCACGCGGCAATGGCTGCGTTGGACACCAGATCCTGCTGCTCGCGGCTGACCGCAACGCCACCCAGATCGCGCTGAAAGACCACCTGCGGATACAACTCCGACGTGATGAAGCGTGTCCAGTTGATCGCGGGACAGTTGGCGATGATGCCGTCGTACAGATCGGGAAACTCTTGCGCGAGCTTCAAGCCTTGCCGCCCGCCGGTCGAGCCGCCTTCCCAGTAGGTGCGCCGGGGGGCTGTGCCGTAGTAGGCGGTGGCGAGCGCCTTCGTCTTCACAGACTGCTCATAGATGCCGCGACTGGCGAAGTCTTTCCACAGAACCTGATTGAGGGTGCCGTCCGGATTCATGGCGAACGAACCGCGGGCCACGACCGGGAGAGCGCCTCCAGCAGCGGCATCGACGTGGCCGGTGTTGGTACTCGATGAAACGGCGCCTTCCTCTCCCGCAACGGCTGCGGCCTCCGGACTCGCGATGGCATCGGGCAAGCCGTGAGCACCTCCCTGCCAGCCTCCGCCGCCCAGCGCGTGGATGCGACCGTTCCAGTTACGTGGCGCGGGCAACCAGACCTCTATGCCGATGCCGTCCGAGGTGGAAGGTGCATCCGCAGGGCCGGGATTGCCGGGCCCCACGACGAGCTTGACGAGACAGACGTCGTTCGCAGCGGTTGGTGTATTTGCAGTGGCGCTGCTGCCGAGCAGAAGCGGTTCGCCACGAGAGAAGGACTTCACCAGAACCACACGCGTGTCGGCATCCGGCACGAAGTGAGTTTTGAGCGAGTCGTCGCAGCTGAGCGCTCCCGCCTGCCCGGGGTCGCTACCCGTGCTGGCACCGACCGTGCCCACCGCTGCAGTCGAGAGCAGCAACGGCCAAACGATCGTCTTGCATATCTGTGTCATCTTTGTTTTCTCCTCACACATGCAGTAATAGCGATTGAAACTCAGACCGAATAGCGCGCGACTTGCTCGGGGCGCCATCGAATGCCCGCACCCGGCAGATCCGGTATGTGTGCGCAGCCGTCTTTGAAAGTGAGCGTGGGCTCCAGGATCTCGGCGGCGAGATCGAGCCGTTCCAGCCAGTGCGCCGTGGGTGTGACGGCGAGCATGTGCGCACTGAACTCTTGAAATAGATGGCTCGATACCGGCAAGGCGAACTGCTGCGCGAGCGCACTGCATCGCAGCCAGCCTGTGACACCGCCGATTTTCATGAGGTCGGGCATTGCGAGATCCGAAGCGCCCGCCACCGCGGACTTGAACATTTCTTCCGGACCGAACCAGTTCTCGCCCAACTGGACAGGGACATCCAACGCCGCGGCAATGCGTGCATGGCCAGCATAGTCGTGCTGCAAGGTCGGCTCCTCGATCCACGCAACGCCCTCGTCTTGCATGGCAAGACCTCTGGCGATCGCGTCACTCACGCTCAACGCCTGGTTGTAGTCGACCATGATCTGCATCGCATCGCCGACCGCGCTGCGTATGCTGCGGACGACATCGATGTCCGCCTGCACGGTGTCGTACCCAATCTTTGTCTTCACGGCCGTGAAGCCTCGATTCGCTGCCGTGCTCGCACGCTGCGCCGCGAGCTCCACGCCATCCATGCTGTGACTGTCGTAGCTGGGTAAGGGACGGCGGCTGCCCCCCAGCAGTGTCACGAGCGGAACTTCATGCACTTTGGCGAGAGCATCCCACGCCGCCATGTCGATTCCTGAGCATGCGATGCGCACGAGCCCCGTGTGTCCCAGCAAGCGGAAGCGTTTCTCGAGATATTGCTCGAGCGCCTGGGGGGCGAGGGCTTGGCCGACGATCAGCTCGGTCATGCTGTGCAACAGTTCCTGCATCGGCTTGAGCGCAACCGGCGTATAGGTGCACACGTACGCATGTCCAGTCACGCCCGCATCCGTGTGCAGATCGATCAATACCAGTGCGGATGTGGATACCGTGCCGACCGCGGTGCGCACGGGAAACTCCAGCGGTACGTTGACGGCCTGCGATCGCAGGCCTGTGATCTTGGGAACGGTCATGGCGTTCACTTCGATTGCGGCTGGTGAATGTGTCGAGGCGGCAGCCCTACGGCTGGT
>DATELY010000148.1:0-15432 GCA_035276085.1 Steroidobacteraceae bacterium | reverse complement strand
TTGCACGTCTGCGCCATCGTCCGGGCCATACGCACGGTGGGTGAACGGCGCTGCCTCGAGCCGCCGCTAGTGTGGTGAGGGCGTCATGGCGGGATGGCGCCATGGCGAGATGGCGTCAAGCGCGTGATTTCTGACGTTCGCACGTCCTCACGTCCGCACGTCCGCACGCGGCTCGAGGCAGCGCCGTTCACCCACCGTGCGTATGGCCCGGACGATGGCGCAGACGTGCAATTCGAGCATGCCGTTCAAGCTTCGGGAGCGTGAGATGGCCGCCAGAATTCCTGCGAAGCTGATTGTCGTGTGCATCGCCATCGCGACCGGTGCGTGCGCGAGCAGCGGCCCGCGCGTGCGCGCCGACGCCGATCCGACGGCGGATCTCTCGGCGTATCACACGTTTGCGTTCTTCGATGACCTCGCAACCGACAAGTCGTCTTACACCACCATGATCACCTCGCGCCTGAAGAGCTCCACGCAGCGGGAGCTCGAACGCCGCGGCTATGTGATGTCACCCGCGGGCGCGCAGCTGCTGGTCAACTTCAACCTCAACCTCGAGAACCGCACGGATGTGCAGAGCACGCCCAGCATGGGCGGCTACTACGGTTACCGCTCGGGCCGCTATGGAATGTGGGGCGGTTACCCCGCCGACGTCACGACGACACACTACAAACAAGGCACGCTGGCAATCGATCTCGTCGATGCGGCCAAACGTCAGCTGGTCTGGCAAGGCATTGCCGAAGGGCGCATTCGCAAGCAGGCCGTCGACAACCCAGGCCCCGCGATCGACAAGGTCGTGACCGAAATTTTTGCGTCCTATCCGGCGACCGCGCGTGCTGCGCAGAAGTAGCGGCAGCGGACACATCATTGGCACCTTTCGCGGCGGTTGCTTTCGAGGAGACGGCCATGCGCACAACAAGACTCGTTTCGTTCACGCTGGCGCTGCTGGCTTCGGGCGTCACCCTGGCGCAATCGTTCGATGGCTCCGTACCGTTGGAATGCACGGCGCAATCCGGGCACGACTGTCTGCCGCAGGCGAAGGGCTGCACGCCGTTGCAACCCGAGTCGAGCAAGCCCCCCGTGCTCGGCATCGATTTCGCCAGGAAGCAGGTTCGCTCGCCGTTTCGCACGACCGTTCTGAACGTCCAGCACACGACGCAGAACGCAGAGTCGCTGGTGCTGCAGGGTGCGGATCTGTTGTTTGCATGGAGTACGGTCATCAACAAGACCACGGGCGCATTGACCTTGACCATTGCCGACCGCAAAGGCGCGTACATCGTGTTCGGTCAGTGCAAGACGGCAGCGAAAGCTGCGGGCTAGTGTCCTGAATCAGTAATGCGTGAACGTCAATTCGGTGAGAGAAGAAGATGGCGTAGTGGCGTAATGGCGTCAGAAATCACGCGCTTGACGCCATCGCGCCATGACGCCCTCACGCCATGGCGCGCTAACGAACGTACGTGAATTTATAACTCACTACACCAGCTCAACCCGGTGCGAAATCGCCACCCAACGCGAGGTGCAGATTGACGCGCTGGATGCGGCGCTCGCTCTGTACGCGCAGCAGATTCATGCGCGTGGTGTGATATTCCAGTTGTTGCTGCTGCACGCCGCGCAGATCGCCGGAGCCCACCGTGTAGCGCTTGTGAGCGAAGCCGACCGCGCGCTCGGCTTCGGCGGTTGCCGTGATCAGTATCGCTTCACGCGCCTGCATCGTGTGTTCGCTCGACAGCGCGTCTTCGACTTCCCTGAATGCCTTCAGGACCGTCGCCGCATAGGCCGCCATCGCTTCTTGCTGTTCGGCCGTGCGCACCTTGACCTGCGCGCGCAGTGACCCGCCCGTGAACAGCGGCGCGATGATGCGGCCACCCAGGCTCCACTTGGGCTCGTCACGCTTCTGCAGGATGAACAGGTCGCTCGACAGATCCGAACCGCTGCCGGTGAGCGACAGGCTTGGCAGCCGGGCCGCACGCGCCTGTTGCATCAGATTGAAAGCAGCACCGACGCGGCGCTCCGCCGCGATCACGTCCGGACGTCGCTCGAGGAGTTCCGATGGCACGCCAACGGGTACAGCGGTAGCGAGCGTCGGGAAGTTCTCTGCGGGTGCGAGCTCCGCTGCCGGATAGCGACCGAGAAGCAGCTCGAGCGCTCGCAAGGCCTGCTGCCGCGACAGTTCTATCTGCTGCAGGCTGTCGCGATAGGTCTGCAGGCTGACACGGGCGGAGGCGACGTCGAAGTCACTGCCGATGCCGACATTCACCCGGTCCTCGGTCAAGCCCACCAGCGTGGAGGCGGAACTCACCATGTCGGTCACGAGCGCTCGCTGCAACGAGGCTTCGATGGCCAGAAACCAGGACTTTGCGACGAGCGCGGCCAGCGAAGCGCGTGCATACGCATACTCGGCTTGCGCCGCCGCAAACTGATCGCGCGTGCCGCGAACGCCGTAACGAACGCGGCCCCACACGTCGAGCTCCCATGAGGCGGACAGCATGACGGCATCGATCCCGCTGCCGGATTCATCGCCTTTGCGACCGATCCCGTACACAGCCGGATAGAGCTCGCCTTTCGCGATCTTCAGGTACGAGGCTGCGCGCTCGACACGCGCGGCAGCCTGCATCAGATCGCTGTTGAACTCGAGCGCCTCCTCCACGAGCGCCTGCAACTGAGGATCGTCCAGTTGAGCCAGCCAGCCGGATTCGACGTTGCCCGGAACTACATTGGCGGTCGACCACGTCGCAGGGATGCGCGCATTCGCCAGCGTCCTCTTCGCAATATCGTCGTGAGTGGGCTCTGGAGCGAGCGCACATCCCTGCGCAGCAACCAGCAGCGCGGCGATGACAGCCCTCAGCTTGCGCTCGCGAGCCCGCATGTCAGTGCAACTTCAAGATGAGCCAGTTCAAGTACGAGCCGACCCGCAGGATGACTTTGCGAATGATGTGGATGTGGTGACCGTGCTGCGTGTAGATCGCGCCCTGCCCGACTGCGCCGGCTGCGAGGAACACGTCACGGTCGCGCGCGGCGATGTTGAGACGCACAGCGAAACGACCGGGCGGCAGCGGCGCGACACCCGTCTGCGGAACCTGCTGAGCCATCGGCAACTGACCCTGCCCTTGCGCCCACACGATCGAGTCGACGCTCGCCTTGATGATGCGGCCGGGATAGGTCAGCAACGCCAGTTCGGCCAGATCGCCGGGCCGCACCTGATGCAGCTCGTTCTGATGAAACAGCGCGATCACCTGGAACTGGTCTTCGACGAAGGTCATCACGGGCAGCATGCCGAGCGCCGTCGCCATCTGCCCGGGACGCAGCTGCAGATTGATGACCGTGCCATTGCTGGGCGCGTAGAAAGTTGTTTGCGTGAGCTCCCATTTGGCGCGTTCGAGATTCGCCTTGATCTGCGCGATCTCTGCCTGGTCATCGCCCACCACGGCACCGAGCTCTGCGCGGATTTGTGCTTCCGCTGCCAGATCGGAACGCATCTGCGCTTCCAGATCCTGCAAGTTCGTCGTCGCCTGCTCGAGGGCAAACCGATCGCCGGCGCCGCTCGTTGCCAGCTCGCGATTCTGTTTGACGCGCGCGCGAGCCAGGTCCAGTTTCGCGCGCGTCGATGACGTCTTACCCACCGCGGCACGCAGCTGTTCGTTCTGGCTGACCACGCCGCCTTCCGCATTGGCGAGCTGCGCTTCCAGCGCGCGCACCTCCAGCTGATAGGGTTTCGGATCGATGCGGAACAGCACCGCGCCCTTCTTGACCGGGCTGTTGCCTTCAATCGGCACTTCGATGACCTGCCCGCGGACCTGCGGAACGACCTGCACGACGTACTTGATCACGCGCACGTCCGCTGACGAGGGCGCGTACACATTGAGCATCAGAATCGTCGCGGTCAGTGCGACGATCGGGATCACGACCACGGTGACCTGCGTCACCGTATTCCACGGCAACCACTTCAGCTTGATGAAGATCAGCCAGACGAAGAAACCATAGATGCTGAGGATGAGCACTTCCATCAGTGTCGAGCCTCCCTCGCATCGGAGCGCTCGACCGCGTTTGCCACGGTGTCGAGACGCTCTTCGAGCGGTTGCAACGTGGCCGTGCTTGCACCGTGCTCGGCGAGCGAGTGCAGCTCGACTCTGAGATTCTCGATCTCTGCGCGCAGCGCCGCCGTGTCGGCGGGCACCGGCTCCGCGACGACGGCTTCCGCTTTCTCCTCCGGGTAGAAGTCGTCGTGCTTGTCACGCCCGTATGCGAGCTTGTGCAGCACGGGTTTCGAGTAGGCCCACAACCACGCGATCGGCCACAGCATCCCGCCGAACACGAGCGAGAGCAGGCACAGCACCTTGATGGCGTCCTTCTGCGGATGGTGCCGGTTCTCGGCGATCTTCTCGGGCAGGATGTGAACCAGCCAGAACACGGCGATCGCAATGACCGGCACGATGATCAGGACGACGATCGCGATGACGTCCGCAGCGGAGTCCTGGAAGGTGTTGGTGCCGTCGGTAGCCATGGCGACTCGCTACATCTGCGCCTGCCGAGGAAAGCGCTCGAACAGTTTTGCGGTGACTGCGTCGATGGTGCCCTCGAGGTTCTCGTACATGCGTTGGCTGATGCTCCCGACCGCGATGCCTTCCCACACGAGGCGGTGCGCGGCGAAATCGATCACATCGATGTTGAGGGTGCCATCGCTGTAGTCCTGGGTTGCGGTACTGACGCCATCGCGCCAGGCATACAGGCCGTGTCGATACTGGTAGTAGTCCGCCGCCGTCCGTGTGAGCTCACCTTCGGAACGACGCTGCAGGTGGATGTTGACCAGGAGTTCCGGCTGGTCGGAAGGCTGATAGCCGCGCGCCTGCATTTCGCGACTGATGGCCGCCTTCAGATGACGGTGTGCCACCGACTGATAAGCCGCCTGCTCCGGCCGACGCTCGTCGAAGAAGCCATAGGTGCGGTACTTCGCGACGTCTGCGGCCGGATCGACGTTGTAGAGATACTGCGGTGCGCTTGCGCACGCCGACAGCATGGATGCGACCAGCACCAGGAGAGTGGCGCACGCCAGGGGCGCACTGTTGAACATGATCTCCGCGCGTCGCCTGATCATCGCAGCGGCTCCAAAACCATACTGGCGCGCGTCTGCGGGGCCCGCTATCGCCAATTCGCACATGTGCCGCAGCCCGTTCATGCCAATGACGCACGGTACGAGTCTTCATCCGTTCTGCGCGCGGCCGACGATCGCGCCACCGATCCGTCCAGCGTACGTGGACGAGTGCGTTCGCTCTGCGGTGTCACCGGTTGCGTGTCGGCACGTGCTGCGGCACGAGACAACGTCGCCGACGGCAACTCTCCGAACAGGGCGTAGTAGTCCTTCGAAAACTGTCCCAGGTGACCGAAACCCCACTTACCCGCGAACTGCGTGACCGTGGCGTGGCCATTGGGCGCGCACAAATCGCGGCGCACACGCGACAAGCGCGCCAGCCGCACATAGGCCATCGGCGACAACTCGAACAGCTCACGGAAGCCGTATTCGAGGGCACGCGCACTGGTGTAGCTGGCGCGACACACGATCGCCAGCGACAGCGGTTGATCGAGATGCGTATCGACGAACTCGCGCGCGCGCAACGCCGCGCGTCGTCGTGCAGCGGCAGCACCGATGCCGTGCCTGCGCTCATGCTGATTGCGCAGCGACGCCGCGCACCAGCGCAAGAGCAGGTCTTCCACCGCGGCAGCACTGAGCGCCGCCGGGGTCGACGGGTCGCTTTCGGACTCGAACACTTCCCGTGCAATGCCCATCAAGTCGTGCAATTGCTCGCCTGACAACTGCAGCACGCGTACGTTATCCGCGGTCTTGCGCACGTCCAATCGCAGATCCGCGAGCGCCTGCTCCAGCGCCTGCTGTTCGACCGAGATGGCAACGGACAGGAAACGGCTGTCGCAGAACGCGACGAGGTCCGTCGCGCGATTGAGGACGACGGCATCGCTCGCACCGATCGCCGACGTACCGACGCGGGCCGTGCCGCGAGTGCCGACGACGATGAGCAATCGACCAGGCGCCGACTCCACACGAACGATACGGTTGCGAGTGCCACCCAGACGTGCGATGACCACGCCGTTCGAGCGGGCGATCGATCCATGCACCCACGCGGGTCCGCGCTCCAGCTGCACGTAACTCACGCGAGCCATCGGCGCGATCTGCGCCGACGCTTCTTCGAAGGTGAGCGCGCGAACTCTCGTCACGACCGGAGGGCAGCTTGGCATCGGTGAGCGCATACGAAGGTTGTCCACTTGAGATGAGTCGGCAAGGGCGCGCCCGCTTGGCACCGGCTCTTGCACGAGCCACCGATGGGGGGACTACACATCGGTACGGTGCGCGAAGTAATCGTTAGCGGGAGCGCTGTCGGTGCCCTTTGCACGTAGTTGGGTGTTCTGGACTTTGGGAACGACATTCGCCGGCGTGAACAGCGGCAGCCGTGACAGGACGGCGACCGTTGGCGGGGAGATTCAACGCGACGCAACACGCGATCCGCGCACCGAACACATGAGAGGGGGAATCGACATGTGTCCGATGCGCGAAGCGCGTGCCATTCAAGTGATCGGGGTCCTTTATTGCGGTGTGAGTCCTTCGGTCTCGACGCTCCTCATCGCTCGGCGTCGATGCGCTTCAGCACGACCCGGCGATTCTCGGCGCGCCCTTCTGCCGTCGAGTTGTCGGCGACCGGATTGGCTTCACCGCGTCCCTTCCAGGTCACCCGATCCCGGCTCACGCCATGCGAGATCAAGTAGTCGGCGACTGCCTGAGCGCGCTTGTCCGAGAGCTGCTTGTTGTACTCCGAACTACCCGTGGAATCGGTGTACCCCTCGACGACGCCGGAGATGACCGAGGTGCCGCCCATGATGTCGACGAGGCGATCCAGCTCCGGTGTGGACTCGGGCGTGAGGGTCGCCGAGTTCGTTTCGAACTGCACGGCAATCTTCACGTTCACACCGCAACCGATGGCATCAACCTTCTCGCCCGACGCGGTTCCCGGACACTTGTCGATGTTGTCCGCGATGCCATCCTGATCGCCATCGCCCGGTGGCGGAGGTGGCGGCGGGGACGGAGCCATCGCGACGGGCTGTGGCGCGGGCGCGGGAGCTGCCTCCTGCGTCACGCGTACCGGGCCGCCGCCACCGAAGGTTCCGCCGAGGCCGAGGATCAGGCCCTGGAAGGAACCATCGAACTTGTTCTGCTTGCCGTTGGAGTCCACATCGTAGTAGAGCCGGCGATAACCGAAGCGCGCGGCCATGCTGTCGGTGATCTGGAACTGGATCTGCGGCTGCAGCTCGTATGTCAGGTTGGAGTCGCCCGCGCCGACGGAGAAGGTGGGATTGAACCGCCAGCGGTCGGATATGCGGAAGCTGGGTCTGGCGATGATAACGCCATCGATGAGGTCCCTGTCCTTCTTGAACCGGCCCACGCCATCGACCGTCAGCTCGTTGTCCATCTTCATGTAACGCGCACCGAGCAGCAAGTCGAGCGAGCGCCGCTCGCGCATGTCACCGAACTGATAACCGAATGCCAGCGTGCCGAAGAACAGGTCCGACTCGAATCGGGCGTTGCCTCCCGCGGGTTGATCTTCGGAGTCCAGCTGGTCCGTATCCGTGGCGATGTAGTCGAGCTGAGTCCACGTGACGAAATGACCCCGGCGCCCGACCCCAAGCAACGAGCCGCCGATATCGACTTGATCGACGATGTCACTGGCGCTCATGTCGATCTTGCCGTCGTGGCCTCGCAGCCGGACATCTGCATCGATGCCTGCAGCCCAGATATAGGGCGTCAACTCGATGTCCCAGGGCGTTTCAGAGCTTTGCGCAATTGCGCTCGTCGTTCCCATCGCAAGCGCCGAGGCTACGGCGGCCGCGACGCTTGTGAATTGCTTGCTCATGTTGACTCCCGCATCGTAGTAAGCGCTGTACCGCAGCGGCTGGTGACTCTCCGACGATGACTGCTCTGCCCGCGGGATCCACGGGAGGGGGAGTCGACATGGTCCGCTACGCAAATCGCGCGCCGTTCAAGTGCTCCTCAGTGCTCGGCGTCGACCCGCTTCAACACCACGCGTCGATTCTGGGCTCGACCCTCCGGCGTGTTGTTATCGGCGACAGGGTTGGCTTCACCACGACCTCTCCAATGCACGCGGTCTTGGCTGACGCCATGCGCGATCAGATAGTCCGCAACTGCCCGCGCCCGCTTCTGTGACAGCTGCTTGTTGTACTCCGCGTTGCCGGTCGAATCCGTATAGCCTTCGACGAACCCGGAGATGACCGGAGTGCTATTGAACAAACTGACGATTCGATCCAGTTCCGTATTCGATTCCGGGGTGAGCTCCGCAGAGTTCGTTGGGAAGTTCACGGCAATGCTCACATTGATTCCGCAGCCAATGGCGTCAACCTTCTCGCCCGCTGCAGTTCCCTGGCACTTGTCGAGGTTGTCTGCAATGCCGTCGTGATCGCTGTCGCCGAACTGAGGAGCTACATAGGGTGCTGATGGCGGTGGAGGCGGAGTCGGCGCCATCGCGACGGGTTCCGCCTTGGATTTCCCGCTGCGGTCCGTGACAAGGACATTGCTACCGCGGCCGAACGTACCGCCCAAGCCCAGAATGAATCCATTGAACTCGCCGTCCCATTTGTTCAAGTCGTTATCGGATTTGAGCTCGTAGTGCACCTTCCGATAGCCAACACGCAACGCAACGGTGTCACTGATCTGGTACTGAATCTGCGGTTGCAGCTCCCAGGTGTTCTCGGAGTCACCCCCGTCTCCGTACGAGAACGTGGGGTTGAAACGCCAACGCTGGCCGAGCCGGAAGCTCGGGCGCACGATCAGGATCGGATCGAGGTAGTCACGGTCGCGTTTGAATTTGCCCACGTTGTCGATCGTGAGTTTGTGCTCCATGTCCAGATACCGTCCGCCGATGAGCACATCCACGGCGCGCTTCTCGACGAAGTCTCCAAACGAATAGCCGAACCCCAGGGTGCCCAGGAACGCGTCCGTTTTGAGGCGGCCACCGTCGGGCGCATCCTCATCGTCGAGGTTATTGGTGTCCGTCTGCACGTAATCCAGCTGCGTCAGTACTAAGAAGTGGCTGTAACGGAGCACTCCCAGCAGCGAGCCGCTCGGGTCCATTTTGTCGATGGTGTCACTGAAGCTCTGGTCAATTTTCGCTTCTTGCCCGCGGACCGTCAGGTCACCGTCTGCGCCGACGCCCCAGAAGTAGGGGGTGAGCTCCAGGCTCCACGGAGTCTCTGTGGCCTGTGCGTGCACAGCCGTTGATCCCATCGCAAGAGCTGCCGCGATGGCGAACGCGACGCTTGTTGAAGGCTTATTCATGTTGGCTCCCACATCGTGGCAACGCTCCACTGGCGCCGATGTTGGCTTTCCGCTGCTGCCGGAACCATCCGCGCGAGGGGCATTTGCCGTGACACTAGGCCGAAGAAACGCTCAGCCGCGCGCCTGTGAGGGAGGAGTATCGATCGGCCTACAGGAAGTCCGCCGCCGACAGCACATTGCTGATCTGCAGCGTGCGCGCGACCAGACCGGTCCACCCGGTTTGATGACTGGCGCCCAGGCCGGCGCCGTTGTCGCCATGGAAGTACTCGAAGAACAGCACATGATCGCGCCAGTGCGGATCCGTCTGGAACTTCTCCGTGCCGCCGTAGACGGGTCTGCGTCCGTGCGCGTTGCGCAGGAAGATCGCAGCCTGCCGGCGACACAGCTCCTGTGCCACCTCGAACAACGTCATCATCCGGCCGCTGCCCGTCGGGCATTCGACCTTGAACGCATCGCCGTAGAAACGATAGAACTCGAGCAGCGCACGAATGATCAGCGCGTTCACGGGAAACCAGATGGGCCCGCGCCAGTTGGAATTGCCGCCGAACATGCGCGAATCGGATTCGGCCGGCGTGTACTTGACCGTGTACACCTGCCCGCCGAGATCGAGCGTGTACGGATGCTCGAGGTGTTCGCGCGATAATGAGCGAATGCCGAACGGACTCAGGAACTGCTGTGGATCCAGCATGCGCGCCAGGATCCTGCGCAGTTTTTTTTCGTCCACGACGGCCAGCAGCCGGCGACCGTTCACGCCCTTCGCCTCGATGCTCGCAACGTTGTCGACGATCTGTGGATGCCGCGCGACGAACTGACGCGCTCGCGCGATGAAATTCGGGAAGCGCTCGGCGATATCGGGCTCGACCGTCAGCGTCGCGAACAGCGGCAGCAATCCCACCATCGAGCGGATCTTCAAGCGCATTGCCGAACCGTTCGGCAGCAGCAGCACGTCGTAGAAGAAGCCGTCCGTCTCATCCCACAGCTCATCGTCCACGTCGCCATCCTTGTCCATGGCCGCACCGATCCACAAGAAATGCTCCAGGTACTTTGCGGCCATCTCTTCGTACAGCGGATCCTCGCGGGCCAGCTCGAGCGCCAGCGCCATCATCGTCTGACTGTAGAACGCCATCCACGCGGTACCGTCCGCCTGCTCGAGCGAGCCACCGCCCGGCAACGGCTTGCTGCGATCGAATACGCCGATGTTGTCCAGCCCGAGGAATCCACCTTCGAACACGTTATTACCGCCGCGATCCTTGCGATTGACCCACCAATTGAAGTTGAGCATCAGACGCTGGAAGACCGTGCGCAGATAGTCGTGGCTCAAGGGATGTCCATGACTCCGTCCGAGCGTGTGCATGAAGAGCACGGCCCACGCATGCACCGGAGGATTGACATCGCTGAAGTTCCATTCGTAGGCAGGGATCTGGCCGTTCGGGTGCAGATAGACGGACTGCAGCATGAGCTCGAGTTGCTCTTCTGCGAGTTGCCGGTCGACGATGCTGAGAGCGACGGTGTGGAAAGCGAGATCCCACGCGGCATACCAGGGGTACTCCCACTTGTCCGGCATCGAGATCACGTGCTCGTTGCACATGTGCAGCCACTGCTGGTTGCGCACCGCATTCGAGCGCTCGTGATCGTTCAACCAGCGCTGCAGGTCGTAGTAGTAGAACTGCTTCGTCCACAACATGCCGGCGAGCGCCTGGCGAAACACCTGCCGCTCGTCCGGCGTGGAGTTGTCCAGCAGGCGGGCATAGAAGCCGTCCGCTTCGGACTGACGTTGCGCGATCGTGCGTTCGACCTGCTGGATCCAATCCGCGGGCGGCACACCTTCCCGCACGCACAAGCGCAGATGCAATTTCGCCGTGCCTTGCGCGGCGATGCGCAGTCTGTGATGAGCTGCAACCTTGGTCCCGAACTGCTGGCGGTTGACGGCATCGCGCTGGCCGAGCACGAGATAGTCGTTGATCGCATCCTTGGTGTGAGCGCTGGCGTTCGGGCGGCCGAACAGACGCCGTTCGTTGGTCTCGTTATCCGTGAACAGCAGCTCCGCGCCCGGCTCGCAGTACAGGTAGCGCGTGCCCAGCAGCAGGTGCTTCGCAACGACAGTGCTGGCCGTGTCGCTGGAACAGGCAGCGCGCAATTCCGGACGTTCGTCGTTGCCGCGAGCGGCCCAGGTGTTACGGAACCACAGCGTCGGCAGCACGTGGAGCTCCGCCTCATCGGGCCCGCGATTGACGATGGTGATGAGAATCGCGAGGTCTTCCGGACTGTCCTTTGCGTATTCCGTGAACACATCGAAGTAACGATCGTCATCGAACACGCCGGTGTCGAGCAACTCGTATTCGGGCTCGTTCGTTCCGCGCCGCGCCGCCGTGTTCACGAGGTCGCTGTAGGGATAGGCCCGCTGCGGATACTTGTACAAGTGCTTCATGTACGAGTGCGTGGGCGTGCTGTCCAAATAGAAGTAGTACTCCTTGACGTCCTCACCGTGATTGCTCTCCTGATTGGTGAGCCCGAACATGCGTTCCTTGATGATCGGGTCGTTGCCGTTCCAGAGCGCGAGCGCAAAGCACAGCAGCTGCTTCTCGTCGCTGATGCCCGCGATGCCATCTTCTCCCCATCGATACGCGCGCGAGCGCGCCTGGTCGTGCGAGAAGTAGTTCCAGGCATTGCCATCGCGGCTGTAGTCCTCGCGGACGGTGCCCCATTGCCGCTCGCTCAAGTAGGGACCCCATTTCTTCCAGGGCACGCCCTGACGGCATTCTTTCAGTCGGGCCGACTCCGCATTCGCGCTCATATTCATCGCTCCTGCAGCGGGCGGCCCAACTGCACGTATGCGGATTTGTGTCCTCCTTCCGCATAACCGAATGTGATCACCAAGGGGCCGATCGGGGTTCGTCCCCCGAAGAACAGACTCGAGCCGAAAATCGTGTCCTGGTTCGACGGCTCATCGATGCGCTCGTACATGTTGCCTGCCTCGAGGCTCACGCCTGCGTACAGCGCCTGCCCGAGCAGCGTCTGCAGGTCCGTCACCTTGCGCAGATAGGCAATGCGTCCCATTGCATATTCGCGACCGCGCAGCTCGTCGCTTTCGAAACCGGCGAATTGGCTGGCACCGCCCAGCGTGAACAGATCGTGGGCCGGCAGATCGCTGCCGAAATCCGATCCGGCATCCGCCTGCAGGTAGAGCAGATCGCCGCGCACCGGAACGACGTGCTGCGCCAGGAGACGGGCGCGTTGGTAGGAATCGTCCGAACCGAACGCAGGCTCGGCCGCAAAGAGATCGACATCCACGTACGAGCCGCGCGTCGGAATGAAAGGAGAATCGCGGGTGTCGAGCACGAAGCGCGAAGTCCATCCATTCGACTTCAAGTTGTGGACCTCGGGCAGCAGCTTGTCGCCCGTATCGGCTTCGACGTCGCTGCGAACGGCTCTTGCGCCCACGCGCCACTCGCCCCAATTGCCGAGTGCGATACCGCCATCGAGCCGCACATCGAGCGCTGTGAATTTGTAACGTGCGACGCGATCGCCGCGATCGTAGAGATCCTGCAGGTCGCGACGCCAACGGATGCTGGGTTCGACGAAGAGCGACTGTCGCAGATCCAGCGGTTGGAACAGCGCCGTTTCGGCCACCGTCGTGCTGCCCACTTGCAATCCGCTTTCCCAGCGGCCACCCAGCGAGTTCACCCAGGTGCGCGTGTGATCGGCCCGCAGGACGAAGCCCGTATCGCCGCCCAACGACGACATGAGCCCCAGGTCGAAGCGCAGGTAGTTCGGTCCCCACGACTTTTCCTTCGGGAGAAACGTGACCTGGGCCTCCGTGCCTTCCTCATCGACCCGATAGTCCACCGACTCGAAATCACCGCGCGCGAAGATCCGCTGGGCATCGCCGACGATCTTCGCTTCATCCAATGGTTGGCCAACATGCGTTTTGACCACCTTGCTGACAACGTCCGGATTGGTCCGCTTCAGACCCGCAATGTGAATACCGCTGACATCGGGGCGTCGTGAGGTATCGACCGCGGATGCCTCGATACGGGCGCGCCATTGCGCATATTCGCTTTGGGAAACGCCGAGGTGAGCGAGCCGCGGCGCGACGGCGCGAGCCGCGTCCTCACCCAAGGGAATGGCTGCCGGCACCTTGTCGAAGTCGCCGGAGCCGATGTTCGGCAGCGTGATGAGAATCGGTATGTCGCCGTCACGCAGCGTCGCGAGCTGCGCGCGCTCGTTGTTCTTGACCATCAGATCGACCATCTGCGACACGACGCCCAGCGCGGACTGCAAGCTCTCGGCCGTCGGCTCCGGACTCACGAGCGACGATGCGATGATCACGTCCGCGCACAGATTGCGTGCGACGTCGACCGGCAAGTTGCGGACGAGCCCGCCATCGACGAGCACGCGATCGTCCAATGTCACGGGCGCGAACGCACCGGGCACGGCCATGCTGGCGCGCATGGCGACGGCCAGGTCGCCTCCTTCGAGAATCATCATCTCACCGGAACCGATATCCGTGGCGATCGCACGAAACGGAATGGGCAAGCCGTCAAAGCTTTCGTGATAGCGCGCGCGGCCGACGATCGAGCGCAGGATGGACTCGATCTGTTGACTCGCCATCAACCCCGCCGGAGCCAGCAGACCGTTGCCCTTCACGCCGAACTCGAGCTTGTTGCTGTAGGTCGGATTGGCCGTCTTGATCGACACGGGCTGCAGGGCTCTCGTGCCGGCCGTGCCGAACGTCTCACTCCAATTGATCGCCTTGACCAGTTTTTCGATCTCGCCGCTCGTCATGCCGCTCGCGTAGGCGGCACCGACGAGCGAACCCATGCTCGTGCCGGCAACGCAATCGATGGGAATGCGCAGATCTTCCAGAACATGCAGCACGCCGATGTGCGCGGCGCCGCGGGCGCCCCCGCCGCCCAGCACGAGACCTATGCGCGGTCGATGTGTGGTTGCGGCAGTCGCAGGGTCTGCCGCCTGGGCGGCACACACCGACAGCAGCTCAGTCGCCAGCAGCGCGAGTAAAAAGTGCGGAACCCTTCGACCTCGTATTGAGCCTGTGCGAACGGGTGAACGGAGCGACACCCCTTTGCGCCCAGCGCCTCCGAAGGGTTCCGCAGACCGAAGGCACTGACCGTCGCCCATGATTGTTGCGACCGTGCCGTGATCCTCGACACCACGAGATCACTTCACCGTATATCCACGTGCCTCGAGGCACACCGCCATACCCTTCTTGAACGCATTCGCCAGCTCCTGCTGCGCAGCGGCCGCCTGTGCCGCATCGGCTTGCGCTTGCTGTTCGCCTTCCTGTTGTTTCTGCGATTGCGCCATGCGGTTCTGGCGACCTCCGGCGAGCACGCCCGCGGTCGCGCCGATGGCCGCACCCTTGCCCGCGTCATTACCGGCGACTTCACCGATGATCGCGCCCGCAGCTGCGCCTCTCAGTGCACCTCGCGCACGCGACCCATCGGCAGTCGACTTGGGCACTTCAGCGGCCTGCGCCGGCGCGGGCGGAGGCGGCGGCGACATCGGGTCGTAGCCGGATTGCTGTTTGGACCAGTTGTAGCATTCGGCTTCGTCCTGGGCCTGCTTGTCGGGTTTCTGTCCCTTCGCGGGATACGCGAAGACACCTGCCGATGCAGCCAGACTCTTGCCTTGCGCGGATGGTGGAGCCTGCGCGCCCGCCGTCGTCACCAGCACCAGAGAGGACACCATGCAAAGTATCGAGACTGCGTTGCTTGGCATGTCACTGCTCCGAAGCCGCCGTCACTGCTGGCGCCAGGCCGATGGCACCGCAGTTCTCCTGTTGTGAGTCGGGCCTGTGCGAATTGTCGAGACGACAACGCAGGCGCTTGCCGATCGCACTGAATACGTGATCGAGCTCCTGCCAGGTCACTTGCTTGGTTGGATCGATGGTGGCGGAACTGAGGCTGCCGCGGCTGGTCGTCACCGCGCCCAGTTGCTCGAGACTCGTGCTATCGAGCACCTCACCTTCGATCTTCATGTTCTTGAGATCGATCTTGCTGGTGACATTCTTCACCGCATGCACCACGGCGCCCACCGGGGTATACGCCAGAATCGGACGCTTCTTC
>DATELY010000147.1:0-3686 GCA_035276085.1 Steroidobacteraceae bacterium | reverse complement strand
GTGGCCGAGGCCACTTGCGTCGTCTCATGCCCGGTGAGCGAGCCTGCTCCGCTGCCATAGCCACGGCTGAGTGCCGCAGTATTGATGCCGCCGCTGCTTGCGCCCACGCGTGATGTGATCAGCGAGCGTTCCGCACGCGTCTGCTCGCCCACGGCGCCGGTCAGGTTCTTCGTCAGCGCCGCCTTCTCGACGATGCTGTTGTCACGCAGGTCCGCCAGCTGATCCTGCAGCTTGAGCAGACCGGTGTTCTTTGCCTTCTCGCGCGCTTCCTCGGGCTTGGGCTGCGGTTGCGGCTTCGGCTCTGGTTTCACTGCTTCGGGCTTGGGCTGCTCTTTCGGCTCGACCTTCGGCGGCGGCGGAGGTGGCGGAGGCGCTTTCTTTTCCAGCACCAACTGCACGACGCGATCCGGAATGGCGGGGGCAGCGCGTTCGGCACGATCCTGCACGGGTAGAAACGGAATGGCGATCGCGAACAGGGCGAAGACGATCAGCAGGTTGCGCAGGATCTTGCGGAACCGCTGCTCGACCTCCTGGGTCGGCGACCATGGCAGCTCGTAGAGGCGGTAGTACGGGGCCAGATTGAGCGTCGCGCTACTCACGGGTCACCCTTTCGCCGTCGTCGCGCGTTCGCGTTCGATCACAGCGAGCGAGACCTTGCCGTAATCGGCGTCGGTGCACGTGGCCATGATCTTCCGCAGCACGCTGTACGGCACGCCGCGATCGCCCATGATCGTCACTTCGCGCTCTTCCGGACGCTGTTCGGCGGCCTTGGAGAGCACACGATCGGATTGGCCCTTCAGCGCAGCGCTCAATGGCGGGATCACGTTGTCTTCCGCCTGCGCGACGTCGGTGACCTTGGCGATGAAACGGCCGTCGACCAGCACGTCATCTTTGGTGATCATGACGACCACCGTCGGACGCGGCAGCGTCGTCGCGATCGATTGCGGAATGGAGATGTTCTTGCTGTTCGGCAGGATCTCGACGTCCGAGTTCTGCGTGATCAGATACACGCAGAGGATCATCAACATGTCGATGAACGGCACGAGCGCCATGTGCGAGTCTTGCGCATGCTCGCGCTTTCGATGCCGCTTGATGCGATAAGGAGTCATGTCGGCGCGTCTCCCACGGACACGTTCGGAAACAGCTCGGCCATGTCCCAGTTCGAGTTGGGCACTGCAAACACACGCACCGTGTCCATGACCTGCACCAAGGTGTCGTATGCGATCTCGGGCTCGAGCAGGATCGTGGCGTCGCGATGCTCGGGGTACTTGGATTTCACCAGTTGCAAATACTCCGACAGGCCTTTGAGATCGT
Source organism: Steroidobacteraceae bacterium (assembly GCA_035276085.1). GTDB lineage: Bacteria > Pseudomonadota > Gammaproteobacteria > Steroidobacterales > Steroidobacteraceae > DATELY01. The sequence goes on along the minus strand of DATELY010000147.1, from coordinate 2,372 downwards.
ACTCACCCGCGCCGCGCGGCAACTGCCTGAGCACGCCCGTGCCACGGTCAGCCACATCGATCCCGGACTGACGCACGATCACCTCGAGGTTCAATCCTTCCGGCAGATCCGGCACGGCCGCATCCGCGCCCGGCAGGTTCAGCTCGAGCACGTGCGTGCGCGTGAACACCGCCGAGAAGATCAGGAAGAACACGAGGATGACCATCATGTCGATCATCGGCACGACGTTCAGTCCGTGCCGACCGCGATACCGGCGGTGATTCCGCTGGACGCGTCCCGCGGCCTTCGACTGCGCCATGGCTCAGGCCATCCCGCGAGCCGGAGCAGCGCGAGTCGGCACGGACACCGCCTCGTCGAGCGCAGCTTCTGGCACCTGCCGGCGCTCGACGACTGCGTTCAGGAACTTCACCGCGGCGATTTCCAGACTGTCGATCAGCTTCGTGGTCTTCGCTTCCAGGAACATGTGCGCCAGCAGCAGCGTGATCGCGACGATCAAGCCCGAGGCGGTGTTGTTCATCGCGACCGAGATGCTCGCCGCCAGCAAGCTGGCCTTCTCCGCCGGGTTCGCGGTGGAGATCGCGGCGAACGCGCCGATGAGGCCGATGATGGTGCCGAGCAGACCGGTGAGCAGACCGATGTTGGCGAGCGACGAGAGATAGTGCGTGCGCTTCTCCAGGCGCGGGATGATCTCGAGCAGGCTCTCGTCCATCGCCTTCTCCACGTCGTCGCGGCGTCGGGCCGTGGCCAGGCGTGCGATGCCGTAGTTGAGCACGGTCGCGATCGCCGACTTCGACTTGGAGGTGATGGCAACCACCTGCTTGAAGTTGCCGGCGCCGATGAGCGGCGTCACGTCGCTCCACACGTTGCGGTTCAGCACCATCTCCTTGGTGAGATACACCGTACGCTCGATGGCGATCGCCACACCGACGACAAAGATGACCGCGAGCGGGTAGAGGAAGAATCCACCCTCGCGGAAGAAATTGACTATGAAGTGATAGAACTCCATCGGCGGCTCCTTAAAAGAATCGGGTCACATGCGAACCCGAATCGCAGCTGGTGATTGAGAAGCGAAAAATGCGTTAGGTAAACGATTCAATGCCGAGAACCAATTCTCACTGCGCCTTGCCTGTGGGCGATCCGGAGGGGGCAGGCACGTCGCCCGCGCTCCGACCCGCCGCAACAGCGTCGTAATACGTCACTTCTCGACGAAAAACGTCGCGATCCACGGGCGTGAGGGCCTCGTCCAGGAGCGTATTGAACGGCTGTCCGGGCAGCTCTCCCAGATCCGCTTTCTTCCACGGGACGATGTACAGCACCTTGGGCAACTCACGATTACCCGTCACGACGGTCGTGTCCAGGTCCAGGCGATCGTTTGCGTTGCGTCGCCGCGGAGTTTTGGCGGCATCAGCCTCGGCTGACTCGTCAGATGCCGGCGCTGCTTGCGCAGGCTTCTGCGGTGCGGTTGCCGGTGGCGGATCTGCCGCCACGGCCGACGTCGCGCATACCGCGAGAACCATTGCGATCGACCATGGGATCGATGTCTTCATCTCACGCTCCTGCCCCTGGGGCGCTGGGGGGCGCAACAGCCGGCGCGGCTTCGGCCGCGGCAGGCTCGTGGACACCCAGGCGCGTACGCAGCTCCTTCACCCAACCCTGAACCTTCGGCTGGGGATTCGGTTCGAGCTGTAAGTAACGTTCGTAACTTTCGAGGGCGCGCTGTGGCTGTTCCAGGTACAGGTCGTACAGAACGCCAAGATTCAAATGCGCGAGCGCGTAGTTCGGGTCTGAGCGCACGGCCTGTTGATAGGCGTCGTCTGCTTCCTTGAAGCGCCCGAGCTTGCGATAAAGGATGCCGAGCTGGTTATGCGCAGGGGCGCTACTGGGATTGCGCTGGATGGCCTGCTTCAGCTCGGATTCCGCGTCGGCATTGCGGCCGGCCTTCGAATGCAGGATCGCAAGGTTGATCAGCGGTCCCGCATAGGCGGGGTATTTGTCTGCGAGTTGCTTGAGTGCCCGCTCGGCTCCCGCGGTGTCGCCGGCGCTCATGAGCTGCATGGCGCGTTCGTAGTCGGCGATGGCTTCGGGGGGGTCGGCTTGCGGTTGTTGAGTCGCGGCTGCTGATACGTCGTTGGCAACAGGTGCTGCTGCTTCTTTAGGTGGAGAAGACGAAGAGCAGGCTGTGAAGCCGATGACGAATAGCAGGGCGAGTGCACGTGCCCCCACCCTGTCCCTCTGATGTGCAGGACGCACGAATGGCGCGGGCGCAGGGATGCGCAGGAGCGGCCCCCGCTTCGCAAGGGAGGGGACGCGTGCTTCGACAGTTGCGCCAAGCGTCCCCTCCCTTGCGTCAGCGGGGGAGGGACAGGGTGGGG
>DATELY010000146.1:0-19836 GCA_035276085.1 Steroidobacteraceae bacterium | reverse complement strand
ACAGAAAGGTCACGAAGAACAACGAGAAGACGATGAGGTCTCCGACGATGAACATCCACACGCCGAGCTCACCCGGTACGTGACCGACGGCGTTGTCCCGACTCATCCGCGATTCGATGGCGATTTCACTTTCACTCATGACTTCCCGTTGCTTTCCGTTTGAGCTTGCTGTTGCTTGGGTGCTTGGCCGCTCCACGAGGCACGTTTGAAGACATTCAATCTGGCTTGGCGTGAGAGCATGCGCGATGTTCTCGGCTACACTGGCTGGCACTTTGCGCTTTAGTCTAACCATACTAGTCTAGTGCGGCCATACTATAGACGCGACTGTCGTTGCAGCAATGCTGCAGCGCAGGAAACGCTGTACCGTCACCAAACCAACTGCGGCGTGCCCATCGGGCAGGATCGAAAGCAAGTCTATGAGTCAGTCCTGGGACTACATCGTCATCGGCGCCGGCCATAACGGCTTGACGGCGGCCTGCACATTGGCCAAGGCGGGCAAGTCAGTGCTCGTCGTGGAGCAGAGAGCGATCGCCGGGGGACTCTCCGTCAGCCACCCCTTCGTTCCGGCAGCTCCGCAACACCATCTGAGCATCGGCGCGATGGATGACGCGTTGATGGCCCACAGCCCGATGGTCGAGTTCCTCGATCTTCGCCGTCATGGCTACGATGCCGTGCCGTTGGACGCACCCTATGGCTGGATGGGTGAAGATGGAGAGACGCTGTTGCTACACAAGAGCTTCGAGCGCACGGTCGCAGAGATCAACTACTTCTCACGCAGGGACGCCCAGACCTACGTCGAGCTACGCAGCGCCATCGATTTCGTCATGGGCGGCCTCGAAGCCATCATGCCGCACCACCCTGCACATCTACCGAAGAGCCTGTTGGTCAAGATGCTGCTCAAGGTTGCAACCGATCGCAAGATGCGCAAGGTGCTCGCCCGCATGCTGTCGGTCAGTGCGTTCGAGATGTTCTCAGAGACGTTCGAGTCCGAAGCCATGCGTGGACTATGGGCTTTCTGGGCGTGCATGTTCGCGCCCGCCACGGTGCAGGCCAGCGGCGTGTTCCTGTCGGCCTTTGGCAGCGTGCATCGCGCTGGCATCTTTCGTCCCGTCGGCGGCATGAGCGGCATGATTCGGGCGATGGAAAAATGCCTGACGGCGCACCGGGGTGAGATCCGCTGCAATCACAAGGTCGAGCACTTGTTACTCGACGGCGCCCAAGTGAAGGGGGTGCGGATCGCAGGCGGCGAGGAATTGTTCGCGCGCCGTGGCGTGCTCGCCAACTGCGCGCCGCAAGTGGCGCTGGGCAAGCTGCTGCCGGAAGCGGCAATGAATCGCGAGCTCCGCAATAAGGTCGGTTTCATTCCCGCCAATTCTGTGGCCGTAGCGCCGTTCAAAATCGACTATGCGATTGGCGGCCCGATCAGTTATCCAAAAGCACACGCCAAGCGCGCCAGGCGCGACGACATGGATGTGCGCAAGACCACCTTCATGACGGGCACACTCGAGCAGCACATCGACCAACATCGAGCCTGCCTGCGTGGCGAGCCCGTGAATTTCCGGCCGCCGCTGTATTTCGCAATCATGTCGGCCAACGACACGAGCATCGCACCCAAGGGGCAGGACGTGTTCTATCTGTATGTCAACACGCCGATCAACCCGCTGGGTGGTTGGGCCGCATGTAAACCCGCCTATAGTGAACAGATTCGATCGGCCGTCAGGCACTACGCAGACGGACTCGATCTGGAGATCGGCCGCGTCGAACACAGCCCGAAAGACTTCGAGGATCAGTTCGGTGCGCCCAATGGCGCTTACTTCCATGTCGACATGATCCCGTCCCGCATGCTGATGAACAGGCCTGCGCCTGGATTGGGCGGTTACAAGACGCCGTTCGAGGGTTTGTATCTCGCGAGCGCGGGCTCACATCCGTCTGGCGGCGTTTGCGGCTGGCCTGGCCGCCTGGCGGCGGAACAGGCGATGAGAGATCGAGGCTGACCTGCTGAGACGCGTCTGCGGCTGAAAAACACACCTGAAGAAGCTACACGATGAGCTCGATTCCATGTTCCGGTGTCGGCCGCTCCGAAGAATTTTCGCGTCGCGGCTGTGTTCGCTTCGCTCATGATCAGGTCCCCTCGTTCCGGTGTGCGTCAAGGTGCCAATGGAATGCTCATTGCAAATGCGCCACCGACTCCGCGTTCGTGATTGCGGTTTCGAGCCGGCTGGGATACTCGTGCATGAACTGCAGACCGTAGAGCGCGATGTTGATGTTGGTGGCGTCCTGCTCCTCGACGAGTCGCAGCGAGGCATTGCAGGTGGCCGGCATCATCATGGACACGAAGACGTCGTAGTAGCGCAATCGATACGCGCTCAACGTCTTGCCGCCCGCATCGCGATAGGCCCCAAGAAATTCTTCGCGATCGACAGCGACGCCGGCGCAGTTCAGAAACCAGGCCACATCGTAGGCCGGGTCGCCAGGGGTCGCGATTTCCCAGTCGAGCGCCGCGGATACCCGATCGCCATCGAGGAGGATATTGTGCGGGCCGAAATCCCCATGCAGGAACACCGGCGGTGCGTCGTAGTCCGGCACGTTCGCGGCGAGCCATGTCAGCGCCCTGGCGATGCATGGCGATGGGAAAATGTTCGCTGCCACGCACTGTCTGTTCCAATATTCGACGCGCGCCAGCGTGTTGAGGCGTGTCGTCGCACCCAGGTCCATCCACTTGCCGAAATGGCTTGCGTTGACCCACTGGGCGTCGCGCTCCAGCGGAATGTCATGGATGCGCGCGATGACACGCGCCAGATCCTTCGTCGCCGCGAGCGACAGGCGTCCATCGCCGCCTTTTGCCGTGCCGAAGTTTCGACCGACTGCCTTGCGCGAAACGATGAACCGGGCGTTGAGGAACCGGCGGTCGGTTTCCAGCCACAGCGGCTCCGCCACGGGTATGCCGGACTCGAACGCTTTCCTGACCACCCAGAATTCGTTGCTCACGTCCGAACCATCCAGATCCATGATGTGGATCGGCTGTTCGGCCCGAATTGCGAATGACTGGCTGCCATTCACCGTGTCGACCGTATCGAACAAGAGCGTGCATTTGGAGAAACCGCCCGCAATGCGCTGAAAGTGGGTGACCTCGAGGTCCTTCCACTCGGGCTTCTTCAGGCGCAGGTACGTCTCCAGGTTCTCGCGAGTGATCGTGACGCTTCGACTGTTCAGTTGCGCGTGATCGACGGGTATCCGCTTCAAGCGGTGCGCGAACAAGCTCAACTCCCAGGCCGTGATGCGTCGAAGCAGCGCTTCGCAGCGAGGATGACCACCCGCTCCGATCATGCGAATCAGTCGCGTCAACAGATCGGAGAGGCGGACGGACTGTGCGCCGATGGTGTCCGTACCGAGACCAGGATCCAGCGAATGCGGCAGTGATGCCATCTCCGAACCCAGAGTGCCGGCCTGATCGCCCAGCAACTCGAGGCCCTCCACGAGAAGGCGGCGACCGCGGTCGTAGTAGTCGATGAAGAACTCGCGGTCGCAGCGCAGCAGCAGCTCGTTGAGGACGACATCCATCGCCTCCAATAGCGCTTTGTGTTCCGGGCGGGTCGCCTCTCGAGACAACTGTTGTGTCGACTTGCGAAGCTGCTTCAGTAATTGATGATTGGATGGCTGCATGTGCGCTTATGAACGGGCCCGTAGCTACCCGAAGCTATCCAGCCCTTCCAGATCATCGACGGCGTGGGCCAGCCGTCCGATGAACACGAGGGTTCGATCCTTCGGCTGCATGTCCTCCGGCATTCCCGGTGACGGCGTATAGGTGACGGTCCAGTAGGCCAGCGAGGAAAGCGACTGTTGACGGCACCATGTCAGGGCTTGGTCCACCGATATCCTCGGCAAGCCGTGCTCCCGGCTGCGCTCGAGATAAGCACTCAGCAAATCGCGCTCCCATGCGCGGCGGTTCTCGACGGTGAGTGCGGTGGAGATCGCGTAGATGAAGTCGCGCGACCAATGTCCCAGCCATGCGCCCTGCCAGTCGCCGATCCCCATTCGTCCATCGGTCGTTCGATACCAGTTCGCGAGATGGGTATCGCCATGACTGAACGTATGCGGCAAGGATTCATGCTGTCGAACGGAATCCATCGTGCGCGGCCAGATCTCCTCGAAGCGGGCGAACAGTCGCTTGGGTATGACCGCTTCGGCGGCGAGGAACCCCTTGTTGGTGTATTCCTTCATGTGATTGTTCTGCACGAGACCCGCCCACCGCGTCGTCCAGGTCGCGAAATGCGGGCGTATGCGAGCGAACACAGCCGGATTGGCGAGAGGACCATGCAGGTCGGCGAGTGTCATCGCCATGCCGAGCGCGTCATCGCGCGTGATCACGGTATGTTCATCGCAAAAGCTTGCGTATCCCTCGAGGTCGTCCAGCAGCACGATCGAATTGCACGTTTCGGCATCCGAACGCGCGTGGCGCGAGCGCGGCGATTCGATCTCGAGCAGCGGACGCACGTGGTTGTAGAAATTGGTCTCCGCATAGGTGCTGCCGTTGAGTTTGTAGCTGATGCGGTGGATCAGCGCTTGCGAAGACTTTGCGAATACGCTTGCAGGCAGACCCGCGCCTCTGCCCGCGTCGTTGTACTCGATGTGGATGCGACGCCGGCCGCTGGTGCCGTCGTCCGCGGGACCCAAACGATAAGCGGTCACACGCGCCCCCGGGTGATCCTTGCACAAGACCGCGGTCAGCCACTCCGGGGTGATCGACTCGTAGGTGATGGGAATGTCTTCTGCCTGAACCGCTTTCCGACCGCTCGCCCGGTCTGCTTCGTAAAGCCGTGTGATCTTTTCGATTTCTGGATTCTGCATATCGCCTCTTCGATCAGTAAGCGTCACGCCTCTCGACCCTGCCGATGGTGCTGGTGAACTCAACCGACCCGCGCCCCGTCTGCCCCAAGTTTGGAAGCCGCGGCAAGCTTTTTCCACAGTTCGGCGAACATTCAGCTCTACTTTTGGAGTAATTAGCGGAAACCTTCCACACTTCTTGCTTGTCGACGGCATGCGCGTCGCTAACCATTCGTTCGAGCATGCGCCCATCCTCCGTGCCGCGATGCTCACCGAACAATCGCATCGGCCGCAGTCGCGGACGTACTCATCGCACTCGAGTCCGTGCTGCCGGGATTGCCGTGCCGGCGCCGAGATCTTGCACGCCCAGTCGCCGCAGAAGATCCACTGCGAGATCTACCACTGGGCTCATCCGAAGTTCGATGTGACGAGCGGCGGTATCATGATCTTCCAGGGTAAAGCTCCGACCTGAATCCTGTCATCGGCCAGCGCTATCTGGAGATGGCCAACGGAAAGAATCCTATCTGGGGCTACGTCTGGAATGCGGGCAAGCTGCTTGGCGTGAAGCCGGCAGCCTCGCCCCTATCAAGGTGCAACTTGAGATCATCGACGAGAACGACGAGCGCGATGACCTCGACGGTAGCATCGAGGCGCGCTTGCCGATGAGCGTCCGGCCGAATATGACTTTCTTCTTCGCGTTGACGAAATGGAGGCTCGAAGGCGAAAGCCGCATCGGTTGGGGCGATACACAGGACGCCCTGTTCGACGAGTTCCTCCGCGAGAGCGCTCAGCGCGCTGCGCTCGATTCAAAGTGATCCGATGCGACGAATCCCGTGCGCACACGCCACGCATTCAGTCACTGAACATGAGTCTCTACAGATCGGCCGTACGCCGGTGGTGCAGGTCAACAACGTACTGAAGCATTCATCAGGGGGATCCAGAACATGAAACCATCATCGAGACTCGCTGCAGTGTGCCTGTTGTCGGGGGTTGCTTACGCGACGAACTCGGTCGCACAGCTGGAAGAGATTGTCGTCACGGCACAGAAGCGCCAGGAGAGTCAGCAGGACGTACCGATCGCTATTCAGACCCTGACGGGGGAGTCACTGGAGAAGTTTGCCGTCTTCGATAGCGAAGAGCTCTCCGCTGTGACCCCTGCACTGCAGATCACTCAGAATGGTGCGGGCTCGGTAGCCTATATACGCGGTGTCGGCAATCAGGACGGTTCAGGCGGGCAGGAAGGCGCGGTCGGCACCTACGTCGATGGCGTGTGGTTCGGCTCGGTGACGGGAAACTTTCTGTCCCTGAAGAAGGTCGAGCGAGTGGAGGTGCTGAAGGGTCCGCAAGGGACGCTCTTCGGGCGCAACACCACGGGTGGCGTGATCAACATCATCACCAAAGACCCATCTCCCGAGACTGCCGCCGACGCGAGCTTCACCTATGGCGACTACGACTACCTCGGCGTGGATCTGTACGGGACCACGGAGATTACCGACGGGCTTGCCGCTGATCTGACCCTGTCCTATTCGGATCAGGGCGAAGGCTATGGTAAGGACCTGGCTACCGGCTCGGATGTCGGTCAGAAGGAGGATTCGATTTTCGCCAGAACCAAGTGGAAGTACACGGCTGAAGATTTTTCGATTACGGCGAGTTATTTCATCGAGGACTTCGACGACGACAGAAGTTACGTTCGCAACATGCCGCCCGGCTCGATCAGTTTCAACGGGGAGCGGCAGCCCTCCGATTCGCACGATGTCATCCTGGACACGGTCCCCTACGGCAAGTTCAGGAATCAGGGAGCCATGCTGAGGTTCGAGCGCAGCTTCGAGCCGTTGGACCTCGTCAGCATCACGGCATGGAAGGACGATGACATGGACTCACTGGCCGACAATGACAGCGCAGGCATCTGGGAGATGGATGCGGACATCGACTACACCAACAAAACCTGGTCGCAGGAGTTCCAGCTTCTTTCCAATACTCCGGATGCGAAGTTCACCTGGATCGCGGGTTTGTTCCTGCTCGACCAGAAAGCAACAGGCTCCTATCGACTCGATGGCCCTTCCATGCAACGCATACCCTTCTTCGGTCCGGGTACCGAAGGCGCTGTCAACAGCTATCGATTCTTCGGCAAGATCGATACACAGTCGATCGCAGGCTTCGGAGAAGTGGCTTACAAGTTTACCGACGCGACCCGCCTGACGCTGGGCGCTCGCTACACTCGCGATGAGCGCGATGTGACGGGCGGCAACCAGTTCTGGGCTCCAGGCCCTGAAGGGTTCAGCCACATGGGTGGAATCGACATCGGTACCTTTCCAACTGAAAAACAGTCGAAGACCTGGGAAGAGCCGACCTGGCGCGTGGTGCTGGATCACCGTTTCTCGGATGAGCTGATGGTGTACGCCAGTTACAACCGCGGCTTTCGCAGCGGCAACTTCAACACAGTGGCGCCCGCGGCACCTCCCGTGGATCCGGAAATCATGGACGCCTATGAGATCGGCATGAAGTCGGATCTGTTGAATAACCGGCTACGCGTCAACGCATCCGCGTATTACTACGATGTGAAGGACCTGCAGTTCCAGGTTCTGCAGGGCATTACTCTGCAGAGTGTCAATGCGGCAAAGGCTGAGATCAAAGGGATCGACCTGGATGTGCTCTGGCAGGCAACCAACGACCTGCAGCTGTCACTGGCAACAGCGTGGCTGGATGGCGAATACAAAAACTTTCCCAATGCCGCGTCGAATCCGCCGACCGGTACGGGTGGCAATGGTGCGACCGTCGCGTTCGATGCCTCGGGCTACGACATCGTGTATTCCCCGAAGCTCGTGACGACTGCCGCAGCGACCTACACACTGCCGACCAACAGTGGCGAATACAGCTTGAACGTTCAGGCCACTTACAACGATGGGTTCAACTGGACGGTGGATGAGCGCCTGCAGCAGGATGACTACACGCTGCTCAGTGTCTCAGCCGGTTGGCGTGCACCGAGCGACAAGTGGGGAATCAGGCTGTCCGGACGAAATCTGCTGGATGAGGAGTATTCGATATTCACGTCCGCCCAGGGCGGGAATAACGGCGACTTCTACGCTCCCGCCGATCCTCGCACGCTCTTCGTGACCTTGGACGTCAGCTTCTAACGCCCGCGCAAACATGCCCGGATGGGAGCTCCATCCGGGCTGGACCCGCTCACGGGTAACTTGTGTCGGTACGCAGATGCCGCAATCCGCCGCAATGTCGGCCGTGGTACGTGTAACACAGCAGGCTGACTCTCATCCCAACAACCATTCCCTCGATTGTGGAGGAGATCGTGCTCGAGACCGATGGTGATGTGACGACCCAAGGCCAGCCGATACCGCTCTCGCCGATTCCAATCGAGAGCCGCAGCGGCGATACACGTCGGCTGCAGGCCGAACGGCAGCGCAAACGAATCCGTGCCGCTGCGCGTCGTCTGTTCTCCGAACGCGGATACGCTGGTTTTCATATCAATGATCTGGCGGGCAGTTGCGGTCTGGCACTGCAAACGCTGTACAACCACCTGGGCGGCCGCGAGGAGATATTGTCCTCGTCCGTCGACGAGCTATTGCAGGCACACGTCGAATGGGCCAAGGCCGAAAGCGCACGCACCAGTCGTAATTTCATGCTGGTGTGGTGCGATCTGATCGCGAAAGTCGCGGAGCTCGATCGCGGCTACGCACAGTCGCTCGTGGCCATCCTCAAAGATCAGGCTCACCGTCCCCTGCTTGCGGACCTGATCGAGGATCGATGCAAGAGTGCCTTCCACGCTCATCTGCGATCCCTGCAGGACTCCGGTGTGCTCAAGTACTGGGTGAACAGCGATACGCTCGCTGTCGCCCTGCAGGACATCATCCGCACAATCGTCACCGCCCGCATCGGCAGCAGTCTGGATGCTGCACGCCTGCACCATGAGCTGCTGATCAGCATAGGCCTGCTGCTGTTCGGTGCCACCTGCGGCGACGAAGCACAGCGTATCGAGGCAGCGCTGGCATCTGCTCTCGGCCCTCGATTGAAACGGGCCGGAGCAAACGGTTCTCACCTGAGTCTCGGTGGAAGCAGCCACTAGCGAACGAGCGACACCTGGCTCGCTTCGCAGCGTCATTTCGGCAAGATCACCGTCTCGACGGGTGACGGACCACGTCCACAGGCATCAGCGCCGTAGTACACACTCAGAAGCTGTCGAGTGCATCCAGATCGTCCATTGCCGCTGAGATGCGCTCGAGGAAGCACAGACTCGTCGCATCCGGCTGCATGGGCGGCATGCCTTTCGCAGGTCGCAAGGTGATGGTCCAGAAAGCCAGAACCGAGAGCAGTTGCTGCCGGCAGTACGTCAGCGCTTCATCCGCGCCGACCTTGGGCACTCCTTTCTCCGCCATGGTCTCGAGATACATCTCCAGCAGGTCAGGCAGCCACTTGCGTCGATTCTCGATCGTCAGCGCCGTCGACATGGCATAGATGAAGTCGCGGCTCCAATGGCCGATATTGACAACCTGCCAATCGCACAAGCCCGAACGTCCATTCAGGACGAACCAGTTCTTCAAATGCGTGTCGCAGTGGATCAGGCAGCGCGGCAATGTTCGATGCAGCTCGCACGACTCCATCGTGCGCGGCCAGATTTCGGCGCGCCGTTGGAACAGACGCGCAGGGATGACGTGTCGCGCCGCTTCGAACCCTCTGTCGCACGATTCGCCGTAGTCGGGTGACACTTCCATTTGACTCAGCCACCAGTCGGACCACTGCATGTAAGGTACCGTCGAAGTGCCAAGCTCGGCGCTCTCGTAGAAAGGCGCATGCAGATTCGCCAGCAGTCGCACCATGTCGGCCGCGCGCTCGAAGTCGACGGACGTGGTTTCATCGCAGAACTGCGCGATCCCCGTGAGATCTTCCATCACCACGATGTACCCGTACGTTCTCTCGTCGTAAGCCGCATGAATGGGCGTGGGCACCTGTATCGGTACACGAGGACGTATCTTGTTGAAGAACGTCGCCTCGCCGCGCGCACACCGGGTCGTTCCCAGCAAGAGTCGGTTGGCCAGCACCATCGACCCTTTGCAGAAAACCGATCGCGGCAGACCGGCCGCGAGTCCGGCAATGTCATAGTCGAGGAAGATGCGCTGGCGGTTCGATGATCCGCTGCTTGCCTCTCCCAATTCCAATCGAGTGACGTGAGCTCCCGGCACGTTGCGGCACATCACTTGCGTCATCCATTCCGGTGTGATGCGTTCGTAGCCATGCGGCACGTCGGCCAGGGTCTTTGGGAGACGTCCCGACGCCTCCTCATCGGCATACACTTTCCTGATCTCTTCCGACAATGTCATTACTGCACCTCTGCGTTGGTCGGCGCTGCGACCGAATTGAATGAGAGAAGCCAGGCACTCGCCCCGTTGTCCGATCTTCGTGATCAACCCGTTGCGCACCCCGATGTCGGCACGCCCAGGCTGCCACGCCAGTTCCATCCACGACGGAACCCCCGGCGATGATCAAATCGAAAATTGCCCACCGAATCGGAAGATGGGCACATCGGGACACGCGCCGCGCTCGGGGAGTACAGTATCGAGCGCGATCAGCCGTGCTGATACGGCGTTCGTACCACTCCTCCCGATGACGAGGTCGAGCGACCATGACCCTGACCAGCCGCCTCGGCGTTTCGATGCCGATGCTCAACCAGCCCTACGAGAAGTATCCACAGTTTGCCAGACTCGCGGACGAAGCCGGCTTCTTCTCTGTGTGGGACTACGAGTTCTACCGCAATCCGTTCATCACTCACGCGGTCTGCGCCGGCGTGACGAAGAACATCAAGCTCGCCACCGGCATCGCAGCCGCGAGCGGCCGCGCACCCAATGAGATGGCGAATGCCGCAGCCGATGTCGACGAACTGTCGAATGGACGCACGATCCTGGGCTTATCCACCGGCGGAGCGGACTGGGCCGACTGCTACAACGGAACCGACGTGGACCGCCCCCTTGCACGCATGCGCGAGTACATCCATATCGTGCGCAGCGTGTGGCACCACCATGCAACCCGCGAGGCCTTCGAGTTCAGCGGCACGTTCTACAAGGCCAAGAGCCCGCCGTTCAACATCTTTGGCACGCGCGAACAACTGGCTCGTCCGAAGATTCCGATTTATCTGGCGGGGCTCAAGCCCAAGATGCTGCAACTGGCCGGCGAACTCGCCGACGGCGCATTGGGCTACATCTGGACTCCACGGTACATCAAGGAACGGGTGCTGCCCAACGTCGCCATCGGCGCGCAGAAAGCGGGACGCAAAGCGGCAGACGTGGATGTCGCCTCGCTGGTGCTGTGCAGCGTCCATGCAGACAGGAAAGTGGCGCAGCGCCTGGCGCGTATCAACGTGGGCATGTATGTGGCCACTCCCGGCGGCGGGACGGTAGCCGAATTCATGGGACTTCAAGACGAACGCAATGCGCTGCTGCAAGCGCTGATGAGCGCAGGCCCGGCCGCACTCGAACGCACGACGTCGGATGCGCTCGTACGCGCATTCTCGATCTGCGGAACGCCGGATGACGCGCGCGAGCAGCTCGCGGAATACGAAGGGCTCCTGCCGCACATCGTCCTGCACACGCCCTATGTGCCGCCAATCCGACAGGAAGAAAGCGAAGCCGCGTTCCGCAACATGGTGGCGGCCCTGAGACGTTGATGGGCACGCGTCAATCGAGCACGAACACAACGAATGTCCATTGAGCGGCGTAACAATGTCAGTGTCTCCGGACACGGAGACCGTGCAATGGTGTTCGCACATGGGTTTGGTTGCGACCAGAACATGTGGCGCTTCGTCGCACCCGCGTTTGCAGCAGATTTCAAGATCGTCTTGTTCGATCACGTGGGGGCCGGCGGTTCCGACCTCTCCGCCTTCTCTCCGCAGAAATACTCCACGTTGAAAGGCTACGCGGACGATGTCGTCGAGATCGGTCGACATCTGAAGCTCAACGATGCGGTCTTCGTCGGACACTCCGTCAGCGCGATGATCGGTGTATTGGCCGCCCGCAAGGCGCCAGACATGTTCGGACAGTTGGTCATGGTCGGGCCTTCGCCGCGCTACATCGACGATGGCGACTACATCGGCGGGTTCACCGCTGCGCAGATCGAAGAGCTGTTGAGTTTTCTCGACAACAATCACATGGGGTGGTCCACCACCATGGCGCCCGTGATCATGGGGAACGTTGATCGCCCCGAGCTCGCGAGTGAGCTGACCAACAGCTTTTGCCGCACGGATCCGGAGATCGCGAAGCATTTCGCGCGGACGACGTTCATGTCGGACAACCGCGCGGATCTTCCGGGACTTGAGACACGGGCGCTGGTGCTGCAATGCTCGGAGGATGTGATTGCTCCAACCTGTGTTGGCGAATACGTTCATCGACAGCTCGCGAACAGCGAGCTGGTCATCCTGCGTGCAACGGGTCATTGCCCTAACTTGAGCGCGCCGGACGAGGTGATTGCGGCCATGCGTTCCTTTATCTCAGCCGGCTGACGTGCGCGAACCCGACCGAGTGGCGCGGCGTGAGTGAGGATCTGCAAGACCTGTTCGAGAATGCACCCTGCGGCTATCTGTCGCTGACGCCCGATGCCCGGATCTTCCGCGCCAATGCGACCTTCTCGCGCTGGACCGGATATTCACCGGGCGAGCTCGAAGGCAACCGATTCGGCGATCTCCTGACCATCGCAGGTCGCATCTACTATGAAACTCACTTTGCGCCGCTGCTGCGCATGCAGGGCTTCTTCAATGAGGTTGCACTCGATCTGATCCGCAAAGACAGCAGCCACTTGCCCGTCTTGGTGAATGCCGTCGAACGACGGGACGATCGGGGCCAGCCCTTGTTCATTCGGATCACGATTTTCGATGCGACCGATCGACGACGCTACGAACGGGAGTTGCTCGAATCACGCGCCAGGGCAGAAGCCGCCATCAAGCAGTTGCAGGAGCTGAATGCAACGCTCGAAGAGCGTGTGGCAGCCGCAGTGGGTGAGCGCATGAAGGCGGAAGAAGCCGTCCGCCGCAGTCAGAAGCTGGAAGCAATAGGTCAACTGACCGGTGGCGTTGCGCACGATTTCAACAATCTTCTGACCGTCATCCTCGGCGGTCTCGAATCGATTGCGCGCCACACGGCTCACATACCCGCGGATGAACGCGTTGCGCGCATGCGGCGCGCGCGAGACATGGCAGAGCACGGCGCGCGCAGAGCCGCAACGCTCACCGCACGCCTGCTGGCATTCTCTCGACAACAAACGCTCTCACCCCGAGTGATCGAACCGGATCGTCTCATCGCGGGTGTCTCTGACCTGCTGCAGCGGACGCTGGGCGAGGCGATATCCTTCGCAACCGTCTCCACGGACGGGTTGTGGAAGGCCTTTGTCGATCCCGGCGAGCTCGAGAATGTGCTGATCAACCTCGCCGTCAATGCGCGCGACGCGATGCCATCGGGCGGACGGCTGACGATCGAAACGGGCAATGCAGCGCTCGATCAGGCGTACGTTGCCGATCTCGTGGAACCCGTGCTGCCGGGACAGTATGTTCTGATCGCAGTGTCCGATACCGGGCAAGGAATGACCGGGGAGACCCTGGCCAAGGCGTTCGAGCCCTACTTCACGACGAAGGAAGTCGGCAAGGGAACGGGACTCGGCTTGAGCCACGTGTATGGCTTCGTGCGGCAATCCGGCGGCCACGTCAAAATCTACTCGGAAGTCGGTCGTGGCACGACGGTCAAGCTTTATCTGCCGCGGGCACCCGATGACGCGCCGGAGGTGAATGCCCAGACTGTGCAGCCGAAGGCGGTCCAAGGCGGCGCTGAAACCATTCTGGTCGTCGAAGATGACGAAGATCTGAGAACCTACAGTGTCAGCATCCTGAGCGAGCTCGGCTATCGCGTGCTGCAGGCCCGTTCCGGGCACGTCGCGCTCGAGTTGCTGCAAGCGAACCCGGAAGTCGCACTGTTGTTCACCGATGTCATCCTGCCGGAGGGAATGACGGGTCGCGCGTTAGCCGATGAAGCGCGCCGGCGGCGACCGAACTTGAAAGTGCTGTTCACGACCGGTTACACACCGAACGCGATCGTGCATCAGAGCCGCCTGGAACAGGGAGCCGAGCTGTTGGGAAAGCCATTCACCTTCGCTTCGCTCGCCTCCAGGCTGCGCGTGATCCTGGACAGGAAGTAGCGCACGCGGCGTTCATGTGTTCTCTGCTTTGTATGCGGCGATGTGTTCGTCGATCGTTGCATGCCACTGCTGGATGATCATCTCCTGATACGCGCCCAGCCGCGTGTGGAACCGCTTGGGATCTGCGGCATGCAACCCGCGCTGGACCAACGGCAGGTTGGACATGTCCTGATCGAACACGAAGCCGAGGAAGCCGAAGGCAGGAACGTTCGTGAAGACGCTGTCGTTGGGCCCGAGCTCTACCACCGGTGCCGACGGTGGAATGGGACCGCCCTGCGGTTGCGGACGCATCAAGCGCACTTCGAAAAAGCTCTTCTCGCAGTCGGTGGGATGCGGCGTGAACTGGTACGTGAACGGCACGGCTTCGCAGAGCCAGAACGTCGAATGCGGAAATACATAGTAGAGCAAGCTGTCCATCAACTCGGCGTCAGCGCTTTCTGTCGGTCGACCGTACGTGCTCTCGAACTGTTGTCGATGCCAGCGGCCGAGCTGCGTGCGAATATCCTGTGAGGGATCCAGAACAGGCAGCTCCGCATCCCGGAAGTGCCATTCCTTCATGGCGGTCGCGTACATCTGACCCGCGGTGTACGCAGTCGCCTCCGGTGGCGCATCGACGGCCGGATTGGCCGCGCAGCTTGCATTTCTCGCAACGGGCCACGGCTTGCCCGGCCAGATGTCGTACTGCGCCTGCACGTCGCTGTTGAACGGTGCGGCTTCGGGATGCGTGGTCCCGAGGTGATAGGCCTCCATGAACGCTTCCTGCACGATCTTCCAGTTGGCGTGAATCTCCTTGCGGAAACGTGCCGCGGTGTAACGGCGCTCGAGCTGGAATTTTTCGAAATGCTTTGGCAGTGGCCCCAATGCTTCTGCCAGGGGAGGCGCCTTCGCATCGGCGTTGATGAAAATGCCGCCGCCCCACCGCTCGAGCTTCACTTCCGGCAACGATCCATTGACGCGAGTGATCTCGGGAAAATCCCAGTGGCCGGGAATCTTCTTGAGCTTGCCGTCGATGTTCCATTCCCAGCCATGGAACGGGCAACGGATGCTGGCGCCGCTCGCGGGCTTGGCACACAGCATCGTGCCGCGGTGCAGGCAGGAATTCAGGAAAGCCTTGAACTCCGTCGCCGTGGTACGAACGATGAAGAAGGATAGCGGACCGACGTGCAACGGCACCCGATCGCCCACATTGGGTATGTCTTCTTCGCGGCAGGCATAGAGCCAGCACTTCTTCCACACCGCTTCCAGCTCCTCTGCCGCAAACTTCGGATCGAAGTAGCGCGCATAGTCGACGTTGCGGTTGTTGGGCAGGAAATCACTGCCCTCCTTGAGGGCGAGCGAACGGGGGGCGTAAGCCTCGCGTTCCCACAGCTCTTTCACGATCGGTCGCTCTTTGGTGCCATGACCGCGCTTTACGGATCGAGCAGGTGTCGTCATCTGTTTTCTCTCATCAACCTACGCCAACGATGGATAACCAGCAGTGCGCCAAAGCATGAATGGTCGCCTGCCGAAGCTCTGCAATCCTACGCTGAAAGTTGTTCGCGTCTCCAGCCGCTCCCCGGGGCTGCGGCGAGCGGCTGCACAGACAGCAACCGGGACGTTACACTCACCGCAGTCGAATCGGCTCGAAAGCACCGCTCAACTTGCACGCGAGTGCGGTGTCGACGTCATCAGTGAAGTCTTCGACATCACGCAGGACGCCGCTGTGTCCGCCTTCATCCCGCGCATCGTGCAGCAGTTCGGCAAGCTCGACCGTGTGAGCGATGGCGGTTACAGCGCGATCTGACACAAAGCGACGGACGCCGAAATCCACGGCGGGCTACCATCGCCACAACCTTGTTTCACACTGCAGGTGCTAGAGATGCTAACGCCCTACGACGAGTTTCCCGTACACCAGGCACCGTACCCCTTCAGTCACATTCCTTCGACGGACTACAGCTGGGACGATGGCTACTGGTTCGGCGTGTTCAATCCCGACGAGAAGGTCTTTCTCGGAACGTACCTGCGCGTCAATCCCAACACCGACATGATCGGCGGCTGCGCGTTGTTGAACGTCGCCGGTCATCAGGTCACCGTCCGCTTCAACCGTTGCTGGCGACGCAATTTCGAGATCGAGGTGGGTCCCTATCGGATGCAGATCGAAGTACCGCTGCGCAAGATCCGTCTCAAGCTCGACAAGAACGACAGCGGACTCACCTTCGACTTGCTTTGGGAAGGCACTTCGGCCGCCTTTCTCGAAGAACATCACTCGGCACAAACGCGTGGTCGTCGGACGACGGACCAGAGCCGCTACTCGCAACCAGGGAAAGCAAGCGGGTGGATTCGACTGCGCGAGCGATCCTGGGACGTGACACCGAACACGTGGTCGGGTTCGCGCGATCACAGCTGGGGGCTATACGCGTCACGACCGCCGTTGGCACCGCTTGCAACCTGGCTGCCGCCCGTACCGAAAGACAACGGGCCGCAACGGGCGCTGCGCTTCTGGACGTGCTTCCGCACGGAACCGTACAGCGGCTTCTTCCATGTGCATGAAACAGCCGAGGGCGTGCAGACCAAAATGAACGATGTCTTCGGAACACCCTTCGACGGCCGGATATTCAGAGGCTGGGACGACGAAACCATCGAGCTGGTTTCCGGCAAGCATCAGATGGAGTTCAACCCGGGAACACGCATACTCAAGAAGGCGACGTTCACGTTGCAGGACACCCAAGGACGCACGTGGCGTCAGGTGTTCGACATCGAGACACCGCCTTGGGTTGTGCAGACCATGGGTGCCACGCCGGGAAGCTGGAAGGATGGCGGCACCTTCCACACGTATCATGGCTCCGAAGAACTGGCTTTCGAATGGGACGAGTTCGACTTTTCGCAACAGCCCTTCAAATACACGCCCTACAGCGTCACGGGTGCGGCTGCCCAAGATACCTTCAACATGGGCTCAGCGAGCGGATCGCTGATTCACGGTCCCGAGTATCTCGCGCGCGTGACGACACATGCGCCGGATGGATCCATCAGCAAGGGCGCTTCGCAGGTCGAGCTGTTCATCGCGGGACGCTACAGTCCCTATGGATTCGAGTAGGTCCCATCCGCTTCGTGCACATGACCAGCACCCCGTGCGATGGCATGTGCACGAATATTTCCGACGTATCGCTCGCTGCTCAATGCTTCTTCTTGCGGGCATTGACCTGGGCTCGTCGCCCGGCCGCGCGTTCCAACAGCATCTGCGCCACCGCTGCGCGAGCTTCTTCCCTGCTCGTCCCGGCAGGAAACTCGAAGATCTCACTTCGATCGAACGGATTTGCGAATCGAACGGGTGCGCCGAGCGGTGCTGGTGGCTCTGCCTCTGGCGCTTCCGGCTGAACTGCCAACAGCGAGCTGGGGGGTATGAACGGCTCGTCCGCTTCCTTTTGACTTATGTGCGCGTAGATGCCGCCTCCACCTGCGACGGCCAGGAGGAAACCCAGCGACAGGCATATCCGCTTGCCCGTTGTACTCGTTTCAGCAAGCGTGGCACTCGCTTGCACGTCGGAGCCGGAAATACTGCGAACTGCAGGCGCCCCAGGAGACGGAGCCGATCCCACGTGTTCAGGAACGCCGCCCGGATCGACGTCAGACCGGGACATGTGAAGCAGCTCCTGTGAACTCAGTTCAACTTCCGTATCGCAATCTTCAGTCCCGCGTATTACCTCGTTCCGCTTGCTCATCTCGCACCATGGATCGTTCACGGCCACGATATAGCGCGCAACGAGCACTCCGCTACGAATCCGTTCACGTTCAGTCGCCTGCAGGCACCAACCTGGAACGTCGTGCCGGTGAGCAACCGTGACACACTCGACAAAATCGGATGCGGCGCTGCATTAGCCGCTGGCGCGAAAAAAAAAGCCCCGCTGATAACGGGGCCAACTCGGGGGAACGTACCCAGCGGGGTGAATGCGGCTGTACACAGGATCACGCGGGAGCATTACAGTTGTGTTGACACTGCGGTGATGCAAACCAGCGGCGAGCGGTTATGCGCAAATTACTGATCATTCGTCATGCGATCGCGCAGCAACGCGACAGGCGTCGATGGCCCAACGACGATAACCGCCCGCTTACGCGCAAAGGCAGGAAGATGTTTCGCAGAGCCGCGCGCGGTATCGCGGCCGTCACCGCCACGCCAGATGAGGTTCTTTGCAGTCCGCTTGTCCGTACGCGGCAAACCGCTCGCATCTTGCAGCGCGAGGCGGGCTTCCCACGCGCCGAGCCCCTCCTACAACTGCGCCCGGATGTAGCCACTCGCGAGCTGGTAGCCGCGCTACGCAAGCGCAACGCTGGCTGTGTCGCCATTGTCGGCCACGAACCGTGCTTGAGCAGGTTGCTATGTACCCTCTTGATGGATCAGCACGCTGCCGCTGCCTTGTCCATGAAGAAAGGCGGTCTCGCTTGCGTCATCTTCGATCGAGGACAGGCCACGTTGGTCTCGTTCCTGCCACCGAAGGTTCTACGCGCGCTCGCGTGACCTTCCTCATGGGCAGGACGCAGTCGAAGCGGCGCTGCTCCTGCTGGCCGACGGCTAACCGTCGTTCAATCTTCATCCGCCGGAAATCTTGCCTCAGGATGATCTGGCCGCGCCGCTGTTCCTGACGCGCCGATCGGCGCCGGGCGTGCGCCGGAGTTCACAATGGAAGCGTCACACCCTCGTCTACGCTCGGCCGTCGCTGTCTTGAGCCTGTGCTCTGGCTTTCTCTCTTCGACGGGAGTGTCCGCGGCGGAGCTGCTCGAACGCGCAGTCTTGCCGAGCGGCACGTTCTCGACAGGCCCGACCTCCGGCCAGTTCGCCACGGGTGCAAACGGCGTCGCGACACCTTTCATCAATCGTCAGCCGGT
This sequence comes from Steroidobacteraceae bacterium, assembly GCA_035276085.1. GTDB lineage: Bacteria > Pseudomonadota > Gammaproteobacteria > Steroidobacterales > Steroidobacteraceae > DATELY01. Next base: position 969 of record DATELY010000146.1, on the reverse strand, counting down.
GCAGGGTTTCTCGGCAGTGATACCAGGCCCCTTCAAGGGCACACTGTTCGTCATGTGCGACAACGGCTTTGGGGCCAAGGCCAACTCACCCGATGCCCTCCTTCGCGTCTATACGGTGAGACCCGACTTCCAGAACGGAACCGTTGCACCCGTCAATCGATTCACCGGCGACGAGCTGTCAGAGTTCACTCCGGCGAGCTTCATCACGCTGAGCGATCCCTGGCGGCGCATCCCCTTCGCCATCGTGGCAGACGGCACGATCTATCCAGGCACACCGACTGGCGGGGGCACGATTGCGGTCGATCCGTCCATTCGCGCCGGTCGATTGCTCACGGGCTCGGACTTCGACATCGAGTCCGTGCGGCGTGCACCCGATGGCACGCTGTGGTTTGGCGATGAATTCGGTCCGTACCTCGTTCATACGGACTCGAGTGGACGCGTGCTCGACGCACCGATTCCGTTGCCGAACTTCCGCAGTGTGCCGAGCGCGCTCGGTGGCGCGGAGGTGAATCCGCTCATTCAGGCGGTGAGCAATCCGCAACGTACGTTGGCCGCCAACCTTCCGGACTCCGGCGGCTTCGAAGGCATGGCTCTGAACGCAAGCCGCACGAAGCTCTACACGCTGCTCGAGAAGGCGATCAACGGCGACTCCGTGCGCGAACGTCTCATCGTCAGCGAATTCAGCTTGAACGCCCGCAAGTACACAGGCAGAACCTTCGGATACATCCTGGACAACGCCGCGAATGCCATCGGCGACTTCACTGCGCTGACGGATCGACAATTCCTGATCATCGAGCGCGACGGTGGACAGGGCGATGCCGCCGACCCTCGTTTCACCAATCCGGCTCGATTCAAGAAGCTCTTCAAGATCGACCTCGACCGCATCGATGCCAACGGCAACCTCGTGAAGCAGGAAGTCGCAGACCTCATGAACATCTACGATCCACGCGACGTTGCCGGGGACGGAAA
>DATELY010000145.1:0-17539 GCA_035276085.1 Steroidobacteraceae bacterium | reverse complement strand
CCTTCACTCAGCTCGACGCGCTCATGGCCCAGTTCTTCTGGCCGTTCGTGCGCATCGGCGCGTGCTTCATGGCGGCGCCGGTCTTCGGAGCGAAGTTCGTGCCGCCGCGCATGCGCATCCTGCTGGCGCTCGCGGTCACGATGATCGTCACGCCGCTCGTGCCCACGTCAGAGCCGACATCGCCGCTATCGCTCGCCGGGATGCTCATCACGATTCAGCAGGTGATCATTGGCCTTGCGATCGGCTTTGCGTTGCAGCTCGTCTTCGACGCGCTTTCGATGGGCGGGCAGTTGCTCTCCAACAGCATGGGATTGAGCTTTGCCTTCAACGTCGATCCGTTGCGCGGCGCGAGCACGCCGGTGCTGGGGCAGCTGTACATGCTGCTCGTCACGCTGACCTTCCTTGCGCTGAACGGACATCTGATCCTGATCGAACTGCTGGTGGATGGATTCGAGACGCTGCCGGTCGGACCGCAAGGCTTGAGCAGCGAGATGACGTGGGCGTTGCTGGAGTGGGGCGAGCAGTTGTTCGTCGGTTCGTTGGCAGTGGCGCTCCCCGGCATGACGGCACTGCTCGTCGTGAACCTGGCGTTCGGTGTGATGAGTCGTGCGGCGCCCACGCTGAATCTGTTTGCGGTGGGCTTCCCGATCACGCTCGTGTTCGGTCTCGCGATCGTGTTCGCCGGGCTGCCCTCGGTGCAGGCGAGCTTCGTTCAATCGATGGGGGCGGCGATGGACGTCGTGCGGCTTGTGCTGGGGATGCAGCCGTGAAGGGCCTGCGACCTGCGACCTGGGGCGTGAGGACAGAAATGCTCGGGACTCGCGTTCTGACCTCAGGCCTCAGTCCTCAGGTCTCAGGCCGCGCCGGAGGCCGCCATGGCTGAAAACGCAGGCCAGGAACGGACAGAGAGTCCGACACAGAAACGGCTCGACGATGCGCGGAAGAAGGGACACATCCCGCGCTCGCGGGATTTCAATACAGCCGCGGTGATGTTGGTGGGTGGCGGCGCGCTGTACTTTCTCGGCGGCCGCATGGGCACCCAGCTGCATGGAATGATGAAGCAGGGCCTGTCGCTCTCGCGCGATCAGGCGCTCGACACGACGTTCATGCTCAATTCCCTCGCCAGCGCTTCGGCACAAGCGCTGTGGGTGGTCGTGCCGGCCATGGCATTGATCTTCGTCGCGGCATTGCTGGCGCCGCTGGCACTCGGTGGATGGAGCTTCAGCAGCGAAGCGTTGAGCCCCAAGTTCGAGCGCTTGAGCCCGATGGAAGGCATCAAGCGCATGTTCTCGATGCGCAGCCTGATCGAGCTGGTCAAGGCGCTGGCAAAGTTCGGTGTCGTCGCGGTCGTCGCCGTGTACGTGCTCAGGCGCGACACGCCGCAGCTGATGAGCCTCGGCAACGAGCCGATTCAACTCGCCATCGCGCATGCGGCTCATCTGTGCGGCAGCGCCTTGATGACGCTCGCAAGCGCGCTGCTGATCATCGCGGGCATCGATGTGCCCTATCAACTCTGGCAGTACCACTCCGATCTGAAGATGACACGCGAAGAGATTCGCGAAGAAATGAAGGAGAGCGAAGGCTCGCCCGAAGTGAAGGGGCGCATTCGCCAGGTGCAGCAGGAAATGGCGCAGCGTCGCATGATGCAGGATGTGCCGAAGGCCGACGTCGTGGTCACGAACCCGACGCACTACGCGGTCGCGCTGCGCTACGACGACAAGCGCATGCGTGCGCCGGTCGTGGTGGCGAAGGGCAGGGATCTGGTTGCGGCGCGCATCCGTGAGATCGCGAGCGAGCACAAGGTGCCGCTGTTCGAGGCGCCGCCACTCGCGCGCGTGCTGCATCGGGATGTGGAGATCGGCAAGGAGATCCCCGGGACGTTGTATGTCGCCGTGGCGCAGGTGCTCAGCTATGTGTTCGCACTGCGCGCGCTCACGCCGGGTGGCGTGATGCCGGATAAGCCGGTGGTGGAGGTGCAGGAATGAGTGCGCTGGTTGCTCTCGTTCGTGGCATTGCCCGCACCCTTGCCCCCACCCCAACCCTCCCCCGCTCCGCAGGGGAGGGGGCCGGAATTGAGGCGCGTCGTTCGCATTTTTCACCTGCACCTCCGACTCCCTCCCTTGCGGAGCGGGGGAGGGTTGGGGTGGGGGCGCTCATGAGGGCCACCACACCATGAACTCCACACTCGACTTCGGCGCCATGCTGAAATCCGGCCTCGGTGTGCCGGTCGGCGTGCTGGCCGTGCTGGCGATGCTGATCCTGCCGCTGCCGCCGATGGCGCTCGATGTGTTGTTCACGTTCAACATCGCGCTGTCGCTCGTGGTGGTGCTCGCCGTATTCCACGTGCAGCGCCCGCTCGACTTCGGTGTGTTCCCCACCGTGCTGTTGTTGGCCACGTTGCTGCGCCTCGCGCTGAACGTGGCGTCCACTCGCGTCGTGCTCATGCACGGGCACACAGGTCCAAGCGCCGCAGGCAAGGTGATCGAGTCCTTCGGCGAATTCGTGATCGGTGGCAACTACGCCGTCGGTATCGTGGTGTTCGCGATTCTCACCATCATCAACTTCGTCGTGGTGACCAAGGGCGCCGGCCGTATCTCCGAAGTGAGCGCACGCTTCACGTTGGATGCGATGCCCGGCAAGCAGATGGCGATCGATGCCGACTTGAACGCAGGTCTGATCACGCAGGACGAAGCCAAGACGCGCCGTGGCGAGGTGCGGGCCGAAGCGGACTTCTACGGCTCGATGGACGGCGCGAGCAAGTTCGTTCGCGGTGACGCCACCGCGGGCATTCTCATTCTCGTCATCAACATTCTCGGCGGTCTTGCAATCGGCACGATGGCGCACGATCTGGCCTTCGGAGAAGCCGCGCGTGTCTACACGCTGCTTACGATCGGCGACGGTCTCGTCGCGCAAATTCCTGCGCTGCTGTTGTCGACCGCGGTCGCGATCATCGTCACGCGTATGTCCGGCAAACAGGACATGGGCGGCGAGCTGCAGAAGCAGTTGTTCGGTCAGCCGAAAGCGCTCGGTGTGGCGGCCGGCTTGCTGGCCGTGATGGGCTTGATTCCGGGCATGCCGAATCTGCCGTTCCTGTTGATGGCGGCTGGCTGCGGATTCGCCGCTCGCCACTTGAACAAGCGCAAACAGGCTGCGGCTGCGGAACCGGCCGTCGAAGAAGCGCCGCCGCCACCGCCGCCGCAGATCGACAATCGCGAGCTCACGTGGGACGACGTGCAGCCGGTGGATCTCATCGGTCTCGAGGTCGGCTATCGCCTCGTGCCGCTGGTGGACAAAGCGCAAGGCGGCGATCTGCTAGCGCGCATCAAGGGCGTGCGCCGCAAGCTCACGGGCGATCTCGGCTTCCTCGTGCAGGCCGTGCACGTGCGCGACAACCTCGATCTCTCGCCGAATGCCTATCGCATCGTGCTGGGCGGCGTGCCGGTGGGCGAGGGCACTGTCTATGTCGAGCGCGAGATGGCCATCAATCCGGGCAAGGTGTACGGCAAGGTCATCGGCATCGACACCGTCGATCCGGCGTTCGGCATGGAAGCCGTGTGGATCGAGCCTGCGATGCGCGATCAGGCGCAGACGCTCGGCTACACGGTCGTCGATGCCAGCACGGTGATCGCCACGCACTTGAGCCATGTGCTGCAAACGCATGCGCACGAGCTGCTCGGCCATGAAGAAGTACAGCAGCTGCTCAACGGTCTCGCGAAGAGCGCGCCGAAGCTCGTCGAAGACCTCGTGCCGAAGGCGTTGACGCTGGGCACGGTCGTGCGGGTGCTCCAGGGATTGCTCGCCGAGCGCGTGCCGGTCCGCAACTTGCGCTCGATCATCGAAACCCTCGCCGACCATGCGGCACGCACGCAGGACCCGACGCAGCTGCAGGCGCAAGTGCGCGTCGCGCTGGGACGGCAGATCGTGCAGGAGCTCGTCGGACTGCAGAACGAGCTGCCCGTCATCACGTTGGAGCCCGATCTCGAGCAGCTCCTCACCAATTCCATGAGCGGCAGCACCGCCGCCTCGCCCGGTCTCGAACCGGGCCTCGCCGATCGCATGCAGCGCCGCATTGCCGAAGCGGCACAGCGTCAGGAGCTGACCGGCGAGCCCGCCGTGTTGCTCGTGCCGCCGCAGTTACGCCAGACCCTCGCGCGCTTCGTGCGTTCGATCGCACCGAACATGCACGTGCTGGCGTGGAACGAGATTCCGGACAACCGCAAGGTGCGGTTGGTGACGGCAGTGGGGCGATAGGACCTGGGGCTTGGGACCTGGGACTTGGGCCAGAAAGATTGTGAGAGACGGTTTGAACAAATGAATGCATCTAGAACGAAGCGCATTGAAGCGAGCGGGCAGAGGTCTTGCTGCCGCACGCCGCACGCCCCATGCCTCATAACCCCGTGCGGAGCACGCCCATGAAAGTCAAACGCTACTTCGCCAAGGACATGCGCCAGGCATTGCGCCTGGTGCGCGACGAACAGGGGCCCGATGCGGTCATCCTGTCCACCGAGAAGGTCAACGACGGTGTCGAGATCGTCGCCGCCATCGACTACGACGCGGAGCCCGCGCCTGCGCCGGTCGAAAGCAGAACCCGCGCGGTGAACACGGATTTTGCCCAAGAGCTTGCGACCAACACGCGACGTGAGCGCGAGGAAGAACCGGTCATCGGCAGCGAACGCGCCAACATGGGCGATGAGCTGCGCACGCTGCGGCGCATGCTCGAAACGCAGCTGGCGACGCTCGCGTGGAACGACCTCACCCGTCGTGCGCCGGTGCAGACCGAACTGTTGAAAGAGCTGACCTCGTTCGGGCTCGCGCAGGATCTCGCGGCTGAGCTGGTGACGCAGTTGCCTGCCCGGTTGGAGTTCTCGGAAGCGCATCGCTATGCGTTGGCCTTGTTGTCGCGACGTATCGAAGTGCGCGAGGAGCGTTGGCTCGATCACGGCGGCGTCGTGGCATTCGTCGGTCCCACGGGCGTGGGCAAGACGACGTTGATCGCCAAGCTCGCCGCACGGTGGGTCCTGCGCCACGGACCGAACAGCCTGGCTTTGATCTCCGCCGATGCGGTGCGCATCGGTGCGGCGGATCAGATCCATACGCTGGGCCGCCTCCTGGGCGTGCCTGCTTATGCGGTGGAAGGCGCGCGCGATCTGGCGCCGACGCTGCGCTCGTTGAAGGACAGCCGGCTCGTGCTGATCGATACGGCGGGCCTGAGTCAGCGCGATCCGCGACTCGCCGCCGAGCTCAACCTGCTCACGAGCGCGCATGCACGGATGGAAACGTGTCTGGTGTTGTCCGCGAGTGCGCAAGCCGGCGCCATCGAGGAGAGCGTGACGCGATTCGCGCCGGCCGCAGCGGCCAGTTGCGTCATAACGAAGGTGGATGAAGCAACCAGTCTCGGCGGCATCATCTCAACCCTGATTCGCTCACGATTGCCGCTTGCGTACGTGAGCGAAGGTCAACGCGTACCGGAAGATCTCAACCCCGCGCGCGCGCACCAACTCATCGCGCGCGCGGTGGATCTCGCACGCAAATCCGGCGCAACACCGGATGAAGATTTGTTGCAGCGGAGATTTGGGGGGGTGGCGCATGCGTTGGCATGAGCAGGCGGGACGCGGCTTGCTGGCCAGCTGGTCTGCTGGCCGGAAGGATCTTCGCGAGCTCTATTCCTGCAGCCGTGCGCATGCAGCTCTCTGGCCAGCAAGCCAGCTAGCCAGCCAGCCGAGCGGCTATCTATTCAACAACAAGCACGAGAAGTAAACCGTGGAATCCATGCAAACAGCCGGCTTAAGACAACTCACCGTCCCGGGTCCGGTGCAGGTGATCGCCGTCACGGGCGGCAAGGGCGGGGTCGGCAAGACCAGCGTCGCGGTCAATCTCGCCACCGCGATGGCGCAGGCCGGACGACGTGTGATGTTGCTCGATGGCGATCTCGGTCTGGCCAATGTCGATGTGTTCCTGGGGCTCACGCCGCGGCACACGATGGCGCACGTGCTTGCCGGCGAATGCACGCTGGAGGAAATCATCCTGGAATCCCCGCAGGGTTTGCAGGTGGTTCCCGGAGCGTCCGGTGTGGCGGAGCTCGCAAATCTCTCGGCGGCTGAGCATCTGAGCCTGGTGCAGGCATTCAGCTCGCTGGCCACGCGACTCGATGTGCTCGTCGTCGATACGTCGGCTGGCATCGCGCACAGCGTCGTGCAGTTCACGCAGGCGGCGCAGCACGTGTTGCTGGTCGTGTGCGACGAGCCTGCATCGCTCACCGATGCCTATGCGCTGATGAAAGTGCTCAGCCGCAATCACGACGTCAGCCGCTTCCGCGTACTCGCGAACATGACTCGCGCCGCGGGTGAAGGCGAGGCGCTGTTCAAGAAGCTCGAGCGGGTGACGAGCCGTTTTCTCGATGTGATGCTGGAGTACGTTGGGGAAATCCCTGAAGACGCTGCAATGCGTCGGGCGATTCGTGAACAGCGTCCGGTCCTGGCGGCGTTCCCCGCAAGCCCGGCTTCTGTCGCATTCAAGAATCTGGCACGCAAGGCCGATAAATGGCCTGTACCCACCGGCCCGCGCGGCAACCTGGAGTTCTTCGTCGAGCGCCTGGTGCGCCGACCCGAGCTGCGGCTGGAGGTGGTGCGATGAGTGTGGGTGCTTATGAAGCGCGCCGTCAGGTGCGGGACACCGATGCGCTCGTGATGCGGCACGCCGAGTTGGTGAAGCGCATCGCCTATCACCTGGCGGGCAAGTTGCCGCCATCGGTGGAAGTGAACGATTTGATCCAGGCCGGCATGCTCGGCCTGCTCGAAGCCGCCGGACACTACACGGCGGATCGAGGCGCGAGCTTCGAAACGTACGCGGGTATTCGTATCCGCGGCGCGATGCTCGATGCGTTGCGCAAGCTGGATTGGGCTCCGCGCTCGGTGCATCGCAAGGCGCGTGCGGCGGCCGCGGCGATACGCGAGTTGGAAAGCGAGCTGGGACGCGAGGCGCGCGATTCGGAAGTCGCGCAGCGCATGGGCGTGCCGCTCGATGACTACTACCGCGTGTTGCAGGACGCGGCGAGCTGCCGCGTGTCGAGCCTCGATGAGACGACGGGTGAGGATGATTCGCTGGTGTCGCATGCGGTGGACGAGCGTTCCGACCCGTTCCGCGACGCCTCCGACGACGGCTTCCGCGCCGCGTTGGCACGAGCGATCAAGGAGCTGCCCGAGCGCGAGCGCATGGTGATGTCGATGTACTACGACAACGAGCTGAATCTGAAAGAGATCGGCGCGGTGTTGAAAGTGACGGAATCCCGCGTGTGCCAGCTGCACGGCCAGGCACTGGTGCGCTTGAAGGCACGGCTCGCGGAATGGCGCGAGCGCGGTTGCGAGGATGAGGACGGCTAGTCGGCTGGCTGGTCGGCTGGCGAGCTGGCCAGAAGGTGAAGTGGCGATGAGAGTTTCTGGCCAGCAGACGAGCTAGCCAGCTGACCGATGGCGGCCGCGCCGCCGCAGGAGTAGCGAAGTGAGCAAAGACATGAAGTTCTTGGTGGTCGACGACTTCTCGACCATGCGCCGCATTATCAAGAACCTGCTGATCGATCTGGGGTATGCGAACGTCACCGAAGCGGACGACGGTGCGACTGCGCTGCCGATGCTGGTGAACGGCAGTTTCGATTTCCTCATCACCGACTGGAACATGCCGGGCATGCCGGGTCTCGACCTGCTGAAAGCCGTCCGGGCGAACCCCAAGCTCGCCAAGATGCCGGTGCTCATGCTCACGGCCGAAGCCAAGCGCGAGCAGATCATCGAAGCCGCGCAGGCGGGCGTGAATGGATACGTGATCAAGCCGTTCACGGCCGTCACCCTGAAAGAGAAGATCGACAAGATCCTCGAGACGCGCAACGCCGCTGCCTGAAGCACGCGCGCCACAAGGATCCGGTCATGTCCCAAACAAAAACATTTCAAGCGGAATTCGGCGACCTCGTCGCGCGTCTGTCCGGCGCTCTGGATGCGGGCAACGAAGGCGATTTCTTCGCTGTCCTCGATGAGACCGTGCGCCGGCGCGAGCGCAGTCTGTTCGCCGAGCTGCACAAGCTGACCTCGGATCTGCAGTCGGCACTGGATCGCTTCAGCCTGGATTCGCGGCTGGTCGATCTGGCCGAGAAAGAAGTGCCGGACGCGCGCAATCGTCTGGAGCACGTGCTCAAGCTGACCGACGAGGCCGCGCATCGCACGATGGATCTGGTAGAGCGCTCCGGGCCGCTGGCAGAACGCACCGCGCGCAGTGCCGCCGCGATCGTCGAGTCGTGGCAGCAGTTTCGGGCGCGCAAGATCTCCGTGCAGGAGTTTCGCCGCATGCTCGAATCGATGGATGCGTTTCTCGCGAGCGCGCCGCAGGACATGGAGCAGGTACGCGGCAACCTGGCCGAGGTGTTGATGGCCCAGGGCTATCAAGACATTTCGGGACAGATCATTCGCGGCGTCATGAAGCTCGTGTCGGAGCTCGAAGTGGCGCTCGCCAACCTCGTGCGGCTCTCGAATCCGAACGACATGCGTGCGCCGATCGTCGAGCTCGATTCGCAGCGTCGTGGTTACGGTCCGGCCGTGCCCGGCGTCGATCACGGCAATGTGGTCAACGGGCAGACCGACGTCGATGCGCTGTTGTCGGGATTGGGAATGTAGGAGAGGGAAGCGGTTAGCGGTTGGCGGTTGGCGGTTGGTTCGGAGATGAGAGAGCAGTACAGCAATGACTAGACCTTTTCCTTCTGAACCAACCGCCAACCGCTAACCGCCAACCGCTTCCCGCATCATGGACATTCTCACCCTAGTCGGCTTCGTGCTCGCGGCATGCGCCATCCTGATCGGTGCGATCCTGAAGGGCGCCGGCATCCATGCGTTGCTGTCCAGCGCCGCCTTCATGATCGTCGTCGTGGGTACTGTTGCGGCGATCCTGGTGCAGACACCGCTCAACGTGTTCAAGCACGCATTCAAGATCCTGCCCTGGATCTTCAGGCCGCCGGTGAACCAGCGGGCCGAGCTCATCAAGAAGATGGTCGACTGGAGCAACATTGCGCGCAAGCAGGGGCTGCTCGGTCTCGAGCCGCTGCTGGAGAAGGAATCGGACGATTTCGTGAAGAAGGGCTTGCAGCTCGTCGTCGACGGCAGCGAGCCGGACGTCATTCGCAGCATCCTCGAAGTCGAGTTGCACGTACGCGAGCAAGCGGACACGCGCGGTGCGAAAGTGTTCGAAGGCATGGGCATCTACTCGCCCACGCTCGGCATCATCGGCGCGGTGCTCGGACTCATGGCCGTGATGCAGAACCTCGCCGATCCCAGCAAGCTCGGTCATGGCATCGCCGCGGCGTTCACGGCGACCGTCTACGGCATCGGTCTTGCGAACCTCTTCCTGCTGCCGATCGCCTCGAAGCTCAAGGGGGCGATCGCAGGTCTCACCGAAACCCGCGAGATGATCATCGAAGGCATGCTGTCGATCGCGCAAGGCGAGAACCCGCGCAACATCGAATCGAAGTTGCAGGGGTATTTGCACTGATGACGGGCAACGGGCAACGGGCAACGGGCTACGGCCAGAGGGCTCACCGTCTTGCTTTGGCCCTGGCCCGTAACCCGTAACCCGTGGCCTTCAATGTCCCGCCGCCACAAGCACGAAGAGCATCAAAACCATGAAGCGTGGGCCATTCCCTATGGCGATCTGATCACGCTGCTCCTGGCCTTCTTCGTCGTGATGTACGCCGTTTCCTCCGTCAATGAAGGCAAGTATCGCGTGCTGTCGGATTCACTCGCGGCCGCGTTCTCGGGTGCACCCAAGACGGTGCAGCCAATTCAGATCGGCGAGAAGCAAGTCGGCTCGGGTGCAGACATCAAGGTGACTTTGGTGCAGCAAGGCATGCTGGAAGGGCAGCCGCGGTCGATGCTCGTGCCGCCGCCGCTCGCCAGCGGTAAGGATCCGAAAGGCGGCGAAGACAAGGGTCCACGCCAGGGTATGCAGCAGGAGAATATCCTCGGCGCGACCAGTGGCGGGTCCACGGCGGCTGAGCTCCAGGCGGTTGCGGACGACGTCGAAGAGGCGATGGAGGAATTGATCAAGGAGAATCTCATCGTCGTGCGCCGTCATCGTTTCTGGGTCGAGGTGGAGATCCGGACCGACATTCTCTTTCCGAGCGGCGTTGCCACGCTCTCGCCGAAAGCGGAGATCGTCATCCGTCGCCTTGCCGACACGTTGAAGGTGCATGCCAATCCCATTCGAGTGGAAGGTCACACCGACAACGTCCCGATTCGTACGCAGCAGTTCCGTTCCAACTGGGAGTTGTCGGCAGCACGTGCCGGCACTGTCGTGCATTTGTTTACGGAGTCGGGCATCGATCCGGCGCGGCTCGCGGTCATCGGTCTCGGCGAGTATCGCCCTGCGATGAGTAACGCGACACCCGAGGGACGGAACGCGAATCGACGCGTCGTGCTCGTCATCATGGGCAACGAATCGGGTGCGCCGGAGGGAAGCTATTCGGGCGAACGGGGCAACGATGCAGGCGAGGCCACGCCCCCACCTGCGGAAGTTCCCGCCCCCGCTACCGACCTGGCACCTGTGCAAGCCAGCATTCCGACGACACCCATCGCTGCGCCTTGATCCTCGCCTCGCGTTTCAGTGCTGGCATGTAGTCATTGCACGTCACGGCAGACGTGATTGAAAGAATGCACACGCACGCGGCCGCATTCGACCGTCAATCCCGCGCGTAGCTCGCCTTTGCGGCCGCAAATCCAGCGGCACGCTTTCTGCACCTGCATCTCACACGGGCAAGGCCGCTCGCGAGACGAGCAGTGGTTGCACGCGCGAACAGCAGATCGCAAAGGATCGCGACGAGTTCGTGGCGACAATCGAACACGCGGAGTAGCCACGATGGAACAAACCCCGGATTCGCCAACTGGTTCTTCTTCCACGACCGGTTCTTCCAGCGGCAGCAGCGCATCGGGTACCGCTCCGGGCACCGCTCAGGAGGTCAAGACCAAGGCGCAACAGGTCGCGCGAGAAGCCAAGGGCAAGGCACAGCAGACGGCGCAGAAGCTCAAGGAAGAGGGCAAGCAAAAACTGGAAAGCGGCAAGGAAGGTGCAGCGTTCAAGGCCGAGCAACTGGCTGACGCGGTCAATCGTGCGAGCGATGAGCTGCATCAGCATCAGGAGTACGGGCTCGCCGATTACGCGAGTCAGGTTGCGTCGGGTATCAACACCTTCGCCGAGACCTTGCGTCATCGCAGCATCGATGACCTCATCGCAGAAACGGAATCGCTGGCGCGACGCAGCCCCACGCTCTTCTTCGTCAGCAGCATCGGTGTGGGGCTTGCGCTGTCGCGCTTCCTGAAAGCCTCGGCACGCAAAACCACCGCAGCCGCAGAGGTCGGCGCTCTCGAAGAGGTCGAAGTGTCGTACGACGCCAGCTCCGAATGGCAGCAACCCGAAGCCTCGCAGTCGATCTACGGCGGGCAAACCAGCGGCACTGAGCACACTTCATCGAGCTCGAGCTGGTCGACGGAAACACACGGCACCGACTTCGAAGTGCGTCAAAAGTCCCGCGAGCTCGGTGCGAGCGAGTCACCCACGACGACGAACAATCCGCCCGGCGGAACGTATCGCTAGTCACTCACTCGATCCGTTCACGGAGTCAGTCATGTCCACCGATATTCCCAATTCAACACCGTCGAGCGGAGGTGCGCCGGATCCGGATTCTGCCGCGGGGCTGCTGAGCCGACTCGTCAACGACGTGGCGGCGCTCTTCCGCAATGAGGTGGCGTTGGCCAAGGCGGAGATGTCGCAGGCAGCGTCGAAGGCGAAGGCCGGCATCGCGAGCATGGCGACCGGCGCTGCCGTGTTGCTCGCGGGATTGCTGTCACTCGTTGCCGCGGCGATTCTCGCCCTGGCCGAGGTGGTGGATCCGTGGCTCGCGGCATTGATCGTCGGCGCCGTGCTCGCGATCGCGGGCTTCGTCATGGTGTCGGCCGGCAAGAAGAAACTCGATCCTTCCGCATTCAAGCTCGAGCGCACGCAGGAGTCGCTGCGACGAGATACCGAAGTCGTCAGGAGAACACCATGAGCAGCACGATGGATGAACGCGATGATCCGGCCCGTATCGAACGCAACGGCGAGGAGATTCGGGCGAACATGAATGCGACGTTGGACGCGCTCGGACGCAAGTTGTCGCCCGGACAGTTGATCGACAAGTCGACCGAGTTCCTGCGCGACAACGGTGGCGATCTGGCCGCCAATTTCGCACGTCAGGTGCGAGAGAATCCGGTCCCGTTTGCATTGACGGCCGTCGGCTTGGTCTGGCTGATCGCATCGCAAAGCCGATCGCATCGCTCGAGCAGCTATTACGGCACGGACGATTTCACCGCCGAGGACTATTCCACGGCGAGCCTCACCCCCGAGACACCGGCTGGCGCATCGGAGTCCGGATCGAAGTTGTCGCACGCCAAAGAACGTGTGCAAGAGACTGCGCAGACCGTGCGCGACAAGCTGCGTGCATCGCGGGATCGGATTCGCAGCTCCACCGAGCGCGTGAAAGCCGGCGGCGATGCGGCTCGACACCGCGTCAGCTCGGCAGCGCACGCGACTCATTCGCAAGCGTTGCGAGCCAAGGACAGCTTCGCGACGATGGCAGATGAACAGCCGCTGGCGCTCGGTGCGATCGGAATCGTGATCGGGGCCATCATCGGGACCGCTCTGCCAGGCACGCGTCGCGAAGACGAACTGCTCGGGCGAACTCGCGATCGGACGCTGGAGCGTGCACGCGAGCTGGGTTCGGAACAGTACGCGCAATTGCGCGAGCGCGCTGTGACGGCAGCGGAGCGGGCCAAGGAAGCCGCCAAGGACGCGCTGAAAGGTGACGTGCGCTCGGGTGAGCAGAACGTGAGCGGCACGTCGCGCGACGAAGGCGCGTTCCGTGGCGCCTCGACCCCTGTCGGACGCGCTTGATGCCTGTTCCCTCCCTTGCGATAGCGGGGGAGGGTTAGGGTGGGGGCGTTGGTGAGAGCCTCAGAGCCCCCATCCTGTCCTTCCCCCGCTCCGCAAGGGAAGGGACGCAATAACGAGCGTCTTGCTCAACCTGAGCCTCTCCCCAGCCTGAACTCCAAGTTCGCCTTCACCGCCGCCCACTCCTCCCGCACGATGCTGTACACGCACGTGTCCCGCAACGAGCCATTGCTCAGCATGCGGTGATTCCGCAGCACGCCGTCGAGCTTCGCACCCAGCCGTTCGATCGCTCGTCGGCTCTGCTGATTGAAGAAGTGAGTGCGAAATTCCACTGCGATGCACCCGAGCTGTTCGAACGCGTGTCGGAGCAGCAGCAATTTGCACTCGGTGTTGAGTGCCGTGCGTTGCGCTCGGCGGCGATACCACGTGCCGCCGATTTCCAGCCTGCGGTTCGGCGCGTCGATGTCGATGAAATTCGTCATGCCGACGGCGGTGCCGGTCGCTGCCTCGATGATTGCGAACGGCAACCATGCACCGCTGGCCTGCTGTGCCAGGCGCTGTTCGATCAGATGGCTGAGCTCGGCGGGCGTCGGCACGATGGCGTACCACAGCTGCCAGAGCTCGCCGTCGTGCAGCGCGTCCACGAGTTCGTCGTGCCGTGCCGGCGAAAGCGGCTCGAGATGAACGTGAGTTCCTTTGAGTGTGAGAGGAGCGATCCAGCTCATGCGGACCTCGCGAATTGTGTTCCCTCGCGATCATCCGATGCGACGGTGCGATCCGCAACGCACAGCGGGCGTATAGTCGTGGCGTCACAGTTGCTCGGCTGGCGAGCGGCAGGCACATTGCCGATACTCGTTCTCGTTGGATCGATTCGGTGTGCGGAGGCTTCAATGCAGTATTCGATGCTGGGCAACACGGGCTTGCTCGTTTCCCGTTTGTGTTTCGGAGCGATGACATTCCGGCAGGAGAATGCTGAGTTCGCCGCGGTCGCGAAGGTGCGCGACAAGGAAGCCGACGCCATGGTGGGGCGCGCCTTGGACGCCGGCATCAACTTCTTCGATACGGCCGACGTGTACTCGGCGGGCGAATCGGAAGTCATGTTGGGCGCTGCGCTCAAGTCACGACGCAACGACGTGGTGATCGGAACGAAAGTGGGTGGTCGCATGGGCGCGCCGCTGACCCAATCCGGTTTGAATCGCCGGCACATTCTGCTGTCCGTGGATCAAAGCCTGCAGCGCCTCGGCACGGATTGGATCGATGTCTACATCGTGCATCGTGAAGATCCGTTCACGCCGATCGAAGAAACGTTGCAGGCGCTGGACGACATCGTGCGCGCCGGCAAAGCGCGCTACGTGGGTTTCTCCAACTGGTCGGCCTGGAAAGTCAGTGCAGCGTTGGAGATGCAGAAGGCGAACGGCTGGGCGCGGTTCACGCACGGGCAGATGTACTACTCGCTGCTCGGCCGCGATCTCGAGCACGAGGTCGTGCCGATGATGCATCACTATCAGATCGGCCTCACCGTGTGGAGTCCGCTCGCATCCGGATTCTTGAGCGGTAAGTACACGCGCGACAACTTGAAAGATCCGTCGAATCGCATGGGCGCGTTCGACTTTCTGCCGATGGACAAAGATCAAGGCTTCGCGCTCGTGGAGAAGATTCGCCCGATCGCACAACGTCATGACGCGTCCGTGGCACAAGTCGCCTTGGCCTGGCTGTTGGCACAACCCGCGGTGACGAGCGTCCTCGTCGGTGCGACGAAGAGCAGTCAGCTCGAAGACAATCTGGGCGCGGTGAACGTACAACTCACGAGTGCAGAGCTGCAGCAGCTCACCGAGCTGACGGCGCCGCCGCGTTTGTATCCCAATTGGTACAAAAAACGATTCGCCGACAAACCCGCACAAGAGGCGTTGCGGCGGAGCTGAGCGGGTGCGTCGACGCATCGTCGGTTTTCACCAGGACGACGAGCGGCATTGGGTCGCCGAGCTCGACTGCGGCCACAATCAGCACGTACGCCATGATCCCCCGTGGTTCGTGCGCGAGTGGGTGGCTACCGACGCGGGCAGGGCGCAGGCTCTGGGTACCGAACTCAACTGCCGTCTGTGCGATGAGGCTCAGGCAGTGCGAGCTTGAAGAGGACACGGTAACGTCGCACGTCGGTGCGTGTGGCAGAGACGAGCAGGCAATCGATGTATCAGAAGATTCTGTTTTGCTACGACGGCACGGCCGAGGGGCGCAGTGCACTGGCGGAAGGTGCTCGTGTGGCGGTGGCGTTGCATGCGCAGGCCTATCTGCTCGCCATCTGTCGCAACGTCGTGGCTACCCCTGTGCCCGAAGGAATCGCGCCGGAGCTCATGACCGCGGAGCAAGGCACCGCGCGCGCCTTGTTGGACGATGGCGTGCAACGACTGCGCTCGATGGGACTGCAGGCCGAAGGCTCACTCGTCTTTGGCGATCCTCTGGTGTACATCCCGCAGACGGCCAAGCGCATCGGGGCGGATCTGGTCGTGCTGGGTCACCGCCAGCGTGGACGGTTTGCGCGCTGGTGGAGCCAGTCGCAGGAAGAATGGTTGCTGGATCGCTTGAGCTGCAGTGTGCTCGTGGCGGTAGCGCCAGCAGGATCTTGAGGGTCCCTGCGAAGAACGACGCAATCTGTGGCGATGGGGTCGTTCGTCCTAGTATGAAAGAAGCGGTTGGCGGTTAGCGGTTGGTCAGAGGCGCACGACCCCGAGGGATGAAAGGGTTCCTCTCTGGCCGTAGCCCGCGGCCCGTAGCCCTTTCTTGCTAGCCCTTCGACGGGGCTCAGGACGACCCGAAACGCCAGCTGCATCATCCCGCTGGGAGTCATTTGATCCCTCGTGATGCCGGTATGCAGGGCGCGCGAGCTTGGTTTGGAAGAATTTAGACGCGCTCGCAGTTCGCGCAGTGCAGCGCGAACACAGAAGCTCACTCGATGGGGCTGTGCTGCAATGCGCTCAGCCCGCTGAATGGCTACTTCGGCGTCAATTCCCAGTGACTCTTGCTCCACTCGTCAGGCGGATTGTCGCGCGCGACCGATTCCGGATCCGCGGCTTCGCCCTTCTCGTAGCCTTCGTCGAATTTGTGCCAATGGAAGACGTAGAACGTCAATGCCACGCCGAGTCCGATCAAAGTGACCAGAAACCACAGCGTGTTGGAGAACTCCGGCGATAGATCCATGTTGAACCCTCGGCTGAAGATGCTCGATCGATCAAGTACATGACGAAAGTGGTGTTACTCCATCGTGCACTGCGTCTGCAAGGGAGATGTTGCAAACGAAACCGTTACTTTGCCTACGTAGAAACATCCGTGGACGGCCGCTGCTTTGCAGCAGAAGAATTTGCTGCATAGGCGATGACAAATGTTTTTGATAGGTCTATGTTCGCGCCCGGCTACTCGCGATTGCAGCCATGCTGCACTCGCTACTCAAGACGATCGGCTTGAAGGGGCACTGCAACAAGACCGGTCGAAGGCTCGTTTCTGACTCGATCCGCACAAGGGAGCTGCAAATGGCACTCGCCATTGCTTTGATCTTGCTGGTCGTCGGTACAGTCGTGTTCCACATCGTGAGCCCGTGGTGGTTCACGCCGATCGCATCCAATTGGGAAATGATGGATACGACCGTGAAGATCACCTTTTGGGTGACCGGTCTCGTCTTCATTGCCGTCAACCTTTTCCTCGCCTACGCGGTCATTCGCTACCGCAATCGCAAGGGCGTTCGTCCGCAGGTTCACTACGAACCCGAGAATCGCAAGCTCGAGTGGTGGCTCACCATCATCACTTCGGTGGGCGTTGCAGCAATGCTGGCGCCAGGCCTTGCCGTGTGGGGACGCTTCGTCACGCCGCCGGAAGATGCCGCGGTCGTCGAAGTGCTCGGGCAGCAGTGGAACTGGAGCTATCGCTTCCCCGGCACCGATGGTGCTCTGGGTAAGACGGACGCAACACTGATCTCGCTCGATAACCCCTTCGGCATGGATCCCAAGGATCCGGCGGGCGCAGACGACGTACTCGTCCCCGGTAATGAGCTGCACTTGCCGCTCGGCCAACCCGTGAAAATGCTGCTGCGCTCCAAGGACGTGAACCATCAGTTCGCAGTGCCGCAATTCCGCGTGAAGATGGACATGGTGCCCGGGATGGTCACCTACTTCTGGTTCACGCCGACACGAACAGGGTCCTTCGACGCGCTGTGCGAGCAGCTCTGTGGGATGGCGCACTTTGCCATGCGCGGTCGCGTGGTCGTCGATGAGGCCGATCAGTTCAAGGGCTGGCTCGCACAGCACTCAACCTATGCAAAAACAAAAGAGGAAGTGGCGGGGGATGCAGCCGCAGGCGAGGCGTTGTTCGCGCCCTGCACTGCGTGTCATGGCGCCAAAGCAGAAGGCAATCGCGACCTCAATGCACCGAAGCTCAGCGGTCAGGCGAGCTGGTATCTCGCGCGCCAGCTGAAAGACTTCAAAACCGGTCTCCGCGGCGCGCATGATGCCGACGTGTACGGCAAGCAGATGGTCCCGTTCGCGTCACTGCTGGCAGACGATGCGGCTGTGCGCAACGTGGTCACCTACATCGCTTC
>DATELY010000144.1:0-5343 GCA_035276085.1 Steroidobacteraceae bacterium | reverse complement strand
TCGATGTCGGCTCATCACATCCTGGGGCTGTAGCAGGTCCCAAGGGTTCGGCTGTTCGCCGATTAAAGTGGTACGCGAGCTGGGTTCAAAACGTCGTGAGACAGTTTGGTCCCTATCTTCCGTAGCCGTTGGAGATTTGAGGGTGAGCTGTCCTTAGTACGAGAGGACCGGGATGGACGTATCTCTGGTGTTCCGGTTGTCACGCCAGTGGCACTGCCGGGTAGCTATATACGGACGGGATAAGCGCTGAAAGCATCTAAGCGCGAAGCCCCCCCCAAGATTAGGTTTCCCTGGGAGCTCGACTCCCCTAAAGGGCCGTCGCAGACTACGACGTTGATAGGCTGGGTGTGTACGTGCAGTAATGCATTGAGCTAACCAGTACTAATTGCCCGTGAGGCTTGACCATATAACACCCAATGCGCTTGATAAGCGGTTGGTGCATGGGTGCTCGGATACTCATATGCGACAGCGTCAGAACAACTTTCGAATTTCCGTTGCGAGCAAGCCTTAGCTGACGAACTCGCAACAGAACACCGGTTTGCCTGGCGGCAATAGCGAGTGGGAACCACCCGATCCCTTTTCGAACTCGGAAGTGAAAACGCTCTGCGCCGATGGTAGTGTGCCCTTCGGGCATGCAAGAGTAGGTCACTGCCAGGCTCTTAATCCAAACGCCCCGGAGACGACGAGTCTTCGGGGCGTTTTCATTTCTGTGCGGACGAAATCAGCGGCATTCGCCTGAGTTCGGAATCGACATGACGGAAAGTCAGACCGCAAGTACTGTGTTGATGGTTCGACCCGCCGCCTTCTGCGTTAATCAGCAGACGGTGTCGTCAAATCATTTCCAAACGGATTCGCATCCGAGCGACAGCTTGATTCAACAAGCTCAATGCGAGTTCGACACGGCTGTCGCGGCCTTGCAGAAAGCACGTGTCGAAGTACTCGTGTTGCAAGACACCGCCGAGCCGGTGAAGCCCGACGCCATCTTCCCGAACAACTGGCTGAGTACTCACGCCGACGGAACGGCGGTGCTCTATCCAATGCTCGCGCCCAATAGACGAACGGAACGCCGTATGGATGCTTTCGAGTACCTGCGCGGAGCTGGCTTCCGTGTCGACAGTATCCTTGACCTGACCAGCAGCGAAACGGCCGGCAATTATCTCGAGGGTACGGGCAGCTTGGTGCTGGATCGTGTGAATCGCATCGCCTACGCGTGTCGGTCGCCGAGAACGTCTGAGTGCGTTCTGCAAGAGTTTGCGTCGCGCATGGACTATCGGGTGATCTTGTTCGAAGCCTCCGACGAGAGTGGCCGAGCGATCTATCACACGAACGTGATCTTGACGGTAGGTCGACGCTTCGCGGCCGCATGCTTTGATTGTCTCAATGCTTCCGATGCGGAGCGTCTGAAGCGCCATTTTGGCAGCACCGGCCACTCAATCATCGAGCTCAGCTTTCCCCAAATCACCGCCTTCGCCGGCAACATGCTCGAGCTAGCCACCGCAACGGGTCACTGCATCGCGATATCGGAGCGAGCGCGTCGCGCGCTCACCCCGAGACAGACAACAATGCTGGAACAGTTCGGCGGCCCGTTGGTAAGTGCGGACATCGCTACCATCGAGCGCTACGGCGGCGGCAGCATGCGTTGCATGTTGGCCGAGATTCACTTGCCGCGACGCGTCGTTTCTGACTCTTAGCCGTGGCTGAAGCGCTCCTGCATCCGGAATACAATGCGATGGCAGGGGAGGCGGCATGCTCGAGTTAGCTCTCAAATCGTTGTCGGCCTATTTGATCGGATCGCTGATCGGCGCTCTGGTCGTGGGGAAATTGCGTGGCGGCATCGATATTCGCACCATGGGCAGCGGCAACGCAGGGGGTACCAATGCGCTACGCACTCAAGGTCCGCTCTTCGCGCTGTGGGTCATGCTGATCGATGTCGGTAAAGGCGTCCTGGCAGTTCAAACTATCGCGCGTCTCCATCTCGAGTCCGTGCTACCTCCGCAAGAACTGCTCGGTTGGCCCGCGGCGACCATCTGGCTGCAAGTCGCGTGCGGTGCAGCCTGTGTCGCCGGCCATGTCTTCCCGCTATGGTTTCAGTTCAGAGGGGGGAAAGGTGCCGCGACGCTGCTGGGTGTTCTGGTCGGCTTAATGCCCGGCGCAGTCTTGCCTGTCATGTTGGTGTGGGGGCTCGTTCTGGTCGCGACAGGTTATGTTGGGCTCGCAACGATACTCGCCACGATCAGCTTCCCCTTGTACCTGGCCGGAGTGCTCGGCGACGAACTGCCATCCGCAGTGATGACGCCATTCTGTGTCTTCGGCATCGCGATGGCCTGCTTCGTCTGCTTTACACACCGCTCCAATATCGGTCGCATGCTGGTCGGCAGCGAATCACGCTTCGAGCGTGTCTGGCTGCTCCGCTCTCGTGGCTAAGTCGCACACCATGAAGTCACCCTCCAAGAGCGGCGAGCAGCGTCGAGACAAGCTGCTGTCACTGCTGGCAGATGGCGAATTCCACTCAGGCTCGAGTTTGGCCAAGACATTGCGCGTGTCGCGTTCGGCCATTTGGAAACTGGTTGGCTCGTTGCGCGAACTGGGGATTCCAATCGACTCGTTACCGCGTTCGGGTTATCGAATGCAGCGTGCCGTGGATCTTCTCGATGCCGATTTCATCCATCGCAGTCTGTGCGAACAGCATGTGCCTTTGCAGGCACTCGATGTGTTGATGTCAATCCCATCGTCCAATCAGTTCTTGCTCGACGCACCAGCACCCGAACCCGGAGAGATGCGCGTCTGCACGTGCGAAATACAAAGCGCGGGCCGTGGCCGCCGTGGTCGCACTTGGACCGCACCGTTCGGCTCTGGCGTCTGCCTTTCGCTCAGTTGGCAGTTCGCCGAGATTCCACCGGAGTTTTCTGCGCTCGGTCTCGTCGTCGGTGTTGCGGTCAGTCGCGCCTTGGTCGGGCTCGGGATAGCCGACGTGCAACTCAAATGGCCCAACGATCTCGTATGGCACCACCGCAAGCTGGGCGGCATCTTGATCGAGATGCGAGGCGAAGCAGGTGGCCCTGCAAAGGTAGTCATAGGTATCGGCATCAATGTGCGCATGCCCGCCAGCGTGAGATTGGAACTGGCGAAGCAGAACGCGGTAGTGCTCGCAGATCTACATGAGTTAGCACCCGCGCGCGTGCCGCGCCGTAACGAGCTGATCGTCGCCGTGCTGAAGGAGCTTGCCAGTGCGCTACCGATCTTCGCCTTGAATGGTCTTTCTCCGTTCCGCGATGAATGGCGCCGCTTCGATGCGATAGCCAATACATCGGTCAAGGTATTCACCCAGGCCGAAACAGTCATCGGCGAGGCACGCGGCATCTCCTCCAACGGCTCCTTGTTGGTGGATGTGAACGGCAAGCTGCAGGAATTCGTTTCTGGCGAAGTCAGTGTCAGACACGTCCCTTCTGCTTCACTCGCGTAGGACTGGTTGCATGTACTTGCTCGTCGATATCGGCAACACGCGAGCAAAGTGGGCCCTTGCGGATGGACTATCGCTTCATTCACATGCAGCTTCGAGTCACGATGAGCTCGCAGCAGCGATGCGCAGATACCTCATCGAGCACAGCCCATCGATTACGGCCACTCTTGTCGCAAACGTTGCAGGTCCATCACTCGAACAGACATTGACGACAGTCCTTCGCGAGCACAACACTCGAGAGCCGCGGTACCTGCTTTCTTCGCGCGAGCTCTGCGGCATCCGTAATGCCTATCGCGTACCTGAGAGACTCGGCGTCGATCGATGGGTGGCCATGATTGGCGCACGACATTCGATCGCTGGCCCTCTATGCGTCGTAAGCGTAGGAACCGCCATGACGATCGACGTATTGGACGCCACTGCTCAACACCTTGGAGGCCTGATCGTTCCAGGACCCCAACTTCTGATCTCCAGCTTGCTCACGAATACCAGCGACATCGCCCCTCGCGCACAACAAGGCGAGCGAGATCACGAATTGCTGGCAATCGACACGCTGGGGGCGATCACCCAGGGGGCTGAACAGATGCTGGTCGCATTGGTAGAACGCGTGACTTCCGCGCTCGAAGCCCGCTTGGGCGCGGCCTTGACGCTGGTTTTGACTGGCGGTGCTTGCGATTCGATCCAACCGCTACTGCGCAACCCCTTCATTGTCGTGCCGGATCTCACGCTCCGCGGGCTGGCCACCGTTGCTTCGCATACACCGAACAAGGACTCCTAATCGTGCTCCTGTGCTCGTGTATCATCTTCAACACACACGTGCGCCTCCCGTTTCGAATTCAGCGGCAACAAAGGGTCGAACGCATGACGCGCTTCATAGTGATTCTCGGCCTCGTGGCTCTTGGCATGACCAACGCAACGTTTGCGGCGGATGTCGCTGCGGGCAAAGCCGTTGCCGATCGGCAATGCCTGGAATGCCATGAAGCGTCTGATTGGGAAGGAGAGGATGCTGCCTCACTCGCGAGCCTCATCCGTGACATCGTCGCGGGCAAGGTAAAGCACAAACGTCCGTTGCAGCTCTCCGATACCGACATCCAGAACATCGCGGCCTACTGGGCACGCGGCGATAAGAAATGAGGCGCAGGCATTGCGATTAGATGGGTGATGCGCTCGCTCTGTTTGCTGCTGATTCTCGGCAATGTTCTGTATCTCATCTGGGCTCAGTTCATCGATCTCGACTTCCTCAGCTATTCGACATCCGCCGCCGATGCATCCACTCGTAGCCTGGCGCTCGCCTCTGAAACCAGGCAGGCCACCGAAGGCACTTCGCTCGATGTCCCTGCCGTGGCACCGGCAAGTGCATCCGGTGATTGCGTGAGCGTTGGACCATTCTCCACATTGTCGGAAGCAACGCGGGCAGCTGCGACCTTGTCGGCAGCAGGGTTCAACTCCAAGCAACGCATCGAACAAGGCGAACTGTGGGCCGGATATTGGGTGTACGTGCCGGACCTGGGCGTGCCTGGCGCCGCAGAGAGCGCCATCCGCCAACTGCGGGAGCGCGGTGTCGCTGATGTGTTTGTGTTGCCGGGCGAATCAGCGCCTGTGCTATCGCTGGGTGTATTCGTGGACATCGATCGCGCGCGCCGCCGAGCGCAGACTGCTCAAGAATTGGGCCTGCGGGTTCGCATGGCCGATCGCAAACGCACGGGATCGATTTATTGGATCGACACGACCCCAACACAGCCAGGGCAAACGCTGGATCCATCCATGTTTCCGCCCGAGCCCGGTAAGATCGTCCGCATCGAACTGCAACCCTGTCCGCAACCGACAGGCAACTGATTGCGAATTCGGCCGATGCCAGATCGGCTCACTACGTTTACAATGCCCCC
>DATELY010000143.1:0-2479 GCA_035276085.1 Steroidobacteraceae bacterium | reverse complement strand
CTTCGTGCAAGGCATCGTCCTCTACGATGGCGAAAGACCTCTGTCGTTTGCGGATAACCTGCGCGCAGTCCCATTTGCGAGCGTCTGGGCGTGATCCGAGAACGTGTGTGGCACATCAGTTGTTCATCGTCAGTGCATTAGCCCGACTTCGCGGATTCGCCATCGGTTTTGACGCTGGCCGACGCGGTCGGTGACGGCCGCTCAGGCACTTGCGCGCGCCTCGGGCCGCGAAAGTCGCTGTAGTGAAGACCTTGGTTCTGGTCATCGCCGCGGCGATGCGCATAATCGGTCTCCGAGATGTTTCTGCGCGCCACAACCCGCAAGAAGGACGGCAAGGAACACCGCTACTTCAGCGTAGTGGAGAACAAGCGCGTGCGGGATGGGCGCGTGGTGCAGCGGCATGTGCTGTACCTGGGGGAGATCAACTCCTCGCAGGAGTTCGCCTGGCGCAAGTCGATCGAGGTGCTGGACGAAGCACACGAGAAGCCGCGTACCCTGGCACTGTTTCCTGAAGATCGTTGCGAGGGCGTGATTGCCGATGAGTCGACGGTGCGCCTGCGGCTCTCGCAGATGCGGCTGGAGCGGCCGCGGCAGTGGGGCGGGTGCTGGCTGGCGCTGCAGTTGTGGCGCGAGTTGGCACTGGATGAGTTTTGGCGCGCGCACCTGGCGCCGAGTCGTAAAGGCACGCGCTGGGACGAGGTGCTGCTGATTCTGGTGGTGTATCGACTGCTCTGCCCAGGCAGCGAATGGCGTTTGCACCGCGAGTGGTATGGACGCAGCGCGCTGGCGGACCTGCTGGGGATGGAGCGTGTCATCGACGAGCACGCGCTGTATGAGTGTCACGACCGGCTGCTCGAACACAAAACGGCGCTGTTCGATCATCTGGTGGGGCGCTGGCGCGATTTGTTCAACGTCAGCTTCGATGTGCTGTTGTATGACCTCACCTCCACTTACTTTGAGATCGACCCGCCGCTGTCGGATGAAGACAAGCGCCAGTTCGGCTACTCGCGCGATAAACGCCCCGACTGTGTGCAGGTGGTGATCGCGCTGATCGTCACCCCGCAGGGCTTTCCGCTGGCCTACGAAGTGCTCGCCGGAAACACGGCGGATAACACCACGCTTAAAGGTTTTCTCGCGCGCATCGAGCGCCAGTACGGCAAGGCGCGACGCTGTTGGTGCATGGACAGAGGCGTTCCGACCGAAGCGGTGCTAGAGCAGATGCGCGCAAGCGATCCGCCGGTGCAGTACGTGGTGGGCACGCCCAAGGGCCGGCTCACGGCGCTGCAGCGCGCCTTGCTTACGAAGCCGTGGGCGCAGGCGCGAGCCGATGTGCGCGTCAAATTGCTCGCGCAAGATCAGGAGCTCTATGTGTTCGCCGAGAGCCGTGATCGCATCGCCAAGGAACGCGGCATGCGCCGTCGGCAATTGAAGTGGCTGTGGCAAAGGCTCAAGCAACTCTCCACGATGCCCAAGCTCACGCGCGAAGCACTGCTGATGAAGCTCGGGGCGGCGCAGAGCAAAGCACCTGCCGCCTGGCGCCTCGTCACGGTGGAAATGGCCGTGCAAGGAGCCTGCTTCGGCTACTGGCTCAATCGCAAGAAGCTACGTGAAGTGCGGCGACGCGAAGGTCGCTATCTGCTGCGAACCAATCTGACCGAGTCCGATCCGGCCAAACTGTGGGAGTACTACATCCAGCTGGTTGCAGTCGAAGAAGCGTTCAAGACGCTCAAGGGCGATCTGTCGATCCGGCCGATCTTCCACCAAAGAGAAAAGCGCATCGAGGCGCACATCTTCATCGCCTTCCTCGCCTACTGCTTGCACGTGACACTCGGTCATCGATTGAAACACCTGGCCTCGGGGCTCACCGCGCGCAGCGTGTTGGAGAAATTCTCCGCCGTGCAGATGATCGACGTGCACATCCCGACCACGGATGGACGCGAGCTGATGCTCACCCGTTATACCCAGCCCGAAGCCGAGCTGAAGCTGCTGCTGGAGCGATTGAAAGTCGTTCTACCCCCGCAGCCGCCACCGAAGATCACACCTACACAGGCCGCTCGCCCCACGTCCGTGTAGTGCAGACCGTCGGGTATGCACCCTTGATCAATCAAGCGCTTGGCCGCGCTCTACCCCTCGAATCCGCGAAGTCGGGCTATGGCATTCCTTACCGCGCAACAGGGGAGCGGTATGAATCACGATGAACTCATCGTTGTCCGGCACGCCGAACTCGCGACCGGCAGAACCGGGATAGTTGTTATCGTTGAGGACGAGCAGGCGGTTATTGTCGAGCACCAGCAAGTCTTCGATGGTGACGAACGGAAAGGTGAACACGGTTCGTATCTTTCCGTCCCCGGCAACGTCGCGTGGATCGTAGATGTTCATGAGGTCTGCGACTTCCTGCTTCACGAGGTTGCCGTTGGCATCGATGCGGTCGAGGTCGATCTTGAAGAGCTTCTTGAATCGAGCCGGATTGGTGAAACGA
>DATELY010000142.1:0-52801 GCA_035276085.1 Steroidobacteraceae bacterium | reverse complement strand
ATGCGACACTGGCCGTAGCGGGAACCCTATGGCTCCAAATTCGGGGGTATCCGAGGGGGTATCGTCCCGAAGCGCTTATCCGATTTCTCGGTAAAACCCTTCACACTTTCCGCCCTTTCGAGTCCTCTCCTGGGCACCATCACCACACACGATAAGACCCGCTAAGAACGGGCCAGGCGCCAAAAGTCTAGGATTTTAAGCCTCTCGTTTGCCGTAACCCGGCGAGATTAAGAACGCCCGATGTGCGCACGGGAAAGAACAGGCGGTTTGATGGCAGTGGCCTATTCCTCTGGCTCAAGCCGAACGGCATAACGCCCTGGCGACGGAAGTTCCATCGTTGGCGTTGAGAAACAACTCGCACTTGCTCCGATGCGCTCAGGACCGGCGACAAGGTGGTACCTCTGCACAACATGTCGAACCGGGTCGCGCACTGGAGTGCGACCCGTTATCGGTTCCGTGTTCCTAACTAACGAGGGATGCGTGCCATCGCGCGCGTCGTTGATTCCCGGAGCCACGCGTTTCAGTTCCGGGGTATGAATTTCCGGGCCGCAAGCAGGAATCCACTGCCTAGCCAATGTAGTCCCGGCAGGTAGAGTCGTGCCAGCAGCCGCTCAGTGCGTGCTTGCCAGCGCGGATAGCGATGATCCAGCGGCGGTGGAAATACATTGAAATCGAAATACTTCACCGCTTGCACATGTAGTCCCTTTGCTTCGAGGCACCGACACATCTCATGTCTGCCATACAGTCGAACGGGGAGCTTGCTGCCATGCTCGCGCGCGCGGGTTCGCTGCCGCCAGCGCTCGCACGGGCTTACCGCATTCAGCATTGAAACGATGACAAAGCCGTCATCACGCAGTACGCGTGCCACTTCGTGCAAGGCCATGCCCACGTCGCGGAGGTACTCGAGCACGCCGAGGCAGAGCACGATGTCGAAAAGACGTCCCGGGAACGGGAGGTCTTCGGCGCTCGCGATGATAGCGTGTACGTTGAGGTCGTCCGCATTCATGTGCCGGCACTCCTGGACCATACTCGGTGAAATATCGAGGCCGACGTAGCCGGAATACTGACCACGCAGCTCGCGCGCAATGATCCCTGGGCCGCAGCCGATATCGAGAATCGTCCCACCGGAACCAAATTCCCGGATGAGGCCGCCTACCTCGCGCACACGGGCACGAAAGAAAACGCCTGTAGGCGACTGGCTCGAGTAGAGCGCTGCGTAGGCGCCCGCCTGGGAAAACTCTCCATGCATGTCCTCGTTGGAGCGGCCCACGGGTTGGCGGCTCTGCTCTGATCCGAACTGTTTGGCGGTCACGTGAACTCTGGGCAAGGTTGAGCTGGTAGACATTCACCGGTATGGGCAGATGTGCGTGGACAAACACGCATCCGCCTGACTCGCGCAGACACCGGAGAGGCGGAGACCAGGGCCTCTGATGTCGCTGCATCTTTCTAAACGACACAGCGATATCTCGAGATCCCGCCTGGCGACACGGGTTGTCATTTCCTCCGCAGAGTGGCTGGAGTACGTTTCCAGCCTGTCGATCTCAAGCTCAGGGCCTGAGCTGGCACCCGGCTCCAGACACGCAATCGAGCAACTTTAGTCAGGTGTTTCCGTCGCAGCGTTGCTAGGGTAACCGTACCCAAGGAGTCACGTCCTCAGTGAGCGGCGCCAATTACCAGGCTCGATTCCGCAAGGTGCTCGATCACATCGATGCACATCTCAACGAGTCGTTGACGGTCGAAGAGCTGAGCGGCATCGCCGCATTCTCGAAACATCACTTCCACCGGCAGTTCTCCGCATTGCTGGGCATACCGGTGAGCAAGTACATCCAGCTGCGCCGTTTGAAACGTGCGTCGTATCAACTCGCGTTTCGCAGCGATCCCATCCTGGAAGTCGCACTGACCAACGGGTACGAAGGCCCGGAGTCCTTTGCGCGCGCGTTCAAGAAAGAGATCGGACAGTCACCCAGCGACTTCAGACGCGCACCGCAATGGGCGCCTTGGAACGACACCCTGGAACCCTTGAACGAATTGAGGAAGCATCCCATGTCATCGGCGCCACAACCCGAACACGTCAGGATCGTTTCCTTTCCGGCCACGCCCGTGGCCGTGCTCGAGCATCGCGGCGATCCGACACGCCTCGGTGACTCCATCCGACGCTTCATCGCCTGGCGCAGGCAGCACCGGTTACCGCCCCAGGTGAGCGCGACGTTCAATCTGGCGTACGACGATCCCGAAAGCGTTGCGCCCGAGGATTACCGCATGGACCTCTGCGCCGCGACGGACATGGCCGTACTGCCGAACGAATTCGGCGTCATGAGCAAGACCATTCCAGCTGGGCGCTGCGCACTGCTCAGGCATGTCGGCTCGGACGACACGCTGCGTGATTCGGTGCTCTATCTATATTCGCAGTGGCTGCCGCAGAGCGGAGAGGAACTGCGCGAGTTCCCCCTGTACTTTCAGCGCGTGACGTTCTTTCCGGACGTACCGGAGCATGAGGCGATCACGGATGTATTTCTGCCGTTGAAGTAGGACGCTGCCGCGACGCGCGAGCGTCCCGCGCCGGACTTCCCTTACTGGCCATCTACAGAATTACCCGGCCAGAATCGATTGACGGCGCAGTGGAAGACCTTCAGCCCACATCGTCGTACCCGACGGCAACTTTCTCCAGCGCCTTCTCCGACAAAGGCGCGCTTGAGCGGCTAGCAAGTGTGCTGTCCCTGGTTTTGACGCCGTCGTCGCTGAGGAGCCTCGCCCTTGAACGAAGGCCGCTGTTGCGCCTTCGATGGCAAACGCACCGATCATTGCCGCGATGGCAGCAATAAGCGCAGCGATCCCCTGCGTGATATTAGCGAAGATCTCCGATCGAATCCGCCAGATCTCTGTGTTGCCGATTGCCATGTGTTTACTAACCCGGGCCTTCAAAAGGCTGGATCAGCCCGTCGCAAAAAAAGAAACTCGTTGATCGCATCGAAACAGGGTTTTGGATCTGAAATTTCCAAGTTCTTTCGAAACTCCTGCATGGATGCAACAAGCGGTTCGCTCCTGGCACGAGCAGCGGACAACACCTGCGGATCTACGAGCGGAGTATCTTCGATCAGATGTAGCAGTTGGTCGGGCCTTGTGGCAATGGACATTTCTTCCAGTGCCTTCAATTTTCCGTCCGCATACGCCAAGCCAATCTCTATCTGGTTGCACAGCTCCCGATATTCAGGATTGCCAGGATCGACTCGGCGTCCCATTGAGTCACGTCGTTCGGTTAACTCATCGATGCGATCCTGCAGGGCATGTTCTACTGGCTTAAGCAGCGCACGGCACAGATCGAGACAAAAAGTTCGAATCTGCGGCTCGAGCGTACGGCGTATGACGCTCTCATCCGAACCGAGGGCAACCAAGATACGTCGCACCCTTTGCGTAACCTCGTAGGCGTCCTTTCCTATCAGCGGCATCGACCATCGGCCCACGCGACTATTGAGATCGACCAGGGCCGAGCCTGTGAGCTCCGCGAGTTCCTGGAGTCGCGTCAGAGCTTCATCTGCCTCTTCAATTTTCTTGTCGAGTCTTCGCGTCTTTGCTTCAACGCCAAGGCCCTTAACTGATTCGAATCGATCGACTGTTGCCGCGAACAGTAGGATCAGCCCGGCAGCCAAGCACGTTGCCGTTACCGCGACGCCACCGTTCAGACCTGCCCAAGTACCAACTCCGAGATTGATGCTGCCCGCAACGAACAGCAACCAATTCGTGCAGCCGTAAAGCCAGGTCGGCTTCCATGAATCTCCCCATTTACTCATTTGCCGCGCGCCCGATGGTCGATCGACACTTGTTTATGTGTAGGAACTTCTGACTGCGAGTATAAGCTGACCGGTGGCCAAGGCGCGGCGCGCTTACATAGTGGCGGGCCACCTCACTCGCACCCACTTCTGTCTTCGGGTGGCGTGGTGCCGACGAGCAAACGTTCCGAAGGATGCTGTTGCTCGACGATCTTCTTCTTTATGAGCCGAGCCACCGCCACGGGGTCGATACTGCCTTCGGGCGGAAGCATCTTAATCTGGTCGCGAGGTTGTCCCCGCGAGACCCGCCGCTGTTTTTCACGCGGTTCATCGTTCATGCGATTCCTCCGAGCCCCGGCCGCGAGCACCGGGGGCAGCCGTCGATCGTGCCCGATTACGCTGCATGCACTACGCACGGAGCGTTCAGACACGTTCAGCATCTCAGCGGCGCCGGCCTGTGTAGCAAGCGGCAAATTTGCCGCTTGCTCCGACACGCGGTCGCCGCCGTGAGTCAACGTCGCAATGCGAGCGCCGACCATCGCGCGCTGGCTCTCGTCCAAGCGCCTGAGTCGTTTGACAGCATTTCCTTACGCATCGGACACCTTCGCGATCACCGATTTGAAAGATGCAATCTGCGCCGGGGTGGGCACTTCCAGGTGCGTAGCACAACGGTCGACGAGTTCCTCGTAGAACGACATATCGGGAACGCCGCAGTTTTTGGTGCTCGATAAGTAATCGCTCAAGTGGCAGCAAATCCCTCTTCCACTTCCCGCTTGCCCCGCTCCCGCAGTTGATTGAGGAGCCTCAGCACTACGTTGCGTTGCGGCTCGAGGCGATACACAAGGAACTCATCCGACGTCGCGTCCTGCCTTCAATACTCGAATAACGCCGCGTGATTGATCTCCGGCCCGCCGTCCTCGAACTCTCGCAGCATGGCGATCACGAGCGGTAGCCTTCGCGTAGGCGAGCCAAGCGATCATCGACTGACGGCTGGATGAATTGTTTTCGCTTTTATTTGTATGCACAGTCTGCTAGACGCCGAGATTGGTTGTGCATACACTCTGATGCGTGGAAATCAGCTACGACCCCGCCAAGGACGAAAAGAACATCCGCGAGCGCGGACTGTCGTTCGAGCAGGCTCGGCTGTTTGATTTCGAGACTGCCGTAGTGCTGGTCGATGACAGGCACGAATACGGCGAGATCCGTTACCGCGCCTTCGGTGAGTTGGACGGCCGTCTGCACGTGCTCGTGTTCACGATGCGTGGCGAAACTGTCCACGTCATCAGCCTGAGGCGCGCAAACAAACGAGAGGTAAAGCGCTATGGCCACACGCAAGCGTGCGAAGGTCGATCCGGAACGAGTCGACGCAGATAATCCAGAATGGACATCGAATGACTTCGCGCGTGCAAAGCCTGCATCGCAAGTTCTGCCAGTAGCATT
Source organism: Steroidobacteraceae bacterium (assembly GCA_035276085.1). Taxonomy (GTDB): domain Bacteria; phylum Pseudomonadota; class Gammaproteobacteria; order Steroidobacterales; family Steroidobacteraceae; genus DATELY01. The sequence continues at coordinate 47,594 of DATELY010000142.1, read as the reverse complement.
CATGCGCAAAGTGCGCGGGCCACAGAAGGCTCCAACAAAGGAGCGCATTACCATCCGATTGTCGCCCGACGTGCTCGATCGCTTTCGAGCCAGTGGTAGTGGTTGGCAGAGGCGCATCGACGATGCGCTGCGCGGCTGGCTCAAGCGGCATAACCCTTGACCAGTGCGCGACCCTGTCGCAGGCGATCACGGATGTGTTCCTGCCGTTGAAGTAGCCGCTGCCGCGACGCGCCCGCTCTCGAGCGCAGGTGCCGGCGGCAATCCCGTGATCCCCAGAACGTCGCCCTCGTCGAGGGTCTCGCGCTTCAATAGCGCCTCCACCAGCGCATCGAGCTGCCGCCGATGCCGGCGCAGCAGGTTCTTCGCCTGTTCGTGGCTCTCGTTGATGATGCGTTGAACTTCCGCATCGACGATGCGCGCCGTCTCTTCGCTGAACGGCCTCTCGCTCATCCCCATAGAGCCACCCAGGTACGCATTCTGGCGTGGCGCGAGCTGCACCATGCCGAGCTTGTCGCTCATGCCCCAGCGGGTCACCATGTTGCGCGCGAGATTCGTTGCCTGCTCGATATCGTTCTCCGCGCCCGTGGTGCGTGTGCCGTAGACGATCTCTTCCGCCGCGCGCCCGCCCAGCATGCCGACGATGCGAGCCCGCAGATACGCTTCCGGGTAGTTGTAGCGATCGGTCTGCGGGCGTTGATACGTCACACCCAGCGCCTGACCGCGCGGCACGATGGTCACGCGATGAACCGGATCTGCGCCCGGTACGACGAGACCCAGAATCGCATGGCCGCTTTCGTGATAAGCAATGCGTTCGCGGTCTTCGGCACTGAGCAACAGCGGCCGCTCGGGACCGAGCACGATTTTCTCCAGCGCATCGAGCAAGTCCGCCTGCATGACTTGTTTGCGCTCGCGCCGGGCGGCCAGCAAGGCCGCTTCGTTGACGAGATTCTTGAGGTCGGCCCCCGAAAAACCGGGAGTGGAGGCAGCGGTCTCATCGAGGCTCACATCGTCCGCGAGCGGCACACCTCGCGTGTGCACTTTCAAGATCGCTTCACGGCCGCGTTTGTCGGGCAAGTTCACGATCACGCGCCGGTCGAAGCGACCCGGTCGCAACAGCGCCTTGTCGAGCACGTCCGGCTGATTCGTCGCCGCGAGCACGATGATGCCTTCGCGTCCCGAGAAGCCATCCATCTCGGTGAGAATCTGATTGAGCGTTTGTTCCTGTTCGCTCGAGCCGCCGATTGCCAGCGGTCCGCGTGCGCGCCCGATCGAATCGACTTCATCGATGAAGATGATCGCGGGCGCATGCTTGCGCGCCTCCGCAAACAGATCCCGCACGCGGGCCGCACCTACACCGACGATCATCTCCACGAACTCGGCGGCGCTCATCGAGAAGAACGGTACGCCCGCCTCGCCTGCAACGGCTTTGGCCAGCAGTGTCTTACCGGTTCCCGGCGCACCGATGAGCAACACACCCTTCGGTGCACTGCCACCAAGCCGGGTGTACTTCGCGGGATCCTTCAGAAAATCGACGATCTCGACCAACTCGTTCTCGGCTTCATCGATGCCGGCAACATCGTTGAATGTCACTCGACTCTGTGCTTCCTGATCGTAGCGACGCGCCTTGCTCTTGCCGATGCCCATGAGCGCGCTGCCGGCGCCTTGCTGCGCGCGGCGAAACATCCACACATAGAAGGCGATGATGAGAATCGCAGGGCCAAAGCCGAAGAGCAGGGTCGACCATCCGCTGCCGCTCTGAATCGGCATCGCGCTGATTTCCACGTTCTTGGAGATCAGGAACGACTCGAGACCCGGATCGACGAATGCGGGCAACGTCGTGGTGAACGTCTTCGCTGTGCGCGGCGTCGGCGAACCGGCGATTCGCGACCACGGTGCAGCGTTCGCCTTACGCTCGCTGGCTTGCTGCTCTTCCTTCGGCGGCCAGGTGACCGGCTTGACGAAGCGTCCCTCGATGCTTGCGCCCTTGCTGTAGATCGCCTCGACGTTGCCTGCCGTCACCTGCGCCTTGAACACCGTGTACGGAACCATGACGGCTTCATCGGGCGCGGGGAACAGCAGCCGCATGAGCAGGTAGTTCAGCACCAGGATGATGAAGAAGGCCATCCAGGCGCGACGCGTGGGCAGCTTGCCTGCTGGCCCCGGGGCAGGCGGACCTTGAGCTCGACCGCCGGCAAGCGGTGGACGTGCAGGCGCTGCTGCATTGCCCGCACTGGGCTTCTTCTGACCTGACCAGTTCATGAGTGACGACTCCGCGGAGATGGCGGCAACAGCGCTACCGTTCTCAAACGCCCACAATGGGTCGAGGGTTCATGACTGCTATGATGCCGGCGCTGCATCGACGATCTATGCAACAACAAGAGGATCTCTCGTGAGCGCTACCAAAACGTTTTTGTGGATCATCGGCGTGCCCTTCGTCTTGCTCCAGGCGTATTGGACTTTCGCCCCTGGGACCGGCATCAACGACACCTATGGCTTCTGGAACGGCTTCTCGAAGTATTTCGAGCTGCAGCAGGGCAACTCGCTGCTCATGGCCGGTGTCACGGACTTCATCATGATCGAGCTGATCGCTTTCATCTGGATGTACACCGAGACGCCGCCCGAGCGCCGCTGGAAGCCGAAGTTCTTCATCTGGATCATGAGCTACATCGTGTTCCCGGGACTCGGATTCCTGGTCTATTTCCTGTTGCTGAACCCGGATCATCGCTTCGTGGCGAAGAAGGCTTGAGGGCGCAAACGATTTTGCCGCGCAGTTGCTCTAAGCGTCCTTCCTGCGCGCCAGTGAGAAGAGCTGCAGTTCTAGCAGGCAGGGCGCCGCTCACCTGCCGAGACTTGCGTTTGCAACGACTGTCCGCGCGCTTCAGTACCCAGCATGAATGTGTCCGCCAGCTAGCAGCCTGTCGGACTTAGGATTGATCTACTGCGGCGGCAGCAGCTGGGTCCATTTTTTCGATCGTCCTCGTTAAATAGCGACGGCTATTCGCCTCGAACGATCGAAAAACTGTCCTCCATCTGCCACCGCCTCGCTACGATCACCTAAGTCCGACAGGCTGCTAGCGCGCTTGAATCACGAAGTCGCTGCCTTCCGCAGAGAACCTCAGGCCGTCATCCTTGGATAGAAACTTCAGCAGCGTCTGTGGATTGTCGGCATCGAAAACCGCCGTGTACCGCCGTGCCTTCACCTCCTGCCCTTCGAGGCGAATCTGCGGAATCCGATTGTAGCGATTGAACTCATTCGCAATCTCTTCCAGAGTCTGCCACTCGAACACCAGACGTCGATGGCGCCAGGCCGTGACTTGCTCGACGTTGACGGCTCGCGGTTTTCTGATTGCGCCATCTTCACCGAGGCTGACACCCTGGCCAGCCTCAAGTCGCTCCGTGCGCGCATGCGCACCCGGCGTCGTACCTGCTGCCGTCGGCGCGCTGCCACTGGATGAGCGAGCGTCACTCTCAGACACCTGCACGATGCCTTCGACCACGGCCACCCGCGTCTCGTGCGAGCTGCGGTAAACATTGAACTGAGTGCCCACCGCCTGCACGATCGTGTTTCCGACGCTCACCCGGAACGGCCGCCGAACCTCGTGCGCGACGTTGAACAATGCTTCGCCGTTGCGCAGTTGCACCTGGCGCGCTGTGTCGGTGTAGCGCACGCCGATCTGGCTGTCGGTATTGACATAGACCACGGAGCCGTCGAGGAGCCGCACGATCCTTTGCTCGCCAACCTGTGTCGTGTAGGTTTCCCATGAGCCCGGACCGATGAACCGATACCAGCTGCCGCCCGCCACGATCGCAAGGAGCGTCGCGGCCATTCCGACGACTCGCGGCCTCATGTAAGCGGGCCACCTTCGTCTCGAGCCGGAACGAGAGACGAAGGCGCCGCTCGCGGCAGACGTGCCGATGGCGTCACGCAGTTTCAGGGAGCTTATGCGGGTGACGACCCGAGCGTCGTCCGGCCACCGCTTCCTGGACAACGTGTCGACGTCTTCGGGTGACATCAGCTCGACGATGCGGTCCACCGCACCCGCGCGCAGGAACATCTCCACGTGTAACGGCGATTCCTCGAGCCAGGCAGCACACGCGGCGCGTTCCCGATCTCCGCCTTCCTCCAGCGCCATCAACCAGGCAGCGGCCTGCTCGGCAACCTTCAGCAGCTCATCCTGACGGGAACGGCTCGTGAGCACGGTTTTCTCGGGAGGTGCCATGGTGCTATTCCTGCTCCCTGCGGGACACGCTGATGCGCGCGTTTGCCTCGCACAGATACTTCTTGACCGTATGCACGGAAATATCCAGTTGCTTCGCGATCTCGGTCCAAGATAGGTCATCGAGCTTGCGCATGGTGAAGACCTTGCGATGCATCGTAGGCAGCGCGGCCAACATCTCCTCGACTTCAGCGAGCGCCATCCAAGGCTCGGATACCACGTCTCGCGTCAACTCGTCCGGATGGCGGTCCCTGCTGCCCAGGAGCGTCGAGTCATACACCAACGGGCTGTGCTTGGCTCGCATGCTGAATTGCGCCAGGACCTGGCGCGCCACGAAATAGACGTAAGCGTGCGGATCGCGGACCAGCTCGCCCTGCCCGAGTCGCAGTAACCGCAGATAGATCTCCTGTGCCACATCCTTGGCTTCGTGCTCGTTCCTTACGCGTGAGAGCAGGAAAAAGTACAAGTCCGAGCCGTACAGCCTCTGGACCTCAGCCGCAAAACTGCGCTCGCGCTCTTCAGCCCGCCGAGGGTGGGATCTCGCATCAGATCGAGTCATGACAAATAAGAGTGCCCAACTACCTCAAACGGGGTAGTACACGCGGCGAAATTTGTATCTCAATCCATTGCCGCAAGCGCATCTGCAGTCACCCTGACTGCAGGCGGTCACAGTGACACGGCTCCAATCGCGCAGGCAAGAAAGTCTACAGGCGAGAGTGAAAAAGTTTTCAGTTGTACTACCCCTTTCGCTCACCCGCGTCACTCTTACTTGCAAACACCCATGCTGGACGCGAGCAATCAAGCAAGCAGTAGCTGGGCAAATCTGCCCGATCGGGCCAGCTTCGATAGTTGAATCCTGAAGAATTGACGACTCGGGGAGAGGCACATGTTGCGCAAGACGACACTCGGATTAACTTTGGCACTGTCCACGCTAACCACCGGCTTCGGCGCCGCGGCACACGCAGAATCGTTCTCGACGGCGCCCAAGCGCGAAAAGCCGCCGAGCGGAAAGAGCGAGCTGGTCATCGCGCAGGGCAAGGCCGCCGACGCATCTTCCTGGTCACATAGAAAAACCGGCGACGCCGACACGAGGGTCGAGTTCAACATCGATGCGCGGAAGCTGGCGCGCGCGCTGATCCAGCTCACCGAGCAGGCCGGCCTGCAACTCATCTATCCGGCCGGGTATCAGTTCACCGACTTCTCCGCCGCGCCACTGAAAGGCGTTTACACGGCCAGAGAGGCGCTCGAGATTCTGCTCAGGCATACCCGGCTCGAATACGAGTTCCTCGATCCTCACACGATTTCAATCCTCGACCCCAATGCCAAACCCATCGCCGCAGCGCTCTATATCGAAGACGGAAGCGGCAGCGCAGCACCCGGCCCGAGCAGGATAAGACTGGCGCTGGCGGAAGATCAGGAACGCACGGCCACGCCTGCGAATTCAGCCGCACCTTCCGAACGAGCTGTCGCGGACGAACCTTCCAACGCCGTACAGCCCATGGATGACATTGTCGTCACCGGCTCGCGCATCGCCCGCGATGGCTACAACGCTCAGACGCCGGTCACGACGGTGAGCAGCGAGGAGTTGCTGTTGGGCGCTCCAACCAATCTGCCGGATGCCTTGAATCAACTGCCTCAGTTCGGCAATTCGCTCAGCCAGCGCAACGGCAATGTGGTCGATCCGCTGCAGCAAGGCGGCGGCAACAGCCTCGATCTTCGCAGCCTCGGACCGAATCGGGTGCTGATCCTGCTGGATGGGCAGCGTGTGTCGCCTAACAACACGCGCGGTATCGTCGACATCAATACCTTCCCACAGCTGTTGGTGAAATCCGTCGACGTCGTCACCGCCGGCGTTTCGGCGGTCTATGGTGCGGACGCTGTCTCTGGCGTCGTCAATTTCGTACTCGACCGAAAATTCGAAGGCGTCAAGGGATTCGCTCAGGGCGGCACATCCAGCCGTGGCGACAACGAGTCCTTTGCCGCCGGCGTCGCATTCGGCCAATCGATCATGGACGATCGTCTGCACGTGCTCTTCAGCGCCGAGTACAACCGCGCGGACGGCGTTGCTCGCATGTCGGATCGCGCGCTCTTCCGCAAAAACTATCTGCGCGTGGGTAGCGGCACCGAGGCCGATCCCTATCGCACGGTGGCGAACGTCAACCACAGTTTCGTCACCTTTGGCGGCGTCGTGGCGAACGGTCCGCTGGCAGGCATGGCCTTTCAACCGGATGGATCGCTGGCGCCTTTTGATTTCGGAGTGCCGCAAAGTCGCGGCTACCAGATCGGCGGCGATGGTGCGAACTGGGGCGATCCGGGGCTGATTCCGTCACTGGAGAACCAAAATGTGTTCGGTCGAGCCGAGCTGCAGGTCACCGACAACGTCACAGCCTACGTGCAGCTCTCGTATGCCCGATCGGAAAGCAAGGTCGATCAGTACCTGAACTTCAACTTTGGCGACATCACCATCTTTCAGGACAACGCCTTTCTGAACCAGACCGCGCGGGATGCGCTCATTGCGACCAACACGCCGAGCTTCAACGTTCTGCGCATCAACCGTGACTTCGGCTACGTCGGAAATGAGCTGGACAATCGCTCGCCACGATTCGCCCTGGGGCTCGAAGGAACGCTGTCTGACGACTGGAAATGGAAGACCTACGGAACCTACGGAGAGTCCACGCTCCGCGGCGAGTTGCCCAGGCAGGCCAAGCCCGTGGAGCTTGCCGCTGCACTGGATGCGGTGGTCGGCCCGAACGGCCAGATCGTTTGTAATATCACTGTGACCAATCCAGGGCTGCGGGACGATTGTGTACCCATCGACATCTTTGGCGATGGCAGTCCGTCGGACGCGGCGCTGGCGTATGTGACGGGAACAAACAAGTACAAGGTCGTCAACGATGCGCTGGAGTTCGGCGCGGAGATCGCCGGCGATCTGTTCGATCTGCCCGCAGGCCCACTGAGCACCGCGTTCGGCGCGAGCTATCGGCGACAGACGATCGAGCAGACCAGCACTTCGGATCCTTCGATCACCGTCGATGCGACCGGTGTGCGTGGTGTGGGGTCCACGAAGGCCTTCACGGTAACGAACTTCGGGACCGCCGATGGCTCTGCAAATGCGAAAGAGGTGTTTGTAGAGGCCTCTGCCCCCATCCTCCACGAATTACCGCTCATCGAGCGGCTCGAGTTGAACGGCGCCGCTCGCTACGTCGACTACAGCACCTTCGGCGGAAAGTCCGTCTGGAAAGCGGGGATGGTGTACCAAATCACGCCCGACTTCCGGTTTCGGCTGACGCGCTCCCGCGATATTCGCGCACCGTCGCTCTACAACCAGTTTTCCGGACAACAAACGGTCGTCGAAACCCTCTTGGACCCGCTCACAGGCGTGCAAGGCACCACCTTGCAGACGGGCGGCGGCAATCCGGATCTCGATCCCGAAAAGGCAGACACCCTGACGTTCGGCCTTGGGTTCCAGCCCTCGAGTATTCCGGGCTTGCGCTTTTCCGTGGATTACTACGACGTGAAGATCGAAGATGCGATCAACACGGTGACGGGGCAGTCGATTCTGACCGCGTGCCACGGGTCGGGTTACACGGACCCGCTTTGCAGTCTGGTGACCCGGCCCCTTCCCATCTCGGACACGAGCGCTGCCAACTTTCCGACGGCCATCAACTCGCTGACGGACATCAACATCGGCTCCTTGCGGACCAAGGGCATCGACTTCGAGGCATCGTATTCCACCGCGCCGCGCTTCGTGCCGGGCACCATCAATTTGCGACTGTTTGCGAACTACGTCGACACCTTCGAGATCGACAATGGCCCGGGCGCCCAGGAATACGCGGGCTTCGTAGGTTCCGGACTGATTCAGAAAAACCGCGGCGGACTGCCGCAGTGGCGCGCGACATTGAGCGCCACCTATACCAACGGAGCGTTCTCGCTCTTCCTGCAGGAACGCTTCATCGATGCGATGAGCCAGATCGGCGGCAACACGCCTGACGATGTCTATTCAGACGATTCGGCTCATATCTCGTCGGTCGCCTACACCGACCTGAGCCTGGAATATGAGTTCGCCTCGCTGGAGACGAAGGCCTTCGTATCCGTCAACAACCTGTTCGACAAGAAGCCGCCCCTGGTTGCGGACTTTCAACTTCCAAGCATCCAGTTCCCATCGATCGGCACCGTGTACGACCTGGTGGGGCAATACATCACACTCGGAGTACGGACCAGATTTTGAGTCGCCCGCGCAGAGGAACATGAACTAATGATCAATGAGATATCCAGAAGAGAGTTCGTCAAGGGAGCATCGCTGGTCGCCATCGCAGCGGCCGCCGGCGGTCCTCTGTCGCCTGCCGAGGCGACACCCTCCGAGGCGATGATTCCAACGGCGCGCGGCGACACCGTTGCAGCAAGCAAGCTGGGCATGGTGCTGCCCACGGAGCTGATCATTCAGGAGTCGCCCGAGATCTCCATCAACTGGCCGGACAACAGCTGGGGTGCAAAGCCCGAGGCCGAGCAGATCGCCAAGGTCGTTGCGATTCTCAATGCGGCGCATGCCGGCGGTGTCGGGACCATTCTTGACCGGACGATTCCCGGTATCGGCCGCAACGTGCCGAGAATGAAACAGATCGCTCAGCAGACGAAGTTGAACATTCTGGTCTGTACCGGTTTTTATACGCTGTACGAGCTTCCTTATTACTTTCACTATCGCCAGGAGTTTCCCGGACAGTATCCCAACCAGCTCAAGCTGGAGGATTTCCTGGCACGTGACATCGAGAAAGGAATCAGAGATACCGGCGTCCGGGCTTGCGCCATCAAGGTGATATCGGACAAGTACGGCATCGAGGAGACGCCGGACGTTGGGCGGGTATTCAAGGCCAGTTCCATCGCTCATCGACGCACCGGCGCACCGCTCGTCACTCACGGCGTCGGCATCGTGGACGGCCGGCGTCACCAGAAGGTCTTCGCGAGCCACGGCGTGAATCTCAGCCGAGTCGTGCTGGGACATCAGGACCGTACGCCACCGAGTGTCAGCCTTGAGGAATTCGAGCGGGCACTCGATGCAGGGTCCTTCCTTTCCTTCGACGGGTGGGGTCCCGCCGGACCCAACCCGGTCGCATCGGATCCTGCAGGCCCCGAACAGAATCTTCAACGCGTCGCGAGCCTGGTGAAGAAAGGCTACGTCAAACAGATCCTGCTTTCCGGCGGCTGGCCCATTGCGTTCTACGACGTATTTTCCGATGACTTCATGCCGGAGGATGGAATCAAGCCCTACATGCGCGTGGCGCAACAGGTGATTCCTGGACTGAAGGCGCTCGGCGTAAGCGACAGCCAAATCGCAGAGATGACCCACGGCAATCCACAGCGAATGCTGAGCTCATTGGCGCAGGGCGGCTACTAGCAGGTGGTTGAAACAGGGCTGTCCTGCCCATTTCAACGTCCACTGAAGTGCATACACATGACCAGGCGGTGAAATCATGGCGTTAATACCGACGGCTCGTGGCGACACGATCGATGCAAAAGACGCGGGCTTCTCGCTCATGACGGAGTGCATTCTGGGTCCGGGCTGGGCCGAGATCGAGCGCAACTGGCCCGACTTCACCATCAAGAGATGGCCGGAAGAAGAGCTGCTCGAGATGGCGGCCGGCAAGCTAAAAGTGGCCTACGATCACGGGGTTCGGACGATCCTCGATCGAGTCATTCCCGGCGAGACCGGCCGAGATCCCCGCCGCCTGAAACGGTTGGCGCTCAAGACCCCGGTGAACATCATCATGGGTACCGGGTGGTACACCTGGCACTATCTTCCCTACTTCTTTGCCGCAGCCGAACAGGACACCTGGATCCGAGACACCTCCGAGATGTCGGCGGACGAGATCTACTTCATGGAGCACTCGAAGAAGTTGGCCAAGGCAAGCAAATGGCCGACGCTCGAGCAGCTCATGCTGCGTGACATCGAAGTGGGTGTCATCGATACCGGCATACGGGCCGGATTCATCAAGATCGTGACCGACGTTCCTGGACTGACTCCGGATGTGACGAAGGTGATAAAGACCGCGGCGAAGGTGCACCGCAAGACCGGTGTCTTCATCACCACCCACACGGGTATCGGCGTCGGAGTGGCGCATGGCGCGCTACAGCAGGGTCTGCTTGCCGAGTGTGGCGTCGATTTGACACGCGTCATTCTGGGCCATCTCGATTGGACTCCTCCGGAGGTGCCGATCGAGGAGTTCGTCAAACTGGCGGACAAGGGTTCGATGCTGAGCTTCGATACGCTGCACTTGGCGTATCAGTATCCGGAGCGTTGGCGGGCCAAGCGGATCGAGCGAGTGGTCGAGTTGTGCAAGCGCGGGTATGTCGAGCAGGTGCTCATTTCACATGACGACTCCTGCCATCACGACGTGCAACCCGAGCCGCCGCGCCTGTTCCCGACCTACTGCGAGGTCACCTTGGACCTGATCCCCAAGCTCATGGCAGCCGGGCTATCGCAGAAACAAATCGATCAGATCACCATTGGTAATCCGCGTCGCATGTGGGAGTCCAACGGCAAAGGCGGCTATTGAGGATTCAAAACCGGAAACTGTGCGATGAGCTCACCCGCGCATTCAAAGCGCGTTCGAACACGTTTCGACATGGAGCTGTTGCGTTCGCCATCGACGACAGCTTGACGAATGCTGGAAACTGATTTCCGTCGTTGAACCCACGCGCGGCGCCGCGTATGGCTGTCGGCGCCCATGCTGTTTGCATCGGCACAAACGCTCGTGGCGTGGAATCCGCACGCGCTCGAGCAGGTCGAGCATCTCTACGCCGTGCACACCGTGGCGTTCCCGCTCGGCGTGTGGATGGCGTCCTTGCTGTGCGATCGCCGCGGCAGGCCCACTGCGCTGGCGCGCGCCGCAAGCTCCTTCCGCGCCGGGGCAACCGGCATTCGGTACTACGCCACCGTCGTCGGGTTGATTGCGCTGATCGTCTACGTCGCAGCATTCGATTCCGGCATCGGTGCGAGTGCGAACAAGGAGCAGTCGATGAGCCTCATCGCCACGCTTGCCGCGGTCGCCCTGTTTGCCGTCAAACGAGTCGAGTTCCGCGCGCTGACCTTGGTGGGCACCTATTCCTACGAGATCTATCTGCTGCACTGGCCTTGGCTCTCGCGCTACGACGTCTTCTACGGCACGCTGCCGCGGCAGCAACGCTTGCGTATTTGGCGCTCTTCATCGCAGCCGGCTGGACGCTCCAGCGCTTGACCGCGTGCCTGATCGACGCCCCGGCCGTGCAGCCTGCCGCGTTCGGCGCGCCTCAGCTCCAGCCCATCGAAGATCGCATCCACGCCAGCCGCGAAGCGCCGCGACGACATCGTAACGGAGTGCCTTCACCCTAACCCTCCCCGGCTTCGCCCGGAGAGGGGACCGGAGTCGCACTATCTGAGACGAGAAGCGCACGCCGGCGGGCTAAAGGAACGACATCGCCGGCCGATCACGAAAGAGGGGGCCATGCCTGACTTACTCGGTCCACGAAAGGGGGCCCGATCCGCATGGAGCCGCGGCGTGGACATCGACTCATATGACGAGCACCGCTCAGCGAACTCACTCTGAAACGCAGACGCCGTTGGCCGCCGTGCTCGCGCGCCTGCGCGACTGCTCGGGCTTCCCAACGCTGTCAACCACGATCAGCGACATCAATCGCAGCGTCGCTTCGGACACGCAAAGCACTCGGCAGCTCACGCAAGTCATCCTGCGCGACGCCTCGCTCACGACCAAGTTGCTGCAGGTGGTCAATTCGGCGGTCTATGGGCAGTACCGTGGCCGCATTCGTACCGTCTCGAAGGCGGTCCTGATCCTGGGCTTCGACGCCGTACGCAACACGGCGATGAGCCTGATGATGCTGGAGTTCTCGCGCGGGCGCTTGCAGGAGAAGGCGCTGCAGGACGAGCTCATCGGTGCCTTCTTTGCTGGCGTCGTCTCGAAGGCCCTGTGTCACCGGCTGGGAGTACCGAACAGCGAAGAGGCCGTGATCTGCACGATGTTCCAGAGCCTCGGCAGGCTGCTGGTCGTTTTCTTTCTGTATGAGGAGCGCCGTCAGATCCAGTCCTTGATCGAAACGGGCGTGCCGGAAGAGCTGGCAGCCGAACGCGTGCTGGGAATTTCTTATCGCGACCTGGGGATTGGCGTCGCGAAGCATTGGAATTTTCCGGATCGTCTGGTGGAGGGCATGCAACGTCTGACGGCACGCGACCTCGCGCCGCCGACAACGGAGCTGGAGCGACTCAAGCTCACGACGAACCTCGCCACCGATCTGTACAACACCGCTCGACGCACGTCTGAATCCGAGAAGACGGCGGCGCTGCTGGAGCTGACCAAGCGCTACAGTGGCGCGATCAAGCTCGACACGAAGGAATTGATTGCGGCACTCGATCAAGGGCTGAAGGAGATTGCCGAGCGTGCGACGACGCTGAACCTGCCCACGGGCAACAGCTCCATGTTGAGCGGTATCCGTGTCTGGACCGGTGGTGCCGCGGACGACGCAGATGACGAACGGACCGACGAGGCCCCTGGCTCAGATCCGCTGCTGGAGGAAGTCGACGCGCTGAATGCCCTGGAACACAGCGAAGACACTGCGGTGAATGCTCAGCAGGTCTTGTCGGCCGGCATTCGTGACGTCACCGAAACGCTGACCTCCGATTTCGCGCTCAACGATGTGCTGCAGATGGTGCTGGAAACCATGTACCGCGGCATGGGCTTCACGCGCACGATGATCTTCGTCCGCGACATGCGGCTCAGCGCCATGCGTGCCCGTTTCGGTTTTGGCAACGACATCGAGAGCATCATTCCCAAGTGCAGCTTCCCTCTCGCGTTCGCACCCGACGTATTTCATGTGGCGCTGGACAAGGGCGTGGACATCGCCATCGAAAACACGCAAGCGCCCAACATCGTCGAGCGCATTCCCGCGTGGCACCGTCAGGTGATCAACGCAAAGAGCTTTCTGCTGCTACCGGTCGTACTGAAGAGCCACGCCATCGGGCTGCTCTATGCCGACTCCGAGCGACCCGAGGCCATCAAGATCACGGCCGAACAACTGGGCCTTCTGCGTACGCTGCGCAGCCAGACGCTGTTGGCGTTCAAGCACTGCACGGCATCAGCCCGCCATTGAGCGCAGCAGGTGCGGAATCCGCAGCAGCGCGGGCACATCGTGAGCATCGACCTCGAGCACGGCGCCGCGCGCTGGAAATTTATAGCGCCGTCCGGTGACTGGGCCGATTGTGGTCAAGGTGGAGTGGCCAACGTAGGTCAACTCGACACGTTGCACGCTCGACCCAGGTGCCGTTTCAGGGCGTTTCATCCTTCCGCAGCAGCTCATCGTTACGTTCTCCTTCTTCCCAATAGGCAGCAGTGCGATCGCCGCCGGACATCTTGTGTAACAGCACGATGGCGCCCGAGCCGCCGGCCCACAGCAGGAATCGCTCAGCGCCATCGCCGCCCATGATCCAGGCGAATGGCAACGGCACCCAGGCGCTCAAGCAATAGAAACATGAGAACCCTGCGCTGAAACGCTCGCTCCAGCGGCGCGCTCGCTCGAGCGATCGGAACGGTCCGTCTTCGAACGCAAGCAGGTGCGTGAGTCGCCACGCGGCGAGTGCTGCCAGCAGATAGGACACGTTCTTGCTCACGCTGTTGCCGTCGGCCGGGCTGGATGCGCACTCCAGCCCGGCCCCTGTCCTACTCCTCGGTCATCAACTCCAGGCAAAAGCCTTCGCTGTCGGACGATGGATGCCCGACCGACTGGCTGTCCACGATCGCGCGATCGACGGCGACCACGCGAATCACATAGCCGCAGGACGCCATGTTCGAGGTATCGAGGCTCCAATGATCGCCCGGCAGCACGGCCGTATTGACCAGACCCGACGACGGCGTCGGTACACCGATGGGCGGCGTGTTGATGGCAGGCTCGACGCCGAGGCTGTAGCTGCCGAAATAGTCGTCGCGCGCAACGAACGTGCCTTCGATCAGATCCCCGATGTTGAACTTGCCGCAGTTACCCGGTCCGCTCGTGATCGTGATCGATGCGTCCGGCCCCGTGTTGTCGAGCTGAATCACATGCGTGTCCGTACCCACCAGCGTGCCGCTGAGATCGTACGTGGACAGCTTCACGAACCAGCTCTCGTCGCCGCTCGAGTCCCACTGCGCGAGCACGCTGTTCACGTTCTGCGTGAAGTCCAGGTACTCGAAGCGATGAGTCAAGGGATCGGCGGCGTGCGTGTGGGTCGTGCCGTCGAAGCGCGTGAGGATCAGATTCTTCACCACCGGTGTCGGCGCGCCACCACTCGTCGGCGTCACTTCGACTTTGTAGCGGTACCCGACCAGCGGCGCGCCCTGAACGGTGACACGGCCAGCGAATGGACACGGCCGGCCGAATGCATCGGGCGGCAGATTGTTGGTTGCAAACACTGCCGTCGCGGTGGTCAATCCCGCCCCATCGATGTGCGACACCGGAATGCCGCCGAGAATCGCGATCTTGCCGGCAGGCGCACTGGCCGCAGGCGCGATGTTGATCAACGTCTCTTCGCGATTGCCCCACGCGGGCACGTAGCCGGGGTTGAAGCACGGCGGCGCCACGTTCCACGACAGAATCGCGCGAATACGCACGACCTTCGGTCCCGCATGGCAGTCCTGGCGATAGGGATTCAGATCGACCGGTAACCGCACGGCGTAGTGGACGCCTTCGGCCGGGAAACTCGCGAGATCGTAAACGCGCACCTCTGCGGTGCCGAGACACGTTTCAAACGAGCCGTTGCTGTCGAAGTCGGCCCAGAACGTCACGTACTCGCGGCTGCCTGTCGTGCAAGGCCCGCCCGAGTAGCCTGAGGGTTTCTTCACATGCACGATGCCGACGAGTGTGTCGGGCGTGTTCGGATCTAGGCCGATGCACGTCAGCTCTTCGTAGCTCACATCGCCATCGGTCTTCGGGAACAGGATATCGATGATGCCCGGATCGAGCTGAATGCCGGGCAGCACGCTCGTCAGCGCTTCGGCACTGAGTTGTGTATTGCCGCTGGTGAACGCGGCGAGTTCCTTGAATGCGAAGCGATGGGCCGGCACCTTGTCTTTGTAGAGCGTCGACAATTCGGTCACGCTCAGCGCTTTCGTCTTCGTCGGAATCGGTGTTTCGAAGTCGATCACGTCCTGCGCGAGCGGCGGCAACTTGACCTTGAACGTGTCGAAGATTTCCGGCGGCAGAATGAAGCGCCGCGGTTCGACGAGGATGTTGGCGTCGCGCCGGTTGCCCCAGATCGGCATCCAGTTAGGTTGGTTCGGCGGTGGCGGATTGTTCCAGGACAGGATCGCGCGCACGCGAATCAGTGGATTGACGAAGCAGAACTTGCGCAACGGGTCCACCGCGAGGGAGACCGCATACTCCAGCCGCTTCCCGCCCTCTGTGCCTTCGGGAACGTCGAATGCCTGGAAACTCGTCAGGCCTTGATCGTGCCAGTTCGCGCCATTGTCGAACGACAGGTAGAAGCGCACGTACTCGGGCGATCCCGGCCCGCAAATGCCTGTGCCGTAGCCGCCCGGTTGATTGATATAGACGACGGCTTCGAGGCGGCGCTGCTGCGGGTGATAGCCGACGCAACCGAGCTCTTCATAGTGCGTATTGCCGCTGATCGGCAATATCGGCGCGAACGGACTCTCGAGCAGATTGCCGAAGTAGTTCGGATTCGTGAGCAGCAGCGCCTTGAAGCTGGCCCGCTCCTTGGGATGTGCCACCTGCGAGGCCGAGCGCGACTTCTGCACGGCCTTCTTGATCTCGTCGTTCATGACGTTCGCTCCATTGATGATGGAGCTTCAGCCTATGAAGGGCCGTGCGGCCTCACAATCCAACACAAGGGCATCGCTCTTATGGCCAGGAGTTGCTGCTTCTTGCGGTCACTGCAGCGCATGTGCCCGGCAGCGCAACGGTGTTGCGAGTAGACTTCGCAACCGCTTCCATCATTGCGAGAGGTATTCACCATGAGCGCACCCGAGCAGCCGCGGCCGCCTCTGCCTCCCTTCGATACGGAAGCGGCCATCAAGAAGGTCCGCATGGCTGAGGACGCCTGGAACACGCGCGATCCACACAAGGTCTCGCTGGCGTACACACCGGACAGCGTATGGCGCAATCGTTCCGAGTTTCTGGCTGGACGCGCAGCGATCGTCGAATTTCTCACTCGCAAGTGGAACAAGGAACTCGACTATCGCCTGATCAAGGAGCTATGGGCGTGCCAGAACAACCGGATCGCGGTGCGCTTCGCCTACGAATGGCACGACGATTCGGGCAACTGGTTCCGCTCGTACGGGAACGAAAATTGGGAGTTCGATGAACGTGGCTTCATGCGACGTCGGATCGCCAGCATCAACGATGCGCCCATGCGCGAAGCCGACCGCAAGTATCACTGGCCGCTGGGACGTCGCCCCGACGACCATCCAGGACTGTCCGAGCTCGGGCTTTGACTCTTTACCGGCTCACTCGAACGGATGTTTGAGTACGATCGTGTCCAGGCGGTCGGGTCCCGTGGAAATGATCGCGATCGGCGCACCGACCAGTGCTTCCAGCCGCTTGAGATAGCGCTGCGCGTTGTCGGGCAGCGCATCGAAGGAGCGCACGCCGACCGTGCTTTCCTTCCAGCCGGGATGTTCTTCGTAGATCGGCTCGCAGATCGCCAGCGCTTCGGCCCCGACGGGCAGCATCTCGCGCTTCTCGCCGCGCACTTTGTACCCGGTCGCCACGCGAATGGTGTCGAGGCCATCGAGGACATCGAGCTTGGTGATGCACAGACCCGAGATGCCGTTGAGCTCGACGACACGCTTCAAGCCGGCGGCGTCGAACCAGCCGCAGCGGCGCGGACGGCCCGTGACGGAACCGTACTCATGCCCGCGCACACGCAGGCGTTCGCCGATCTCGTCATCCAGCTCGGTCGGAAACGGTCCGCTGCCGACGCGCGTTGCATACGCCTTCGCCACGCCCAGCACGAAGTGCAGTTGCTGCGGGCCGACGCCACATCCCGCAGCGGCCTGCCCGGCAACGCAGTTACTCGACGTGACGAACGGATACGTGCCGTGATCGATGTCGAGAAGCGCCGCTTGCGCGCCCTCGAACAGCATTTGTTTGCCAGTGCGGAGCAGCGCGTTGATCTCCGCAGATACGTCGGCAACCATCGGTCGTAAGCGCTCCGCCAACGCGAGCGCTTCATCGAGCGTCTGCTGGAAATCGACGATGTCGGCTTTGAAATAGTGCTTGAGCACGAAGTTGTGATAGTCGAGCACTTCGCCGAGCTTCGCAGCAAAGCGTTCGCGAGCGAACAGGTCCTGAACTCGAATCGCGCGCCGTGCCACTTTGTCTTCGTATGCGGGGCCGATGCCGCGACCGGTCGTGCCGATGCGCGCTTCGCCTTTGGCCTTCTCGCGCGCCTGATCGAGCGCAATGTGATGCGGCAGGATCAACGGGCAGGCTTCGGAGATTCGCAGACGGGCCGAGGCGTCGATGCCCGCACGCTGCAACTCGTCGATCTCCTCGAACAGCGCCTTGGGCGAGAGCACCACGCCGTTGCCGATGAAGCACGTGACGTGCGCATGCAAGACGCCCGACGGGATCAGTCGCAGGATCGTCTTGCGACCGTCGATGACGAGCGTATGGCCGGCGTTGTGACCGCCTTGAAAGCGCGCCACTCCCGCGACGTTTTTCGTCAGCAGGTCGACGATCTTGCCCTTGCCCTCGTCGCCCCACTGCGCGCCGATGACAACTACATTCTTGCTCATGTGACGATTCTCTGGCGCGGACAGCTAACCGCGCACGAAATACAGCAGTGCGAGACCGCACAGCATGCTGACCAAACCGATGACCCGAAGTTGACGCAATTCCAACTGCAGGAACGCGGCCATTGCTCGCTTCAGGGCCGCGGGATTGAGAAACGGTAGGATGCCTTCGATTATCAAATACAGAGCAAACGCGCCCAGCAGGTCAGACCACAACATGGGAACCGCAGCACTGCTCAGCGCGCCGTGGCGCGGTTCAGATACTTGAAGAAATCGCTCTCCGGGGAAATGACGAGCACGTCGCTGTCGTTGCCGATCGCATCTCGATACGCCTGGAGACTGCGGTAGAAGGAATAGAACTCCGGATTCTTGCTGTAGGCCTTGGCATAGATGTCCGCCGCAGCGGCATCGCCTTCACCCCGCAGAATTTCCGCTTCCCGATACGCTTGAGCCAGGGTTTCGGTGCGTTTGCGATCCGCCTCCGACTTCAGCTTCTCTGAATTCTCTTCACCCTCGGCGCGCAGCCGGGCTGCCTGGCCGTGGAAATCCTGGCGCATGCGATTGAATACCGATTCGCTGACCTCTTCGGGCAGGTCGATCTTCTTCACACGCACGTCCACCAGCTGAATGCCCAACTCGCGCGTATTCGCATCGGCAATCTTCAACACCTCGCCGATGAACTCGGAACGTTCAGCGGCGACGACTTGCTGAATGGTGCGGCGAGCGATGACGCCCTTCAAACCGTCTTTGACGATTTCGCCCAGGCGATTCTCCGCAATGTCCTTGTCGCCCGCCGTCGCTTGATAGAACGCCGCGACATCGGCAATGCGCCACTTCGCATAGAAGTCGATGCGCAGGATCTTGCCTTCGCTGGTAAGGAACTGTTCCGCGGGGTAGTTGCGCGTGGCGATGCGGCGGTCGAACTTACGTACGTTGTTCACGAACGGCATCATGAAGTGCAAGCCGGGGTCGTAGTCGGAACGCACGATGCGGCCGATGTTGAACTTGATGGCAACTTCCGTCTGCCTCACCGTGAATGCGGACATGCCCACGAGCAACAGCGCCAGGCCGGCGACAATCAGGATCTGAACACTTCGGTTCATCATCAGCGTGATCCTCGCGTGCGGCTGTCGTCCGAGCTGCCGGTCGCGGCAGCCGGTCGCTCGACGGTCATGCTGGAGCCCGTACCTTCGTCGCGAGAGCCCCCACGTCCCTGTTCCAGGAGCTTGTCGATCGGCAGATACAGCAGGCTCCCGCCGGTCTTCGAATCGACGAGGATCTTCTTGGACGAGCGCAAGACTTCTTCCACGGTCTCCAGGTACAACCGCTCCCGCGTCACGGCAGGCGCGCGTTCGTACTCCGCCAGCACGGAAATGAAGCGCTGCGTCTCACCTTCTGCGTTGGCGACCTTGCGAGCCTTGTAGGCCTGCGCATCCTGCACACGTCGCGCGGCCGTACCGCCCGCCTTCGGCAGAATGTCATTGGCGTACGCC
The DNA here is from genome assembly GCA_035276085.1 of Steroidobacteraceae bacterium. Taxonomy (GTDB): domain Bacteria; phylum Pseudomonadota; class Gammaproteobacteria; order Steroidobacterales; family Steroidobacteraceae; genus DATELY01. The sequence continues at coordinate 28,112 of DATELY010000142.1, read as the reverse complement.
TGCGCTTCGAGGGCGAGGCGATCGCGGTCTTCACGGGCCTTGATCGCGTCCTGCTGCGCCGGCGCCACTTCGCCCGGCAGGCTCACGCCCTGCAGATTGACGGTCGTGACTTCGATACCCGTCTTGTAGGCGTTGAGCGTGCGCTGGACGAGCTCTTCGGTGCGCGCCACGATGTCCTGACGGCCGGACTCGAGCACTGCATCGAGGCGACTGCGGCCGATCACTTCTCGAATGGCGCTCTCGCTCACTTCGCGCAGCGTGGCCTCCGGATCGAGCACGTTGAACGCATACAGCCGCGGATCGGCGCGGCGGAATTGCACGGCGAGATTGATGTCGACGAGGTTTTCATCCGACGTGAGCATGCGCGTCTGGTCGCTGAAGCTTTCGATCGTGCCCGTGTTGATGATCTGCTTGGTTTCGATGGGCCACGGCATGTGCCAGCGCAGGCCCGGCGTGGTGATACCCACGAATTTGCCGAAGCGCAGCACGACCGCGCGCTCGGCGGCATCGACCTTGTACAAACCGGTGAGCGCCCACACGGCGAGCAGCACCAGCACGATGGTTCCGATCCCGAAGCCACGGCCGCCCGTCGGCGCCGCGCGCTCGGCACCCCGGCCCCCACCGAACAATCCCGACAGACGCCGCTGTAGGTTGCGGACGACCTCGTCGAGATCGGGAGGACCCTGGTCAGGGCGTTGACCCCACGGGTTGCGTTTGCCGCCGGGGTTACCGCCGGAATCGTTCCATGCCATGTCAGCTCGATGCGTTGAGTAGAAAGGGAGGGCTTTGACGATCAGCCGAGGCTGGATCTCGGGACGCGCGATTGTAGGAAGGGGTCTGCGGGCACACAAGCGATGGGTCTGGCCGCGTCCTGATCGACCCCCTCGGTGCGGCAGAGCTCCTCGAGCGCCAATCGCGGCATGGAAACTTCCAGTTCGGTAGCGCCGCTGGCGGTCGAGCGCTCGGCGAGGACCGCACCCGCCGCGTAGAACCGCGCCCGCGCCCGGCCCTCGCTTGGGCTCAATGTGACCGTCGCGTGAACGACCGTGGGGCCGAGCAACTCGGCAATGGCTTGTACCAGCAAATCCGTTCCCTCGCCCGTGCGCGCTGAGAGCCAAACGCGGCGCGGCCGATCCAGCTCGTCGCGCTCGATACGTGGCATCTCCCCGATCAGATCGGACTTGTTGAATACCTCGAGCTGCGGGATCGCTGCGGCACCGACCTGTTCCAGAACTTCGTTGACCTGCGCGATGCGATCGCGGCGATTGGGGTCCGCTGCATCGATGACGTGAACCAGCAACGTTGCCTCGCGCGCCTCTTGCAACGTCGATCGGAATGCGGCGACCAGCTCGTGCGGCAGGTCGCGGACGAATCCGACCGTGTCGGCCAGCAACGCTTGGCGTGCGTCGGGCAGCGCGAGCTTTCTCACCGTCGGATCGAGCGTCGCGAACAGCTGATCCGCGGCGTAGCTTTCCGCACCGCTCAAGAAATTGAAGAGTGTGGACTTGCCGGCGTTCGTGTAACCGCTCAGGGCCACCGTGGGCACCTGCGCGCGCTTGCGATCGCGACGCGTGGTCTCGCGTTGCACGAGTACCTTGTCGAGGCGTGAATTCAGCGTCTTGATGCGATTGCCGAGCAGGCGCCGGTCGGTTTCCAGCTGGGTTTCGCCAGGGCCGCGCAAGCCGATGCCGCCCTTCTGACGTTCCAAGTGTGTCCATCCGCGCACCAGACGCGTTGCCAGATGGCGCAACTGCGCGAGCTCCACTTGCAACTTGCCTTCGAAGGTGCGGGCTCGCTGCGCAAAGATGTCGAGAATCAACCCGGTGCGATCGAGCACCCGCGTCTGCAGCAGCCCTTCGAGATTACGTTCCTGACTGGGCGACAGCGCATGGTCGAACAGGACGAGATCCGCGCCGTGCGATTTGACGGCGTGCCGGATTTCTTCCGCCTTGCCGCTGCCGATGAACAATCGGGGATCGGGCGCTTTGCGCGTACCCGTAATGGTTTGCAGGATTTGCGCGCCTGCGGAGCGGGCAAGCGCTTCGAACTCAGCGAGCTCGTCGGCTGCAGGGGCTGCGCCGACACCAATCTGAACGAGGATGGCCCGTTCGCCGCTTTCGGGACGTTCAAACAACCTGAGGCACCATGGGCCTGCGACTTATTCGGCCGCAGGCTCCTGTCCGTCTTCCTCGCTCATCGGCAAGCGGATCGCACGCGCCGGCACCACGGTGGAGATGGCGTGCTTGTAAACCATCTGGCTTACGCTGTTCTTGAGCAGGACGACAAATTGATCGAAGGAATCGATTTGTCCCTGAAGCTTGATGCCGTTCACGAGGTAAATCGAAACGGGTACGCGCTCCTTGCGAAGAGTGTTGAGAAAGGGATCCTGTAATGATTGCCCTCTGGCCATCATTTATCTCCTTGTTATTTGCTGGATTCTTGTGGGTATGGAACGTTCCGCAGTGCTCGTCCCTGTCGCTGCAGGCCAGACGGCGTTCGTTCTTGAGGACGTTCGCCGCGGTGCGGGAGTCTAGCATAGCGACCGCGGTCCACTGCCCTTCGTTACGTTTAATACTGAGCTAATGCTTAAACAGGTCGGCGCGCGCGCCTTCGATGCACCGATAAATGTCGTCAGCCGCTGTAAGTTCAAGTGCATCCAACCAGTTAATCTCTCGCAAGCCGCGCAACCAGATCAGCTGCCGCCGGGCCAGGTGACGCGTCGCGAGAATCGCCCGCCGCACACTCTCTTCTAATGGATAGGACCCCGCCAAATGTTCCCACAGCTGACGGTATCCGACACTGCGAATGGCAGGTAACTGGGGGTGCAGATCACCGCGGCGGTAAAGCGCACTCACTTCATCCAACAATCCCCGACTCATCATCTGCGTGAAACGCTGCTCGATCCGCGCGTACAACTGCTCACGCTCGGCGAGGGTCCACGCGTAGGAATGAAAGCGATAGGGCGGTCGCTGCGCGCGTGCGGCGAGATGCAAGTCCGTCAAGGTGCGCCCTGAGATGCGATGCACCTCGAGCGCGCGTTGGATGCGCTGACGGTCGTTGGGCTGGATGCGCGCCGCGGCCACCGGATCGATGCTCGCGAGTTGTGCATGAAGCGCGGGCCATCCGTGCTGCGCCGCTTCCGCATCGATGTGCTCGCGCACCGCCGGGTCGGCAGCGGGCAACTCCGCAAGCCCCTGGGTGAGCGCACGAAAGTAGAGCATCGTGCCACCGACCAGCACCGGCACTCGCCGCTGCTGGATCGCCGCTTCAATGTGCGCAATGGCATCGCCGCGAAACAGCCCCGCGGAATAGGCTTCGGCCGGGTCGCGAATGTCGACGAGCGCGTGCGGATAACGAGCCAACGTGACGGGATCGGGCTTGCCCGTACCGATATCCATGCCGCGATACACCATGGCGGAATCGACGCTGATGAGCGCGACGGGAAAACGTTGCGCGAGACTCAATGCCAGGTCGGTCTTGCCCGATGCCGTCGGGCCCATGATCAGAATGACGTCGCGCGGGTCCGAGTCCCCCACGGTTCAACGTCCGCGCAGGAAGAGACGGTCGAGATCCTGCAGGCCGAGGTGCACCCATGTGGGCCGCCCATGCACGCACTGGTCGCTGCGCACCGTGGCTTCCATCTGCCGCAGCAAGGCGTTCATCTCAGGAACACTCAATTGACGATTGGCCCGGACCGCGCTGTGACATGCCATGGTGCCCAGCACGCGATCGAGCGCTGCTTCCAGGGCATGCGTACTGCCCTCTTCGAGCAGCTCTGTTGCAATCGTTTGCAACAGCGCATCGAGCTCGCTCAAGCGCAACAGTGCCGGTGTCTCCAACACGCGCACGCTCGTCGGACCTGAGCGTTGCAGCTGCAGCCCGATCGACGCGAGGCTTTCCCCAAACTGCTCGAGCACGTCGGCTTGAGCACGGCTCAGTTGCACACTGACGGGCACGAGCTGCGGCTGGCTCGGGACCGCACCGCTTGCGTGTTGGCGCTTCATCTGCTCGTACGTCGTTCGTTCGTGCGCAGCATGCATGTCGACCAGCACGAGTCCTTCCGGCACCTGCGCGAGAATGTAGATCCCGTGCAGTTGAGCGAGTGCGTAACCCAGCGGCGGCGTCTGCGGTTGCGACTGAAGTGGAACAGGGGTTGCAACACTCGCCGCAGCAACGAACTCGCGCTCTGCGCGCGGCGCGTCCCGCACCCAATCCCGATGCAAATCGAGCGGTGCAGTGGTGCCTGCGAGAGGCCACTGTTCTGCAACGCGTGCCTGGTTCAATAGCGCCGCTGTGTAGCCCGGCCCCGGGGTCGTGATCGCTGCGGGTTGCGTTGCGCTCAGGACTTTCTCCACTGCACGGAACACCCCTTCGTGTACGCCGCGGGCATCGCGGAAACGCACTTCCAGCTTCGCGGGATGAGCATTCACATCGACGAGCGCGGGATCCATGTCGATGAACAACACGTAGGCAGGATGGCGGCCGTGGAACAGCACATCCCTATAGGCGGTTCGAATCGCGCTGCCGATGAGGCGATCACGCAAGGGGCGGCCATTCAGATAGACGTACTGCAGGTCCGCCTGACTGCGTCCCCATGTGGGTGAGCACACCCATCCGTAGAGATGCAGCAGCGGCGTGTCCTCATCGATTCGCAGCGCATGTTCGATGAACTCCGGACCGGTGACCTGCGCAATGCGACGCTCCCGCTGCTCGGTCGTGCTGGCGGCCGCGAAGCTCAGCAACTCACGCTGCCCTTCCCGAACCTGCACGTGCACGTCCGGTGCAGCCAAGGCCAGTCGCTCGACCGTGCGGCAGATGTGCTGCACTTCCGTACGCTCGCTCTTCAGGAATTTGCGCCGGGCGGGAACGTTGAAGAAGAGATCGCGAACTTCGACCGTCGTGCCGGTCGGATGTGAGGCCGGCGCAACCTCGGTCACGGAACCATTGTCCGCAGTGACTTTCGCGCCGACAGCGGCCGAACGTGCGCGGGAAATCAATTGCATGCGCGCAACGGAAGCAATGCTGGGCAACGCTTCGCCACGAAAACCCAGCGTACCGACACGCTCCAGGTCTTCGATGCACGTGAGCTTGCTGGTCGCGTGCCGTGATAGCGCCAGTGCCAGTTCGTCCGCTGCGATGCCCGAACCATCATCGCGAATGCGGCATAGCCCGACGCCGCCCTGGGCAATGTCGATTTCGATGCGGCGTGCGCCGGCATCGAGGCTGTTCTCCATCAGCTCTTTGATGACGGATGCCGGGCGCTCGATGACTTCGCCCGCGGCGATCTGGTGGATGAGCTGTTCGGGAAGGACGCGGATGGGCATGCACGCAGGATAGAAGAGACGCTTCGACGAAGGCAAAGCGTAGCCTCGAACTCCGCTCTCTCCATGGCCAACCGAAGGAATGCGAGATCCGGCGATCGGCCGGTTGCGAAGGTTACCCGCTCAGTTGGCGGCGCCGGCCGCTGATCCGCCCGCCAGCATCAGACCTGGCCGCGAGCGCGCCAGTGCGAAGCGCGTGCCGGGCGGCGGGTTGTCCTGGAAATACTTCAACACACCTGCCTGGATCGCATCGGCGAGTTTCTGCTGGTGGTCATCGGTGGTGAGCTTGCGTTCTTCGTTCGGATTGGAAATGAACGCCGTCTCGACGAGCATCGACGGAATGTCTGGAGATTTGAGGACCACGAAGCCTGCATGCTGAACAGCCGGCCGACGCACGTTGCCCACACGGTCCAGTTCGCGCAGCACCTGGCCAGCCGCTTCGATGCTCGCGCTCATGCTCGCGCCTTGCGAAAGATCCAACAGCACCGACGCCAGCACGCCGTCCTTGTCATCGAGCGACACACCGCCGACGAGATCGGCTGCGTTCTCGCGCTCCGCCAGCCACCGTGCAGCTTCGTCACTCGCGCCTCGCGCCGAGAGGACGTACACGGATGAACCGGCGATCGTACGGTCATGATGCGAATCGGCGTGCACGGACACGAACATGTCCGCCTGCTGCACCCGTGCGCGTCTGATGCGATCGCGCAGCGGCAGGAAGAGATCGGTATCGCGCGTCAGTACGGCACGCATGCCAGGGACGTTATCGATGCGCTCCTGCAAGCGTCGCGCGATCGCGAGCGTGACATCCTTCTCGCGCACGCCACCTTTTCCGATCGCGCCTGGATCGACGCCACCGTGCCCTGCGTCGATGGCGACGATGACGTCACGACCTTTGTCCGTGGTGACCACGGAGCGCGTCGATGCGGGGACGGGACCGGATGGCTCGCCGGGGTTGGTGCTCTTCACGGCTTCCGCAGCAACGGCAGCACTCGGCGTGGCCGGTGGCTTCAAATCGAGCACCAACCGATGTCCGCGAGACGCGTCGGGCGTGACCAGAAACGCACGCGCTTGCGCGGCCGCATTCAGTTCGACGACGAGGCGAAGTGTGTTGCCGGGCTGCTGAGAGGCTCGCAACTGCTCGAAAAAACCCTGGCGGGCAGGCAGCGGTTTGGGCGGGAAACTGGCGTCATCGAGATCGATGACCACCCGGGCGGGATCGGACAACGTCTCGACGCGGTAATCAGGCGCGCCAGACAGATCGAAAACCAGCCGGGTTCCTTCGGCACCAGCCCAGATGCGGACATCGCGAACGACGACCCCCGCCGTCGCGACATTGACGCCCGACAGCGCAAGGAGAAACAGAACTGCCCAGACGCGGCCCGCCTTCATGGCGCGCAATGTACGTTCGCGGCGCCTACAATTCAAGCCAAATTAGTCACATAGACACGCTTATTGGCGTGAATCACGAGCGGTGTACCGTAACACCGTGCTGCCGCAAGGCTGCGGCCAGTGCCTCCCCGGCCGGTGTTTGAGCATCGACACCCAGGATCCGACCTTGTGACCGATAGTGAAAGCGAAGATGCAAGTCGGTCGCTGCCGCCAGCGCCGGCGCGTTCTCGATCCACTCCACGATCAGTACGCTGTTACCGCTCAACAGCTCGCGCACGCCAAGGTCTTCCAATTCCAGCGCATTGCGCAGACGGTAGAGATCCAGGTGATACAGCGTGCGGGTCGGGTTCGTGAGCTCGTAAGGCTCGACCAGGGTGTAAGTGGGACTGCGAACCGAACCCGCGACACCGCTCGCATTGAGTACCCCGCCCACGAACGTGGTCTTGCCTGCTCCCAACTCTCCGGAGAGGCCGATCAAGACACCATGCCCGGCCTGCGCGCGAAGTGCTGCACCCAACGTTTGCCCGTACGCGCGCGTGGCATCGGCGTTGGCCAGAGCTATGGGTTCAGACATGCACGCAAATGCTCGAAGAGATCGCTGGCGATCAAGCCTCGCTCCCCCGGATGTGCGGCCAGATCCCCCGCGCGCGCATGGACCAGGACACCAACCCTCGCGCTGCGAGCGAGATCCTGCGACTGAGCAGCGATGGCACTGATCACGCCAGTGAGCACATCGCCCATGCCCGCGGTGGCCATACCGGGATTCCCCGCGACACACACGCCAGGCAGACCGTGCTGCGAGACCACGATGCTCGCCGCGCCTTTGAGAACGACGGTGGCATCGAAGCGCGCGCTGAGCATGCGCACGGCTCCCAAGCGATCCGCCTGGATGTCGGAGGTGCTGCAATTCAACAGTCGCGCTGCCTCTCCGGGATGGGGCGTGAGCACCCAATCGCGACGTTTGAACGGATTCGCAGCGAGCAGATTCAACCCGTCGGCATCCAGCACCAGCGGCTTCGGACTCCGCACGACGGTCGCGAACGAGCGGCTGCTCCATTCGTATCGTCCCAGCCCTGGCCCCAGTGCGAGCACATCCGCAGCTTCGATGAGGGGCAGCAGATCTTCAGCGTATTCCACTGCATGGACAATCAACTCGGGCCGACGCGCGTTGATACTTGCAGCGACACTGCTGTGAGCCGCGATGGTCACAAGTCCAGCGCCGGCGCGGAGCGCGGCCTCACCCGCAAGTGCCGCTGCGCCTCCCATTCCAGGCCCGCCGCCAACGATCAACACGCGTCCGTTATTGCCCTTGTGCGCCAGCCGGCTGCGACGAGGAAGCAACGCCGCGATCTCAGCCTCCGCGATGCGATGCGCGAGAGCGCCGGCGTGCTCGAACGCCTGCGACGGCAATCCCAAGTCGTTGACCGTGATTTGACCCACATGGTCGGGACCCTGCCCGACGAAGAAGCCGAGCTTCAAGCCCGCAAAGCTGACCGTTCGCTGCGCATGGATGGCGCTACCTTGGACGGCGCCCGTATCGGCATCGAGTCCGCTGGGAATATCCAGCGCCAGGATTGGCACACCGGAGGCATTCGCACGCTGGATCAGTCGAGCGGGCTCGCCGGTAATCGCGCGCGTGATACCCGTGCCGAAGAGGCCATCGACGATCACATCGCTGACCGCCAAGTCAGCGGCACCGGGCTGCACGACGGTTCCGCCAGCCGCGATGAAATCGCCATAGGCGCGTGCGGCATCGCCTTTCAAGGTGCCGGTATCCGCCGTCGAGATGACCTGCACCTGCAATCCTTCGACCTGTGCCAACCTGGCCACGACGTAGCCGTCGCCGCCGTTGTTGCCAGCGCCGCAGAGCACTGTTACGTGTCCAGCCTGTGGCCACACGCGCCGCAGGAAATCGAACGCGCCCGCGCCGGCACGACGCATCAACTCGTAGGTCGGTAGGCCGAGCTTTTCAGCGGCGAAGGCGTCGATCGCGCGCATTTGCGCGGCGCTGTGAATGGTGAGCGGTAGATCGGCCATGGCTCATTATACTGAGCGTCCACCGTCGTCTCGCTCGTACATGCCGTCGCTCACCTCATCCGATCTCCACGCGCTTGCCGCTCTCATTCGAGAATGGGGAACGGCGCTCGGCTTCCAACAAGTCGGGATCGCGCGTGTGAATCTGGCGACCGACGCGCAACGGCTCGAACGGTGGCTCGCACTCGGACGGCACGGCGCCATGCATTACATGGAGCGCCACGGCCTCAAACGTGCGCAGCCCGCTGAGCTGCATCCCGACACGCTGAGCGTGATTTGCGCTCGCATGGATTACTTGCCTGAGCCGCCCGCAGCCGCCGAGCAACGACTGCAGGACTCAGAGCGTGGCTATGTCTCGCGCTACGCGGTGGGCCGCGATTACCACAAGCTCATGCGTCACCGTCTGGCACGGCTCGCGAAGCGCATCCAGGAACAGGTGGGCCGCGGACCTTATCGTGCCGTCGTAGACAGTGCACCGCTGCTGGAGAAGGCGTTGGCGCGCGATGCGGGCCTGGGCTGGATCGGCAAGCACACGAATCTGCTCAATCGCGAAGCCGGTTCATGGTTCTTCTTGGGAGAAGTGCTGACTGACCTGCCACTACCTCCCGATGCACCGACGAGCGAGCACTGCGGCAGTTGTCGCGCCTGCATCGATGTGTGCCCGACCCAGGCCATCGTGGGTCCGTACGAAGTGGACGCGCGCCGCTGCATTTCGTATCTGACCATCGAGTTGCGCGAGTCGATTCCGGTCGAATTTCGCAAGGCGATGGGCAATCGCATCTACGGCTGCGACGACTGCCAACTCGTGTGCCCCTGGAACAAGTACGCGCAACTCACGCGCGAGGCGGACTTCGAGCCGCGGCATGGCTTGGACGGGCCACGATTGAGCGATTTGTTTTCCTGGAGCGAGGCGGAATTTCTGCAGCGCACGGAAGGCAGCGCGATTCGACGCATCGGCTATGAATGCTGGCTGCGCAATATCGCGATCGCACTCGGCAACGCACCGGGCACACCGGCGATCATCGACGCACTCACCCGCCGACGCGATGACCCGTCAGAGCTCGTACGCGAACACGTGGCCTGGGCGCTCGCACAGCATTCAGATCGCAACGGTCACGTTGTCGATGAGGCGCGCCTTGCCGATGCGGGCCGCAGTCAGAATGACCAATTGCCGTGAATCCGCAGTTGGCGCCTGCAGCGTGCTTGCATCGCGGACGGCGAAATAATCGGGTCTGAAACCGCTGCGCTCGAGCGCGGTGCGTCCCGCCTCTTCGAGCTTCGCGTAGTTGCGCTCGCCCGCTGCGACTGCGTCGCGCGCGCGCGCGAGCTCTGCATGAATTCGTGGCGCGGCGGCTCGATCGGCCGGCGTGAGATAGCGATTGCGTGAGCTCATCGCCAAACCATCCGGCTCACGCACGGTCGGCACTCCGACGATGGCCATCGGCATGCAGAGATCCGCGACCGCACGTCGAATGATGGCGAGCTGCTGAAAATCCTTCTCGCCGAACAACGCCATGTCCGGTTGCACCAGATTCAAGAGCTTCGTGACGACGGTCGCCACGCCATCGAAGTGACCCGGACGAAATTCCCCACACAGGATGTTCGACAAACCTGGCACCTGTACTCGCGTGGCCGCCGCCTGTCCGTTGGGATACATGTCTTCGACTGCGGGCGCGAACAAGACATCGACACCCAGACTTTCCAGCAGCGCCGCATCTTCCCGCGGAGTACGTGGGTACTGAGCGAAATCTTCATTGGGTCCGAACTGCAACGGATTCACGAAGATGCTCACGATCACTCGTTCCGTCATGCCCCGTGCACGGCGAACGAGATCCGCATGTCCCGCATGCAGATTGCCCATCGTCGGTACCAGGGCGACGCGCGCCGTGGCTCGTTTCCATGAAGCAACGAGCTCGTGCAGCTCACGCGTGCGTGCGATCGTTTTCATGACGGCTTCGAGTGGTGACGTTCAGGAGAAGCAATGCTCGGGGCCGGGATAGGTTCGCGCCTTCACAGCCTCCGTGTAGTTCTTGACTGCTGCGAGCGGACTCTCCGCGCCTGCCATGAAGTTCTTCGAGAATTTGGGTTTGCGGCCGGATGTCACATCGAGCAGATCGTAGAGCACGAGAATCTGACCATCGGTGTCCGGGCCGGCACCGATACCGATAACGGGCACGTGCAACTCGCGTGTGATGCTCGCACCGAGCGACGCGGGAATGCATTCCAGCAACACGATGTCGGCGCCAGCATCTTGCAGCGCGCGTGCATCGACGAGCATTTGCTCCGCTGCCGCTTCTTCTCTTCCCTGTACACGGAAGCCCCCCAGTTTGTGCACGGACTGGGGCTTCAGGCCGAGATGCGCACACACGGGAATATCGTGTTCAGCAAGAAAGCGGACGATTTCGATCTGGCCCGCGCCGCCTTCGAGCTTGACCATCTTGGCGCCGCCTTCCTGCATCAGGCGCACGGCATTGTCCAACGCCTGCTCGCGAGAAGCGTAGGTCATGAACGGCATGTCGGCCATGAGAAAGGGACGATACAAACCCTTGACCACCGCTTTGCAGTGATAGATCACGTCGTTCAGCGTGACCGGCACCGTCGTGTCGTGTCCTTGAATCACCATGCCCAAGGAGTCGCCAACGAGCACGGCGTCCACGCCGGCATCGTCGACGAGCGTTGCGAAGCTCGCATCATAGGCGGTCACACAGGCGATCTTCTCGCCATCCGCTTTCATCTTGGCGAGCGTGGCAACGTTCACCGGCGGGCGCGGTGCGTAACGCTCTTGCAAGTGCTTGTACATGAACGGCCGGATTGCCAAAGGGCGCCAAGAATGGCGTAGGGTCGGACAAACATCAACTTGCGCAGGCGGCGCGCTCGTTCTGCGCTGCAACGGCTAGAACACGTGTTTCAAGGGATTGAAGTAGTGGCGGCCGCGACGGATGCGCTGGACCTCTTTGAACAACTGCTCGTAGTCCTGATCGTTCGCGACGAAATCTACGGCGGCGGCGTTGACGATCAACAGCGGCGCTGCGTTGTACTCGTGGAAGAATTTCGCGTACGCCTCGGCCAGGCGTTCCAGGTACGCACGTTCGATCTGCTGCTCGTAGCGAATACCACGGCGCGCAATACGCTCCAGCAACACATCCGTCGGCGCCTGCAGATAGATAACGAGATCCGGAACCGGCGCATCGATCGTCAGTCGCGAGTACACCTGTTCGTACAACGCGTACTCCTCGTCATCGAGCGTCAAGCGAGCGAACAGACGATCCTTGTCCAGCAGATAGTCGGCAACACGCACGGTCTCGAAGAGATCGTGCTGTCGAATCTCCTCCAGCTGGCGCGCTCGTTGAAAGAGGAAGAACAGCTGCGTCGGCAGCGCGGCCGCGCGCGGGTTCTTGTAGAAACGTTCGATGAAAGGATTCTCATCGGCCTGCTCCAACACGAGCTCACTGCCGAAGCTCTTGGCCAATCGCTTGGCCAGGCTCGTCTTACCGACGCCGATCGGTCCTTCGACGACGATGAACTTGTGAGGCGTCATGTGATCGGCCCGTCGCTCGCCCATTCGAGCCCGCTTCGATCGCACTTCGCGACCAGGTCAGCGACTCGACCTGCGCCCGGCACACGCATCTCGGGTGCGATGTCCGCCAACGGCACCAGTGCAAACGCCCGCTGCACCAGGCCCGGATGAGGCAGGGTCAAAGCCTGTTCCTGCATCACGACGTCCCCGTAGACCAGCACGTCGAAATCGATTTGCCGCGGCCCCCAACGCCGGGTCGATGCTTCCCGCCCCAATTGCAGTTCCAACTCTTTCAAGCTCCGTAATAGAACGAGCGGCTGCAGTTGCGTGAGCAAACCGGCCGCTGCGTTGTAGAAATCAGGTTGTTCGACAGGGCCCATGGGGGCCGTGCGATAGATGCTCGATGCACGTATCAGGCGCGTGCTCTCGAGGCGACTCAGCGACGCAAATGCACTGCGCACTCTCGCCAGGGGATCGTCCAGATTGCTGCCGATGCCTATATACGCAGGCACCCACAGCGGCAATGACACGTCGCTCACAGCGCGGGCGGTCGACGCCGCCGACGGCGCCTGCGACGCGGAGGCTGCTGCGCATCAGGGGCATCGCGCACGGTTTGCTCGACCAACGCGACCCGTTCCTCGGCAGTGACCGTTTGAATGGTCGTCCACCAATCGGCAAGCGCTTGCTCGACCTCGCCTGCGGCCGCACGCAGCAGCAAAAAATCATATGCAGCGCGGAAGCGCGGATGATCGAGCACTCGCAACGCACGCCGACCATCGCGCCGAGCCAGTCGCGCCTGCAATCCTGCGATCTCACGCATGGGCAACGTGAAGCGCCGCGGAATCGCTACACGCGACTGCTGGCGCGAGACGACGATATCGCAGGCCGCCTGCAGCTCTTGCGCCTCCGTACCGGCAGGTACGGGACGGCTCGCGTAGACATCCAAGATCGCAGGCCACAACAGTACGAAGAACAGGAACGTCGGTGTCACTGACTTATCGGTGGCGACACGTTCATCCGTCCCGCGCAAGCCGTGCTCGACGATGCTCCGACGAAGGGCGTCTTGTGAGGAAGCCAGCGCGGCGGCGAGCGGCGGCAGCAAGTGTTCGACCAGCTCGTACTCCTCGAGCAGCTCGAACGCACGCAGCGCACTGCCCGCAAGAAACAGCTTGTTGACCTCGTCGAACAAGCGTGCGGGCGGCACGCCGTCCAGCATCCACGCGAGCTCCCGAATGGGCGTTGCGGTGTCCTCGTGCAACCGGAAGTTCAATTTCGCGGCAAAGCGCATCGCACGCAGCATGCGCACAGGATCTTCGCGATACCGGGTCGCCGGATCGCCGATCAAGCGCAGAACCCCCGCCTGACAGTCTTCGAAGCCGCCGCAATAGTCCCAGACCGAAAAGTCTTCGATGTTGTAGTAGAGCGCGTTCGCGGTGAAATCGCGGCGCCAGATGTCTTCCTCGATCGTGCCGTACAGGTTGTCCCGCAGAATGCGTCCGCGCGCATCGAGCACCCGATGGCCGGCTTCATCGATGGCGTTGTCCTCATCCATGGTGGTGTGCGCGGCCCTGAACGTCGCCACCTCCACGATCTCGTAACCGAAGCGCACGTGCGCCAAGTGGAACCGGCGGCCAATCAAGCGGCAATTCCTGAACAACGAGCGCACTTCCTGAGGATGCGCATTGGTGGCGACATCGAAGTCTTTGGGCTTACCGCCGAGCAGCAGATCGCGCACGGCACCGCCCACCAGAAACGACTGATAGCCGGCCTCCTTCAGCCGATAGAGCACCTTCAGCGCGTTGGGCGAAATGTCAGCTCGGGAGATCGAATGCTGCGAGCGTGGAACGATGCGAGGCGAACTCGGACCCAGGCTCGTCTGTGCGTGCATTTCGTTGTTCAATAGTGTTCTGCTTGAGCGTTCGACAGCGCGCCGTATAATACCGCAGCACTTCTCACAGCCCGCATCACTTCATGGCGGGCAGCCAACCAAGCTCCCATCGTCTAGAGGCCTAGGACACAGCCCTCTCAAGGCTGGTACGAGGGTTCGAATCCCTCTGGGAGCGCCACCTTTCAGGGTTGGCCCGCTGCGCACTTCTGCGCAGCGGTTCGCGTGTCGAGCGATGCGCTTGCTGCATAATCGGACGTCATGAGGATCATCCCATGACACCCGCTGACCGGCGACTGGCCGATCTCATTGCCCGTTGGCTGACGAGCATCGACCTGCATTTGAAGTATGCAGAGCTGGATGATGCTAAGTATTGGGAGCTGCAGGCGTGGCCCCGGCACGAGCGCCCCAGCAAGTGGGTGCTCGAGGTTGCCCGGCAGAAGGTGCTGGAATTGAAGGCGTTCTGCGATGCCCGGCGCGGTGACGACAAGTTTGTTGAAGCGCTGGAGTCCATGGCCTTTCTGGCCAACCTGGTGGGACTCCAGCACATCCAGCGATTCATCCCCTTGGCCACAGCGTCGGAAAGCACCGCGGTCACGGTCGAAGCCCCGGCAATCAAAGGGGCCAGCACGGCCAAGGCCGCACCGGCGCGTACAGACGAAGCTACGCGCGAGATGCCGCGACTGAAGGTGTCCGCGAGCAAAGCGCCGTCAACCTCGCCCAAGGCAGGAAAGAGCGACGGAAAAAAGTCGCATGCGACTACCTCAGCGAAGAGCGGACCGGTTCCGGTCGCCATGACGCCGGCCCTGCAGACCAAGATCGTCGCTGATGCGGTTCGGCTATTGAAGTGGGGCAAGCAGTGGCATGAGCTCGCCGAGTTGATCGCCCGAATCGCTGAGCGTCCACCCGCAGGCGAGATCCGGAAGGTGCTCCGCAATCACAAAGCGGACATCGACGGCAAAGTGGCGCGAGCGCGCTGAAACGGCAGATAAAAAAAAAGGCCGGGTCCAAAGACCCGGCCAATAGGGGGATTCGTTTCGGGGAGAAAATATACGCAATGCTGCTCCGCAACACAAATGAATTCTTTACATGGGACTTATTCTTTTGTAGCTCGAATTCCCGCTAATTGAGCCACTTGCGACACCCCCTCGGATTGCCAGCCCTCGGTCGACTCGACAGAATCCCCTGCCGCGTCAAGACCACGAATAAGCACTGAACGCCACGAACCAAGACGGAACTCGTGCGGCGCCGATGCAACAAACGCTTCTCAATGGTGGGCGAGGCCAGACCTTTCGCAGGGGTGGCCGAGCTTTGCCGCGCTCATCGATCGCTATGGGGACACCTGCCGACATGATCGAGATCAGTCATCTCACCAAACGATACGGCGCGCTGACCGCCGTGGACGACATCACCTTCACGGTGGGTGCCGGCGAAGTGCTGGGGTTCCTGGGGCCAAACGGGGCCGGAAAGTCCACCACGATGAAGATGATCACCGGTTTCCTCGCCCCTACGAGCGGGTCGGTGCGGGTGGCCGGCCACGACGTGGTGGCAGCACCGATGGCTGCCAAGCGGTGCATGGGCTACCTGCCCGAGGGTGCACCCAGTTACCCGGAAATGACGGTGGAGGCGTTCCTCAACTTCATCGCCGACATCCGCGGGCTCAGAGCCCCGCAGCGGCAGGCCAGGCTGGCCGAAGTCATCGAGCGCCTCGCCCTCGCGCCCGTGCTGCCGCAAGTCATCGAGACGCTCTCCAAGGGATTCAAACGACGCGTGGGTCTCGCTCAGGCAATCCTCCACGACCCTCAGGTCCTCATTCTCGACGAGCCAACCGATGGCCTGGATCCGAATCAGAAACATGAGGTTCGCACCCTGATCAATGCGATGGCGAGCGACAAGATCATCGTCATCTCTACTCACATCCTCGAAGAAGTCGCCGCGGTCTGTAATCGCGCCATCATCATCGCCAGCGGCAAGCTCCTGGCAGACGACACACCGCAAGCGCTCGAACAACGCTCGCGGTACCACAACGCAGTCACATTGCGCTTCAACAGTCCGCACGAGTTGGCAGCCGCCCGCGAGCGGATCGGCGCGGTCGGTGAAGTTGCAGGCGTCGAAGTATTGGAGAAAGAGCAGCGCATCACTGCTTTCCCTCATCCAGGTCACGCCGTGCTCCCCACGTTGAGCGCGCTGGCACAAAGCGAACGCTGGGACTTGAAGGAAATTCATCTCGAAGCCGGACGCCTCGACGAGGTATTCCGTGCCATCACGACGGGACCTCGAGCGGAGGTGCTCCGTGGATAAGTTCAAAGCGCTATTCCGGCGCGAATTCGCCAGCTATTTCGCCACGCCGCTCGCCCTTGTATTCATCGTCATCTTCCTGCTCTTGAGCAGCGTGTTCGCGTTCTACATGGGCGGTTTCTATGAACGCGGTCAAGCCGACCTGGCACCGTTCTTCCAGTTCCACCCGTGGCTGTACTTGTTCTTGATTCCGGCACTGTCCATGCGGCTGTGGGCGGAAGAACGCAAATCAGGCAGCATCGAGCTGCTCATGACCTTACCCGTGACGACCTGGCAGACCGTGCTGGGCAAGTTCGTTGCGGCATGGTGTTTCGCCGGCGTTGCGCTCGCGCTCACCTTTCCCATCTGGATCACGGTGAACTACCTGGGCGATCCCGACAACGGCGCCATTCTCGCCGCCTACTGCGGCAGCTTCCTGATGGCAGGCGGCTTCCTTGCGATTGGTGCCTGCCTGTCCGCGGTCACACGCAATCAAGTGATCGCGTTCATTCTCACCGTGGTCGTGTGCTTTCTGTTCCTGCTCTCCGGCTTTCCATTCGTGTTATCGCTGTTCGCGGGCTGGGCACCGCAGGTACTGGTTGATGCCATCGCGTCGCTGTCCTTCCTCACGCACTTCCAGTCCATCTCCAAGGGCGTGATCGACCTGCGCGATCTCATCTACTTCGCCACCACGATCGGCGTCTGGCTCATTGCCAACACCATCGTGCTCGACATGAAGAAGGCGGATTGAAGCGTATGAGCCAGTCCAACGTTTCGCACAAGAAGTCTCTCGGCGCGACTGCTCTATTACTACTGGCGGCGCTGTTCCTTGGCATCACCGTCCTTGCAACGTTCGTTTTCCGCGGCGCGCGTCTCGACCTGACCGAAAGCAAGCTGTACTCGCTCGCACCGGGCACGAAACACATCATCGAGAAGCTCGACGAACCCATTAACCTTTATTTCTTCTTCTCCGAAGATGCGAGCCAGAGATCCCCTGCCCTGCGCGCCTATGCGCAGCGAGTGAGAGAGTTGCTGGAGGAACTGGCTCAGCGCTCCAAAGGCAAGTTGCGCCTCACCGTCCTCGATCCCGCACCCTTCTCGGAAGAAGAAGACCGCGCCACGCAGTTCGGTCTGACGCCTGCGTCAGTCGATGCCGGCGGCGAACCGGTGTACTTCGGCCTGGCTGGAACCAACTCCACCGATGGGCGCGAAGTCATTCCGCTCTTTCAGCGCGAGAAAGAGGAGTTCCTGGAGTACGACGTCGCGAGCCTGATCCACCGTCTGGCGAATCCGAAACGCCCGGTCATCGGCATGATTGCCGATCTGCCGGTGAGCTCACAGTTCGATCCACAAAGCGGACGCATGTCGCCGGGCTGGGCTGCGATCGCACAGATGCAGCAGATGTTCGAGCTGCGCACGTTGGCACAGGACGTCAAGAGCATCGATCGAGGCATCGGCACGCTGCTGCTGATTCATCCCAAGAATCTGTCGCAGGACACGCTGTTCGCAATCGATCAATTCGTTCTGCGCGGCGGCAAGCTCCTTGCCTTCATCGATCCGCAAGCTGAAGAAGATCCGGCCGGCATGCAGATGGGACCCGGCGCACCGCGCAGCTCCTCACTGGGACCGCTGCTCGGCGCCTGGGGCGTCGATTACGACGAGAAGAAGATCGTGGGCGATCGCGGCCTGGGACTCGTCGTGAGCCTGCAGCAGGGTCAAGCGCCCTCGCAGCACATCGCGATCATCGGACTGAATCGCGGCAGCATGAATTCAAAGGACGTGGTCACCTCCTCGCTGGACAGCATCAACCTCATGACCGCCGGCGCATTGAAGCCGCGCAAGGATTCGAAAGTGGCTTTCGAGCCGCTGCTCACCTCGAGCGCGGACGCAGCGTTACTGCCGGCCGAACGTCTGGCCTTTCTTCCCGATGGCAATTCCTTGCTGGAGGGTTTCAAACCGAGCGGCGAGAAGTACGTCATCGCCGCACGTCTGCACGGCAAGCTGGCCAGCGCATTCCCCAAGGGCGCGCCCGATGGCAAGGGCGCACCTGCACTCAAGCAGGCTTCTCAGGATTCGAATGTCATCATCGTCGCCGACACCGACCTGCTATCGGATCCACTGTGGGTGCGAACGCAAAACGTCTTTGGCCAGCAGGTCTACGTGGCGTGGGCCAACAACGGCGACTTCCTCGCGAATGCACTCGACAATCTGGGCGGCAGCGCGGATCTGATCAGCATTCGCGGACGGCAGAGCTTCTTCCGCCCCTTCACGCGAGTGGATGAGTTACGCCGCCAGGCCGACGAACAGTTGCGCGCCAAGGCGCAGGAACTCGATCGCGAGCTGAAGGAAACCGAACAGCAGTTGTCGAGCCTGCAATCCGCCCGTAAGGGTAATGGCTCGCTGGTCCTCAGCCCCGAACAGGAAGCGGAATTGAAGCGCTTCCAGCATGAGCGCGGTCGCATACGCCAAGAATTGCGTGAAGTGAAACGCGGGCTCGATGTCGAGATCGAACGGCTCGGCACCGTATTGAAGGTCATCAACATCGCCCTCGTGCCCACACTGCTTGCGATCGGTGCGCTCGCGATTGCCATTCTGCGGCGGCGGCGCTTGCGCGCTGGCCGCATGCGCTCTGCGTTCCTTGCTCGATGAGTCATGCCGATGAACTCGCGCTCCCTCGCCACTCTCGCAGCACTCGTCATCATGGTCCTTGCCGCGGCCGTCTGGGTTTCCATGGCGCGCCACCCGCAAGCAGAGCACAGCAGCACGTTGTATCCGGCGCTGAAAGGCAAACTCGATAGCATCCAGGCCGTGCGTATTTACGGCGCGGGCAATCAACGCAAGGTCGAGCTCGTGCGCGCGCAAGATGGTTGGCACGTAAGCGAGCGGTCGAAGTATCCCGCGGCTCCAGATAAGGTTCGAGCGCTCCTGCTCGGCATGAGCGCGGCAAAATCCATCGAAGAGAAAACGTCCAATCCCGAGAACTACGCTGCGCTCGGTGTCGAGGATGTGGCGGCCACCGGTGCAACCGGTGTACGCGTCGAACTGGTGGGCGCCAACGGCTTCGATCTCATCGTCGGCAAGACCGGACAAGGCGCCAACTCGTATGTGCGCAAAGCGGGCGACAAAACCAGTTGGCTGATCGACCGGATGCTCGAAGCGCCAACCGAGCCGAAGGAATGGCTGGATCCGAAGCTGATCGACATCGCCGCAAACCGCATTCAATCGGCTCATATCGAGCTCGAAGGCCAGCAGCCGTACACCGCAGCGAAGGCAACGGAAAAGGACGCCAACTTCGCAGTGAGTGGATTCAAGAAGGGACAGACGCTCAACAGCGAGTCCGCGGCCAATGGAGTGAGCACAGCGCTCGCGAACCTGAATCTGGAGGATGTGGCGCCGTACAGCGAGTGGCAAACCAAACCCACGCAGGCCAAAGCCACTTACACCACGTTCGATGGGACGATTCTGGAGCTGTCCGGTTGGACCGCAGGCGACGCGCATTACATTCACGCCCGCGTTCGCTACGAAGGACAGCCGGCCGCGCAGCCCGATGAGAAAGACAAAAAAGCAGGTGCAGTCGCTCCCGATCGTAAAGCCGAGGCCGCAGCGCTGGATGCCCGCTTGCAATCCTGGGTGTTTCGGCTTCCTGACTACAAATACGGCGCAATTTTCCCGCCGCTCGAGAACTTGCTGAAGAAGTAGCTAATGGCGTGTAAGCCAGCGAGCTGGCTAGCTGGCCAGAAGGTGCTGTCAGGCTTCTGGCCAGCCGACCAGCACGCTAGCAAGCGCAATACCACGATCTCAAATCAGCTGTTGCCCGCCACTACTTGGCTCGCTTGGGTAGCACGATCGGCCGCGTGTGGCTCAGTCGGTCGTGCCACGTCAGGCGCTCCCGGTCGAACCACAGCCAGAAGAAACCCAGCCCCGCCGGCAAGAACGACAACACACCCGCGGCCAAGCGTGCGATCACGTCGCGCCACCGCACGGGTTCTCCCGATTCACACACGAGCTTGAGACGCCAGGCCAGCATGCCCAGCGTCTGCCCGCTGCGTATCCAGAAGAGCCCGTAAAAGCCGACCCACACCAGGATCAGCGCGAGTCGATACGCGTTCGTGATGAGGGGACCGCCACTCTCGATGTACTCACCGCCGGTCAGCGGCAAGAACAAGGCGGTGGCCACCGCCCACAGAGCGATCAACAACAACGCGTCGTAGATCATCGCCGCGAGGCGCCGACCGACGCCGGCAACCGGATAGGCAAGTTCGTCTTTCATCGCACACGCAGTAACGCGACGACCGTGACCGCCGCGAGCATCCACACCGGCAGCCATCCGATCAAGAACGGCTGCAGATCGAACACCGCACCGCCGCTCTCGAGCATCCGCGCGACCAGAAAGAACACGGTGCCGATCAAGATGCCGACGACCATGCGCGCACCCGTTCCAGTCGAACGCATGGGCCCCAGCGAAAACGGAATCGCCAGCATGACGACCACCATGATCGAGCACGTGCGAGCGATGCGCGCCCAGAACGCAATCTCGTAGCGCGTCGCTTCCAGCTCATTGACCTGCAAGTGGGAGATGTACGTTCTCAGACCGGTGAGCGGCACGGCATCCGGCTCCACGACAGCCAATCCGAGGAACTCGCGCGATAGGCGCGTCGAGAGTTGCGCCGTGCGCTCTCGATGGGGGTGCACTTCATCCCCCGCGATCTGCGAGCTCACGTAATTGCGCAGCAGCAGGCGGCCATCCGGCTCGAGCGTCGCCGTGCTCGCCCGACCGACGGTATCCAGGCGTTTCAGTGGCGTCAGCCGAATGACCAGCACACCGCCGTACTGAGTCGCGCTCGACTGCTGCTGCAGCGACAGGATCGTGTCGCCGTCCTTCGCCCACGCATTGCGATCCCCGGTCAAGGACACGTCCCGATACTTCTGAAACGTCTTCAGCTGCCGCGCATATTGCTCCATGCGCGGCGCGACGAACTCTCCGAGCAGACAGGCCAGCACCAACAGGATCAATCCGGCCGCTGCGACCCACGCCGCCAGGCGCAACACTGACACGCCCGCTGCGCGCATCACGGTGAGCTCGCCGGCGCGCGCGAGATTGCCCAACCCGAGCAACGTGCCGATCAGCGCCGCAATGGGCAACAGCTGGAACACGTACTGCGGCAGATTCAACCCCACCCAGAGAAATGCACTGCCGAGCGTGTAATTGCCGGTGCCGATGTCATCCTGCTGAGTGATGAACAGATAGAGCCCACTCAATATCGTGAGCACGAGCACCACCAGCAGCGTGTACAGGAGCACATCGCGGATCACATACCGGGCGAGCACGCTCATGTCGCCACCGCCCGCGCTTGCACGGCCCACGGCCGCCAACCGGTTTGCCGCGCGAGCAACACGCCGATGAGCGCTGCGACGATCGCGTGCACCCACCAGACGCCGACGAACGCGGGCACGGTCTCCTTCTCCACCCACACGCGCGCCGCGGCGAGCACGTTCGAGTACAGGAAGTAAACGAGAATGGCCAACCCCATCTTGCCGTAGCGGCCCTGACGCGGACGCAGGCGCGACAGCGGCACGGCGAGCACGCTCAGCAGCGCTGCCATGATGGGCACGGAAAATCGCCACTGCAGCTCGGCTTGATCCTTCGGATTGCTCGAGGGCAACAGCGCAAAGGTCGATTTCGCTTCCGTCCGGTTGCGCCCCGAGGTGTTCTGCGGCATCCGCACCGGGATGCCGTGCTCGACGAAGCGGATGATGCGGAACGCGCCAGTGCCCGGAATTCCTTCGTAACGCTCGCCCTCATAGAGCACGAACATCTGCTGCGCTTCGCCGGCATTGCGCTGTACGGCTCGCGTCGCCGTGACGATTTCGATCTTCGGACCCTCGTTGCGCTCGACGAAGACATTGAACAACGTGCCGTTCTCGTCAACGCGCTCGGCGTAGAACACGATGTCGCCACCCGAAAAGCTGCGAAAGCGGCCGGGCTCGAGCTGCCGGAATTGCGCGGCTTGCAACGCGTCCTGCCGAATCGAATCGGCGTACTTCGCCGCTTCGGGGGCGGCGACGAACGAGACGACACCCAGCAGGATCACGACAAAGCCCGACAGCACCGATACCGACCGATAGAGACTGCCGGGCCCCAGGCCACCGCTCTGCATCGCCGCCATTTCGCTTTCGTGATAGAGCCGACCCAGCGCCAGCATGATGGCGAGGAACAGTCCGACGGGCAGCACGATCGTGAGGTTCGTCAGCGACGTCAGCCCGAGCAGCGCGAACACGGTCGAGCTCGGAAACTCGTTCGCTGCCGCCTGCGAGAGCACGCGCGCGAGTTGATTCGCGAGCAGGATCGCCAGCAGCACGCCGGTCACAGCGAGCCAGGCGAGCGCGACTTCGCGGAGAACGTAGCGATCAAGCGTACGCATTCGGTCGGGACGTGCGCGAACGGGTGCGAGTGTGTGCGTGTATTTCGATCATCGTTCTCTGTGGCGACACGTCGGCACGTTCACAACTCCTCATCAACCTGTACGAGGACCTGCGTGCGAGTGCAAAATCGTAACTTAAGCGAGGCGAGCCACACGGGTAAACCATCAGGACCTCTGATTTCCCCGAAATGCCTCGCGACCCATCAGGAGTTGAAGCATGCAGTTCTTCGTGAGCACCTCATCCGCGGCACGTCAGCGCACCGAATGCGCCATCGTCGGCGTCTTCGAGAAAGGCACTTTGACGGCGGCAGCCAGCGATCTGGATCAGCGTCTGGGCGGCCGGCTCGCGCGACTGGCGAAGAGCGGCGATCTGCGCGGCAAGCTGGCGGAAACGCTGTTGCTCGCGGATCTGCAGGGCGGCCCTGCGCAGCGCGTGCTCGTCGTCGGACTCGGTAGCCAGAAGAACTACGGGCGTAAGCAATACCGCCGCGCGCTCCAGGCCGCGGCGGCAGCCATTACGAAGCTACCCGTGCGCGAAGCCGTGAGCTATCTGTCGTTGGCAGCATTCAAGGACAGCTCGGCCTATTACTTCGGCCGCTCTGCTGCTGAGATCGTGGGGAATTCGCTGTATCGCATCCCCGATCACAAATCGGCGCGCAAGCCGCCTGCACCGGCCCTGGCGCGCTTCGGCATCGCGGTCGATGGACGCAGCGAGCGCTCGCAGGCGGAACGCGGGCTCGCACATGGCCAGGGCATTTCCGCGGGCATGTCGTTCATGCGTGACCTTGCCAATCAGCCCGCGAACGTGTGCACGCCGACCTACCTCGCCAATGCGGCCCGCAACCTGGCACGCGAGTACAAGTCCGTGCGCGCGCAGGTCCTGAACGAAGCCGACGCCAAGCGGTTGAAGATGGGTTCGTTCCTTTCCGTTACGGACGGCACGGAGGAGCCCGCGAAGCTCATCGTGCTCGAGTACCGGGCCGGCGAACGCGGTGCTGCACCGGTCGTGCTCGTGGGCAAGGGCGTGACCTTCGACACCGGCGGCATCTCACTCAAGCCACCGCCGGCCATGGACGAAATGAAGTTCGACATGAGCGGCGCGGCCAGCGTGCTCGGCACCTTCAAAGCGTTGGCCGAGCTGGAGCTCCCCATCAATGTCGTCGGCGTCATCCCGGCGTGCGAGAACATGCCCAGCGGCAAAGCGACGAAGCCGGGTGACATCGTGCAGTCGATGTCGGGCCAGACCATCGAAATTCTGAACACCGACGCCGAGGGGCGCCTGATCCTGTGCGACGCAATCACCTATGCGCGCCGCTTCAAGCCCGACGTTCTGATCGATATCGCCACACTCACGGGCGCATGCGTGGTGGCGTTGGGCAATCACCTGACCGGCCTGTTCAGCAACAACGACGAGTTGGCCGCCGCCCTGGCACAGGCTGGACAACGCGCCGATGATCGCGCCTGGCACATGCCGATCGGCGAAGAGTATGCGGAGCAGCTGAAGAGCAACTTCGCGGACTTTGCGAACGTCGCGGGTCGGGAAGGCGGTGCGATCACCGCGGCCTGCTTCCTGGGCAAGTTCACCGAAGGGCTGAACTGGGCACACCTCGACATCGCCGGTACGGCCTATCTCTCCGGCAGCCAGAAATCGAGCACCGGGCGGCCGGTGCCGCTGTTGGTGGATTACCTGATCCAACGCGCGAGCTAACGCAGAAGTCCGAGCCCTCGTTTCCTACTAGCCATGCCCCGAGTCGATTTTTACCTGCTGTCCGAATCGGGCGACGTCGCGCGCTGGCGCTATGCCTGCCGGCTGGCGGAAAAAGCGGCCGACATGGGCCATCGCGTGTTGATCCGTACGGCTTCGAGCGGGGAATCCACCAAGCTCGACGAGCTGCTCTGGACCTTCAGCGAGAAGGTGTTCCTCCCTCACGAAGTCGCAACTGCGCCCAGCCATCCGCTCGTGAAGGTCGTCATCAACGATCAGCCCCCTGCTGCGCCGTTCGATGTCGTCATCAACGTGTCGAGCCAAGCCTTGCAGGCCGTTCCATCCGTCGAGCGCATCGCCGAAGTCGTGGGCGCGGATGAGACGGAGAAACGCGCGGCGCGCGAGCGGTATCGGTTCTACCGTGAGCAGGGGTGTGCGTTGGAGACGCACAACCTTTGACGCGGCTCTGCCGCTGGGCTGGCTGGACTGCTGGCCAGAGGATAGATCGCTCCTTCGAGAACCTCTGGCCAGCAAGCCAGCCGACCAGCAGGCCGGTCCTCGACCGCGCACCTCGCGTAATCGCCGCCTATAATCGCCTGCTCGCATAGCCCCCTCCGCCCCATGGACAAGACGTACTCGCCCCGCGACATCGAGCAGAAGACCTACCGCCGTTGGGAGGAGCAGGGCTGGTTTGCGCCGCGCGGCAATGGCGCGCCGTACGCGATCATGATTCCGCCGCCGAACGTGACGGGCACGCTGCACATGGGTCATGCGTTCCAGCACACGTTGATGGATGCGCTCACGCGCTTCCATCGCATGGAAGGCGACAACACGCTGTGGCAACCCGGCACGGATCACGCCGGTATCGCGACGCAGATGGTCGTCGAGCGCCAGCTCAATGCCGAAGGCATCAAGCGTCACGACATCGGCCGCGAAGCCTTCGTGCAGCGGGTCTGGGCGTGGAAGGAAGAATCGGGCGGCACGATCTCACGCCAGGAGCGCAGGCTGGGTAATTCGGTCGACTGGTCGCGCGATCGCTTCACGATGGATGAAGGCCTGTCCGCGGCGGTCACCGAAGTGTTCGTGCGCCTGTATCGCGAGGGATTGATCTACCGCGGCAAGCGGCTGGTGAATTGGGATCCGGTGCTGCATACCGCGCTGTCCGATCTCGAAGTGCTCACGGGCGAGGACGAGCCCGGTCATCTGTGGCACTTCAACTATCCGCTCGCCGACGGCTCGGGTCATCTCACCGTTGCAACGACGCGACCGGAAACGATGCTCGGCGACACGGCCGTTGCGGTTCATCCCGCAGACGAACGCTACAAGCACCTGATCGGCAAGACGCTGCGTTTGCCGCTCGTCAACCGTCCGATCCCGGTGATCGCGGACGAATACGTCGATCCGGCCTTCGGCTCGGGCTGCGTGAAGATCACGCCGGGACACGACTTCAACGACTACGAGATCGGCAAGCGGCACAACCTGCCGCTCATCAACATCTTCGATGCCAGCGCCCGACTGAACGAAAACGCGCCCGAGTCCTATCGCGGCCTCGATCGCTTCGAAGCACGCAAACGTGTCGTCGCCGATCTCGAAGCGCTCGCCCTGGTCGACAAGATCGAACCCTACAAGCTGAAGATCCCACGCGGCGATCGCAGCGGCGCCGTGCTGGAACCCTGGCTCACCGATCAGTGGTACGTGCGCATCGCGCCGCTGGCCGAGCCCGCGATTCAGGTCGTCGCAGACGGCCGCATCCGCTTCGTGCCCGAGAACTGGTCGAAGACCTACTTCCAGTGGATGCGCAACATCCAGGACTGGTGCATCAGCCGCCAGCTCTGGTGGGGTCATCGGGTACCGGCGTGGTACGACGACAAGGGCAACGTCTACGTCGCGAGCAACGAGCTCGATGCACTCGCACAAGCGCGCCAGCTGCGCGGCGAAGACGTGCAACTGCGTCAGGACGAAGACGTTCTCGACACCTGGTTCTCTTCGGCGCTGTGGCCGTTCTCGACCTTGGGCTGGCCACAACAGACCGAGGCATTGCGTACGTTCTACCCGACGAGCGTGCTCGTCACCGGCTTCGACATCATCTTCTTCTGGGTCGCCCGCATGATCATGATGGGCCTCAAGTTCGCTGGCGACGTGCCCTTCCGCGAGGTCTACATCACCGGTCTCATCCGCGATGAGAACGGCGACAAGATGTCGAAGTCGAAGGGCAACATCATCGACCCGCTCGATCTCATCGACGGCATCGATCTCGAAGCGCTGGTGAAGAAGCGCACGACCGGCCTGATGCAGCCGCATCTCAAGGACAAGATCGAGAAGAACACCCGCAAGCAGTTTCCGCAGGGCATTCCTGCCTACGGAACCGACGCGCTGCGCTTCACCTTTGCCGCGCTGGCCACGATGGGGCGCGACATCCGCTTCGATCTCGGCCGCGTCGAAGGCTATGCGAACTTCGCCAACAAGCTCTGGAATGCGGCGCGCTACGTGTTGATGAACACGGAAGGCCAGGACACCGGCATCGAGGGCGAGTGCGAATACACCGTCGCCGACCGCTGGATCCGCTCCCGACTCGCCGCAACGATCGACGAAGTGCGTGCGCGCCTGCACGACTACCGCTTCGACCTCGCGGCACAGGCCCTTTACGAGTTCGCCTGGTACGAGTACTGCGATTGGTACCTGGAGCTTTCCAAGCCCGTGCTGCAGTCGGATGCCTCGAGCGCTGCGCTCAAGCGCGGCACGCGGCAAACGCTGGTCCATGTCCTCGAGACCTATTTACGGTTGTTGCATCCGTTCATGCCCTTCGTCAGCGAAGAGATCTGGCAGAGCGTTGCGCCGCTCGCGGGTCGGAGCGGGGAAACGGGAACGATCATGCTGCAGCCGTACCCGAATGCGACGGAGTTCGCGCGGGATCCTGTGGCGGAGCAGGCCATCGCGCCGATCAAGGCCGCGATTCTCGGACCGCGGCAATTGCGCGGTCAGTTGAACGTGCCGCAATCGCGCGCGATCACGCTGTACTTCAAATCGAATGACGCAGCCGACGAGCGCGCATTGGAAGAGAGCCGTACCGTCGTTACGGCCGTCGGCAACATCAAAGCCCTGCACTTCATCACCGACGATGCGCATCTGCCGCCCGCTGCCATCACGATCATCGACGGCCGCTCCATCTACGCGCCCTTGAGCGAGCTGATCGACGACGTCGAAGCGGAGATCGCGCGGTTGAACAAGCTGAAGAGCAAGGTCGCACAGGATCTCGCCCGCGCCGAGAACAAGCTGAGCAGCGAGAAATTCGTGCAGAACGCGCCCGCGGAAGTGGTCGAGCAGGAACGCACACGTGTCGCCTCGTTCAGGAGCGAGATCGAGCAACTGGAACAGCAGGCGCGGCGGGTGGCGAGTTTGAAGTGAGTGCTGGCTGCGCTCTTGCCCCCACCCCAACCCTCCCCCGCTCCGCAGGGGAGGGAGCCGGAGGTGTCGCCGCTTCCTCTGCCTCTCTCCGCTCCGAGGTGAGCGAGGGGGCCGGAGGTGTCGCCGCTTCTTCTGCCTCTCTCCGCTCCAAGGTGGG
>DATELY010000141.1:0-4228 GCA_035276085.1 Steroidobacteraceae bacterium | reverse complement strand
AACCAGCAAGGCGCCGATATGCGCACCGACGAAGACGATCTGCGAGCGATTGTTCAAGACTCGCCCGAGGCGTTCAATCTCTGCCCAGTCGTATGAGCCGTGTCTGAGGAGCGAGCGAGAGACATTGAAGTCTCTCGGGTCCACCACGAGCACTCCGTTCCTGCTGTTCGCTACAATTGCCTCGCCGTGATTGGACAAGATGCGGGCGCGCATCCTGCCGCGAATGATTCGTGAAATTCGTTTGCGCCATGAAACATGCATTGCTCTATTCGTCCGTGCCTCGGTAATCAACGGCTTAGCCTTCTGGCGCTGAACCGGGCGACACGAGGCGCTCGTCCATCAACCAGCGCGTTAGGAGCCTCAATAAAAGAAGAAATCCAGATAGGCAAACCCGCATTGTATCGTAACTGCGAGTTTGCTGTGCGGCGAGGAGGGCGGCCCGCGGAGAGACGGCGAATTCGGCGAGGCAGGTTACTGTGGCTCAATGATGAGCAGGACTGTGCACGTGACGCTCGAGCAACCGGCTGACTGAACGCCAAAAAAATCAAGAAGTAGTTGGCATCGCGAGGCGAGTGGACATCAGTGACGGACGGAGGATCGATAAACTATGTTAGCGGCGGCGTGAAAACCGCCCGGATTGGTCGGTTTGAAAACCGTGGGGCGAATTGCCCGCGGTCGGCCGGCCGGCCGCGGGCGTTACGGGGGATTCAGGTCTCGATCTGGTCTTTGGCGCGGAAGCTCTTTCCCTCAATCAGGCTGACGTCGGCGTGATGCAGGAGCCGATCGAGGAGCGCCGAGGTGAGGACGGAGTCCTGGTTGAAGATTTCCGGCCAGTGCTTGAAGGCGCGGTTGGTGCTCATGAGGATGGAGCCGCGCTCGTAGCGTTCCGAGATGATCTGGAACAGCAGGTCCGCGCCGAGTTTGTCGATGGGCAGATACCCCAGCTCATCGCAAATCAACAGCCGGGGTTTCAGATACCGCTGCATGGCGCGCTTGAGGGCGCCGGCACCGATCGCCGTGGCGGCGGACAGGGTATGGATGATGTCGATAGCGGTGGTGAAGAGCACGGAGTGGCCATGCAGACAGGCGGTATGACCCAGAGCTAGGGACAGGTGAGTTTTCCCCAGGCCGACGCCGCCGACCAGGATGACGTTGGATTTTTGCTCGATGAATCCCAACCGGAAGAGGTTCTGGATCTGCGGGCGGTTGATCTTCTTCGGCCAGTTCCACTGGAACTGATCGAGGGTCTTGATGAGTGGGAAGCGAGCGTAGCGGATACGGCGCTCCAGGCTTTTATCCTCGCGTCGAGCGATCTCCCCCTCGATCAGACGCTGCAGATAGTCGATGTGCCCCCAGCTCTGTTCTGCGGCGGTCTGAGCGAGCTCGTGGTAGTTCATGCGGATGTGCGGAAGCTGCAGGCGCAGCAGATGTTTGCAGAATAGATCCAGCTGATGCGGCGGATTGTCGGGATCGATGGTATCAGTCATCGTTGGGCACCTCGTAGATGGACAGGTCCGGCTCGGGCAGCTCGAGTTCCAACAGGTCGTGTCGGCGTGTGAGTGAAATTGGACTGGGTGACAGGACCGGCGCTCTGGCTCGCGCTTCCAACAAATGCGCGATGTACTCGCTTGAGAAGGCGTTGAAGGCGAGCGCGTCCTCCAATGCCCGCCCGGTGGCGGGGATGCCGTATATCTCGGCGAGCGCCAGGATTTTGCGCACGTGCGCCCGGGCATTGAAGCGTCGGGACATGAGCCCCTGGTAGTAGGCTTGGGCTTGGGTTGACAGGCTCAGGAACTGACACAGCAGGCGCTGCTCACGCGCGCTCTTGCGCTGTGCCAGCAGTTCCTTGGGGTGATCGGGATCTTCGATGTCCTGGTACCGATCGAAGCTGCGGATATGGCGGGCGACGAGACGATCCTGGTGATAGATACACAGCCGATCCGGGTAGACTTTGACGGTCAGACGCTGTCCTGCCTGCTCAGCGGGCACCGAGTAGCGGTTAGCCTCGAAGGCGACGCGAAACTGGGGACTGGCGCGCAACGACAAGACACGGGCCAAGTCGTAGGGGTGGGCGTTCGCAGCCCGCAGGTAAGCTCGTTCCTCCTGGAACAGCTCGGTCGGCTTGCGGTGTGTCTCGCCGTGAACACGCACGTTGGCGATCTCGGCGAGCCAGACTTGGGCGGCCGGGTTGACTGCGGAGAAATCGGATAACTGCAGGCCGTTGAGAAAGTTCTTCTTTACATAGCCAACGCCGGACTCCACGCGACCCTTCTCGTTACCGGCGCGCACGTTGCAGGGGGCGATGCGGAAGGCATGATGACGCGCGAAATCCAGATATTTGGCGTTCAAGACCGGTGCCTCTCCGACGAGGCGTTTGATCACGGCGGACTTCAGGTTGTCGACCATGATTTTGTCGGGTACACCGAGGGCTGCGAAGGCGTGCTCGTGACACGCCAGGAAATGCTCCATGGTCTGGGAGACGGTGAACTCGACGTACATCTGTCGGGAGTGACACAACACGTAGACGAAGAAGCTCAGACGCCGGCGAGTAGAGCCGACCGCGATCGTGCCGTAGTCTCCCCAATCCACCTGCGCGCACTCCCCGGGGGCGAAGGCGAGCTTCAGAAAACTCTTCTGATGAGACGGCCGCACCTGACGGACATATTTTTTGAGAATGGTGAGGCCGCCGCCATACCCGATCTCTCGCAGGCGCTGGAACAGTTGCTGGGCGCTGTAGGGATGCGTGTCGAGCCAGCGGACG
This sequence comes from Steroidobacteraceae bacterium, assembly GCA_035276085.1. GTDB lineage: Bacteria > Pseudomonadota > Gammaproteobacteria > Steroidobacterales > Steroidobacteraceae > DATELY01. The sequence continues at coordinate 1,467 of DATELY010000141.1, read as the reverse complement.
AGCTGGCCCTTGTAGGGATCCAGACGACTCGCGCGCTTCGGAGCCGGCCGGCGCCGGAAATGATCGATGCGCGACCAGTGGGACACCGTGTCCGGATGAAGCCCCAGAGCGCGGGCCGTCTGGGTGATCGTCAGTCCCTGACGAGTGCGGTGATCATGGATCTGGCAGTAGGTCTCGTAACTGATCACGCACGGCCTTTGAGTCGGTGTAACACCTGCTCGAGGGAACCGTGCAGCGAACGAGTTCCGGACTGGCGCGGCGGCGGTGTGGGCGTCAGCGACAACACCTGATACAACGGCGCTTCGTAGGCAATGAGACCGAATCGGATGAGATCCGCGCGAGCCTGCTGCAGTCGTGGCGCCGGCATCGACAAGCTGCGACAGAGCGTGGCATCACCGTAATAGCTCAGGCCCTGAGCATCGGACACGGTGACCACGAACAAATACAACGCCAGTGCATGCACGTCACACCGTGCGATGTATCCGTCTCGAACCAGGCGCTGATCGATCCAACTGAACTGCGATGGCACCCGTCGCAGTCGCTCAGGGTGCAACACGTGTTTGCGGCGCATCGGTTACTTCCCCACCGAGAATATCTTGCCCGAGTTGTAGCAGGCGTTGACTGGTGGCGGCGATGTCGTCTTGTAAGGTCGAGTCGATTAAGTGAGCGATCAATCCCAGCAGAACAGGGCCTTGCCGCGCCAAGGCGTCTTGTAAGGTTAAAGCAGTACTATCCTCAATTGGCTCAATCACTTGCGTGGGGCAGGAGTCTTGTAAGGTACGGCTCTTTGCGCGGGTGCTGTTGCGCCAGTAGCCCGGATGGGCGTGTTGCCAGGCCCGCACGCGAGCGGCGTTCTGCGAGTCGCGGAAATAGTTTTGGTTCTCGGGCTTGGCGAGCCAGCGGCGCTGCCGCGCCGCCTTCCCCGCCTGCCGACACAGTGGCTTGGAGCAATACTTTTGCCGGCTGCGGTTGCGAGAGTCGGCCTGGAAAAGTGCCTGACAGTGTAGGCACTTACGTCTTCTTGTTCTTCGCATCGTCACCCCCGCCCGGGGGACACATCATGACGATGTCGCTCGCGCCGGCACATACGATCCACCGCGCGAAATCGAAGAAGAACGTTAGGAGAACAAAACGATTTAGATAACGATCGCCCGCAGAAGACGGACGAAGAAAACCCCGGCGTTCAAACCGCCGGATTTACCCGAAGATCAGATCGCCGCTGACAAAGACGAACTCCGTCGCGAGTATGCGCACTCCCTCGCGGATTCGTGAACGGTAAGTATGCGGCGCGCATCACGGCACGCAATTCCGCAACGACTTGCGACCGTGTGCGTTCGAGTTTTTCTTTGCCAAGCCCGTAACGCCGAATGACCGATTGCGATTTATCTACCAGATCCGACGATGAGTTGCAGAACGTGCGGTGCGCGCAGAGGCTGGGCTTCAAGGTTTTACTAAATGAAGACAACT
>DATELY010000140.1:0-15950 GCA_035276085.1 Steroidobacteraceae bacterium | reverse complement strand
CGCAGGGGAGGGGGCCAGAGGTGCAGTGATTTGAGTCAATCCTCGCACTGTTCTTACTCCCTCCCCTGCGGAGCGGGGGAGGGGTTGGGGTGGGGACAATCGAGTGTGGAGCAACCCCCCGTTTCCAGAGGAACCCCTCCCCTCCGCGTCTCCTTTCCTCAATGCCCACCGAGGAGACGCGCACCATGCCATCACGCAAGACAGAGGTCGTGCTGGACCAGGTTCGGCAAGCCGCTCGCGGCTGTACCCATTGTCCGCTCTACAAGCTCGGCACGCAGACGGTATTCGGTGAAGGGCCCGCGCCCGCGCCGGTCCTGATGGTCGGCGAGCAACCGGGCGACAGGGAAGATCTCGAAGGCCAGCCATTCGTCGGCCCTGCAGGACAATTGCTCGATCGTGCACTGAAAGATGCGGGCCTCGATCGGCGTTCGATCTACGTGACGAACGCAGTGAAACACTTCAAGTGGGAGCCGCGTGGCAAACGCCGCCTGCACAAGAAACCCATCGAGCGCGAAATCGCCGCCTGTCGGCCGTGGCTGCTGCAGGAGTTGGAGCTCGTACAACCCACGCTGATCGTCTGCCTCGGCGCCACTGCCGCGCAATCGTTGCTCGGTAAATCCTTTCGCATCACACGACAGCGCGGCGTGGTGTTGCGCCACGAAACGTACGGCAATGTGATGGCCACGTATCACCCCTCCGCGCTTCTACGGGCGCCGGATCACGATGCGCGCGAACGCGCGTATCTGGAGTTCGTTACCGATTTGAAACTGCTGCGGAAATATTTCAAGAGACGCGCACCCACGGCACGCACGGTGAGAAGCAACCGTGCTGGCGAACAGCGTATTCACGGCGTGTAGCAATCACACACCAGCGCAAATCTGCAGGCGCCCTGCTGCGTCTCGTTGTGTTGACCGACAAGCAGGAGCGCCCGCGAATCGTGCAGTGGCGCAAGTCACCGCCGACCTGAAGTGGATTTCACTCGCCAGCCACTGTGGGTCTCGTGCCCGTTTGCTACTGGCATACAACTTGCTCCTTGCACTCGGCAAACACATTCACAGCAGGAGCACGTCATGGAACGAGCACAAGCGACGACGAGTCACGACAAGATCCGCTCATGGGCAGAAGCACGCGGCGGTCATCCCGCTGCGGTGAAAGCGACGCGCCGCGCCAAGAGCCCGGGTGGATTGTTACGAATCGATTTCGACCCGAAGGAAGAAAACCTGGAGGAGATCGGTTGGGACGAGTTCTTCCAGGCCTTCGACGGCAACGAGCTTGCGTTTCTGTACCAGGAGAAAACCGCAGACGGTCACGTCAGCCGCTTCTTCAAATTCGTCGATCGCGACACGCTGGATGAGGACGCGTTGAACGCCTCCGAAGAAGAGGATGAGGATCTCGAGGAAGAAGATGAGGATGAGGACTGGGACGATGAGGACGATGAAGAGATCGAGGATGAAGATGAAGAGGACGACGAGCCGCCCGGTCGCGGGAAAAAGAGCAAGTGAAGGAAAGACTTTCAGTTCAAGGGATGGCGATATGTGCGTCCCCTCCCTTGCGCAGCGGGGGAGGGACAGGGTGGGGGCTCGCGGCGTTGCGTGCGCGGTGTGAGAGAACCCCCATCCTGTCCTTCCCCCGCTTCGCAGGGGAAGGGACGCAATGGCACAGTCGGTAGCACGGCCGCTACCGCCGCGGGCGCAGATGCACCTCCCGCCGCTTGTAATCGATGACGAACGTCTCCAGCGACGCGATGACATCCATGCCGATGAGTAGCGCCGGCTCCTGATTGAGCTTCCAGTGATCGAAGATGAACATGTCGCCGAACGTGATGCGCAAGTTGCGGATCTCGACGTCGCCCAGCGCGATCGGTGGCGTCGCAATGCTTTCGCCCTGCGCGATGTCGAGCGTGACGCCGATGATGTCGGCGTCCTGGACTTCACGTCGTCGTAACAGCAGCGCCTCGCGCAGGCTGTTGTTGCCGATCGTGTGCTGTGCGCCGGTATCGATGATCGCCTGGGCGCGCACCCCGCCCACGCGTAGTTTCAGCATGACGAGCCGCCCGCGTGCCGTGTCGAATGTGAGGCTGGAGAATCCCTGCGGGTGTGGCTTGCCGCGGGAGAACGCGATCTCGATGAGGTCCTTGCGAAAATCGATGTAGATGCGCTTGTCGCCCAGTCCCTGGGTGCCCAACACGCCTTCGGCGCCGCCGAACACATCCGGCACGATCGGCAGCTTGGCGTTCTCCACCAGCAGATCGCCGATCTCGAGTCGATCCGCAACGACGTAAGGAACCATCAGTGCGCCGGTCGCACCATTCAGCTTCGTCGTATTGGATGCCGAAGTCGGCATGCCCAGACGCTCGGCCACGGAGCTCACGATGGCCGACGTCGTCGCGCCCGTATCGAGCACCAGACGGAAGGGTCCCTGGCCATTGATCATGACGGGCGCCCATACACGGCCGATGCGGTCGCGCAGCGTCGGTGCGACGTAGCGCGGTTCGGGCGCTTCAACGAGGATCTCTTCGAGCGTCGGCGTATCGACAGGCACCTGGGACAGGCCAATGTCGCCCGCAGTCGCCATACAGAGTGGGAGTCCGAGCGACGAAACCAGCATCACAACGCACGCACGCTGCATTGCGAGAGTCCCCGTGCGATCACGCCAGCGGTTTTACGCTCAGATCTTCGCGCCGGACAGCGGGAAAAGCGAGTCAGTCGCGACTCACCCGGTTCCCAGCATCATCATCAGGCGCTGCAGCGATGCGAGCGTCGCTTCCTCATCGCTCAACACGGAATGGCCAAGCAGTGCGGCGGCAAGGGCCACGGTGAGCAGCACGACGGCCGATTGCCAGTTCAGAATCGTGTCGCGTTGCGCGGGTGGCAGGAGCGACTGCCAGGGCTGCTCGCGATCGAAGAACGGCACGAGCACCGGGCCCAACTTCGGCTTGGGCTCGTTCATCTGCACGGCTATGAGTTTGCGCCGACGTTGAATCGCCGCAGGCAGCCCCGCCAAGCCGTGCTGACGAACGGCGAACGGCACTTCATCCAGCGTCAGGTCCAGATGCTCGGCGAGCAAACGGTTGCGCAACGAGCGCATGCGGCGACGCTGGCCCTCATCCCGCGCCTCGAGCACGAGATTGCATTCGACATCGAAGCCCATCGAACGCCGGTTGAGATTGGCCGAACCGACGGTCAACAGGCGATCGTCGAAGATCGCGAGCTTCGAGTGCACATTGATGCCATGGCCGCTGCTGTCCAGCGCCGCCACGAGCGGCACCCGCTCGAGTGCAGGGCTGGCGGCGAGCACTTCGTAGAAGTTCGTGCGCCCGTACCCCATCGTATGCGTTTCGAAGAACGTCTTCGGTCGCGCACAGCCCACCAACAACCCTTGCAGCTGCGGCACATGGCGACACTGGTCGGCAATCGCCTGTGCGATCACCGTGCTGGTGAAATACTGGTTCTCGACGTACAGCTCGCGCTGCGTCCCCGAGATGGCGGCGAGATACAGCCGCTCGACCTCGCGCACCAGCGGCTGCACACCGCGTGGCGGCAACGTACGTGAGACACCGACACGGATGTTGCAGAAGTCGACACGCACATCGGCGGGCCAGAGCGTGGCGCGATGCTCGAGCGGCAGGGGACACGAACCCGTCGCAAGGTGCCAGCACTGGCGCAAGTAGTCGCCCAGCACCGCGACAATGGGACCGGTTACGCACAGTTGCGTGTCATGCACGGGCGTGTAGCTCGTGCCCTCGTGATCGCAGCGACGCGGGTCCTTCGGATCGTGTCCGCAGGTATCCCAGCGCTTGTGGGTGAGATCGATGCCGCCGCAGAACGCGATGGCATCGTCGATGAGCACGACTTTGTGGTGGACGCAGCCGAAGAAGGTATGCGCGCCATCGCTGTGAAAGCGCACGCCAAGCTTCTGCAGACGTCTCTGTGTGGTGAATTCGCGATCCTGCCAATAGATGGCGTGGTAGTCCCACCGCATGACATGAATCTCGATGCCCGGCCGCGTGCGCATCAGGTAGCCGAGCAGCTCGCCGAGCTCGGTGGGGGCGGTACGTAGTTCACTTTCCGGTGGGCCGTAGGCAGGCAACTCAGCGCGTGTATCGAAATCCCACCCGGCAATGAGGATCTGCTTGCGTGCCTGCAGCAGCACCGAGCGCAGCGCGTTGAAATACTCCTCGCCATCGATCAGCAAGGTAGCGCGGCGCGCCGTCGACACTTTCCAGCAAGTATCGCCTTCGCGTAGCAGTGAGGGTGCGGGCTCGAATACGGGTGACAGCATGGTCGGACGGAACTTGTGCTCCTGCAGCCGCGAAGCACGCGCTGCAGTTCTTCCGCGTCGCGCAACGGCTTCTTACAGAGTTCTTAAGCGTGATAGCGCCAGAACGGTTCCGCGCTGTAGAAGGTGTCCACCTGGACCGTCCACTCCGATCCGGCGAGGGTGGGCCAGCGGTCCTTATCGAAAGCCGGCGCATCCTTCAGCCGACGTTTGTCGACATTCAGAATGAAGCAGCGGTTATCCGCATCGAGGGTCAGCGCCAGCCACGGCACGGCATACAACTTGTCTCCCAAGCCCAGGAAGCTGGCGAACTCGAGCACGGCGTACACGATCCGACCGTCGGCCACATCGATCACGATGTCGCGCACCTGGCCGAGACTCTCACCGATGGCGTTGATCACGGGTTCGCGCATGAGCGCCGACGCTTCCATGAGCTCACCGCTCGAACCCTCGCCCTTGTGACCGCCGATGATCCTGCCGGCAGCCCGCGTTATGAAGGTCATAAACCGCGCTCCTGGCTGATCGACGGGCGTGATGACGTGCGTCGGAAGTAATGCGTGAGAGCGAGCGGAAGTTGCAACAACAACCTCCGCTCCAGCTCCAGCGCCTGACCGTCGCCTTCACACCCTCGACCTCTACGAGCTTCATTGCTGCATTCGCCGCGGGTGCGTCCGCTCGGCAACGAATGACCGCCGGCGCAGGAGCAGCGCGGCATACAGATCCTCGTAGCCGTGCACCATCGCACTACGCGAGTACCTGCATGCCCGTGCTTGCGCACGCGTTGCATAGGTCTGCAGCTGTTGCGGGTTGTCGATGAGACTCGACAGCGTGCCTGCGAGCCGGTCTGCATCGCGCGGTGGGACGTACAGGGCCGCATCGCCCCACACCTCGCGCAGGCTCGGGATGTCTCCGAGCACCAGCGCACAGCCTTGAACGGCAGCTTCCAGCACCGCGAGCCCGAACGGCTCATACAGCGCGGGCGATGCGAAGATCGATGCGCGGGCGAGCCACTGCTGCATCTCCGTTGCCGCTAACGGACCGATTGAGCGTGCATGCGTCAACTCGATTTCCTGTCCCAGCGGCGCGATCGGTTCGCCTGCGACGTACACGGGCCACGCGAGCTCGCGTGCGGCGCGGTCCAGCGTGCGAATGTTCTTCGCCTCGTCCCACAAGCGACCTGCCGCGAACACCAGGGGCGCCCGCTCGCCCTCGCACCCTAGCGGCGTGAGATCCATGCCGTTGTGAATCACGACGTCTCCAAACGAACGCGCTTCCGGCGCGGCATCGACAGGCACGGCATGGATATAGGTCTCCAGCAATCGCAACATCGCCTCGGACGGTGCGACGATCGCATCGGCCGACAACAAACCCCGCGTCAGCGCCGCGCGATAGCGATCCCATTCTTGCGGCGGGTCGCTGCCATGCACCGCGCGCCACCACGACCAGATGCACGAATGCGCCACGACGACGACCGGCATCGTCCACGGCAGCGCCGCATGCACGTAGCCATTGAGATGCACGAGATCCGGCCGATACACCTCGGCCAGATCCAGCAACCATTCACCGGCCAGCTCGACGTCATCCCATGGATGCGGCATCCACTCCAGGCGGAAATCGGAGCATTCCAGGTGCACATGCGCCATGCACTCGACGGCCTGACGCTGCGATCGCGTGGGCTCCGGTCCCATGGTCGCAAGAACGATCTCGACGTCACTCGCCCCGAGCCCGGCACACAATTCCATGACGTAGGTCCACACGCCGCCAACGGCATCGGCAGTGATCAGGATTTTGCGCGGGCGCGTGATGCAGTCCGTCATGGTGACTCCTTCCTCAGGCGCGGCCTTCCTTGCACAGCAAAGGAGGCACCAATCGATTCATCCGCGATAGATCTCATCGCCGACGTGCGCCCGCGGCTGCGCACATGAATAGTGCATCGACGGCACGCACGTGATGAACGAACGCAAGTTCCTCAAACGAATGACGCGTTGGGCCAGTTCCGCAACAAGAAACTCAGCGCCCCCGTCGCGCAGTGCTTGCTATGAAGTTCACCGCCTGCGGCAGCGCCGATCACACGCGTTTCGAATCCGCGGTGAAGACGATGGGATCGTTAGACAGTTTCGAACGTTTAATGAGATCGGACACATGGTCGCGCGGCACTTGCACCTGATTTGCAGGTAAGTGCCCTACACACATTGGTCAACACAATGCCGAATTCCACTGCTCCCTGGACCGCGGCCATGCTCCGCGGCGATTTCGCCGCTGCCTGGGCGACTTGCGACGACGTGCTCGCCGACCGGCTGGCGCGTAACGAAGAATGTTCGGATTGGCCTCGCCATGAGCAATTCATCTGGCGTGGCCAACCGTTTGCGAACCGGCGCGTGCTGATTCGCTGTTATCACGGCATGGGCGACACCATTCAGTTCATCCGCTTCGCCGCCCCTTTACGCCGCATCGCGCGTGAAGTGACGGTGTGGCTGCAGCCTGAGCTGTTGTCCCTCATCGCCACAGCGCCCGGTGTGGACCGCGTCTCCGCCATCCATGATGGCAAGCCCGAGTTCCTGTACGACGTCGATATCGAGAGCATGGAGCTGGCACATGCACTGCGTGCCACAGCAGACAGCGTGAGCAGCTATGTGCCTTATCTCTTTCCACGCATGATCTCGCGCGTGCCCAACACTGGCGGCGAGCAACTCAAGGTAGGCTTGATCTGGCGCAATGATCAATCCACCGCCGAACACCGCATACCCGTTCAAGCGCTGCAGCCGCTACAGCACATCGAGGGTATCGAGCTGTACTCGCTGCAATACCCCGCCGCTGCCGATGAGCTGCTTGCGCTCGGTGCGCACGATCTCGCATGCAAGGAAATCGAGTTGCTCGCGAGTCGCATGCAGCGGCTCGATCTCATCCTCTCCGTCGATGCGTACACCGCCCATCTCGCCGGCGCGATGGGCTTGCCGGTCTGGACGCTGCTACCGGCCGATTGCGATTGGCGCTGGATGGTCGGGCGCAGCGACACGCCGTGGTATCCGACGATGCGGTTGTTCCGGCAAGCGCAGGTCGGGGAGTGGAGTGCGGTGATGGAGGATGTGGTGGCCAGCTTGCAGGAGCAGGTGCTGTTGAGCGGCAGCGGTTCGATGCGACGTCCGGCCACGGCTGCGGGAACGCGGATGTTGGGATGACCTAAACCAAGCTACTGGAACCGAGCTACCGGGCTTGATCAAGCGTCCCTTCCCTTGCGAAGCGGGGGAAAGGACAGGATGGGGGCGCTCTTGAATTGACGTACCACCATTTGCCCCCACCCCAACCCTCCCCCGCTTCGCAGGGGAGGGAGTAGAACGCACTATTCGCTGTCCACCCCGCGAGCCGCAGATCTTCCAACTCGCCAGCTCGAGCGAGTGCACGAATTCCTTCAGCTCGTCGGATCTCCTTGGCCTGACCCTAGATAGTTTTCCATCGCGCGGCGCACGACCCCCAAGGGATGAAAGCGCGGTAGCGCCTCTGACCAACCGCTAACCGCCAACCGCCAACCGCTTCTTTCATATTAGGGCGTGTGGTATTCGTTCAGCCGGTTATAGAGCGTCTTCAAGCTGATCCCGAGCACGGCCGCCGTTCGAGTCTTGTTGCCGCGGCAACTCTTCAGCGTCGCGGCAATGATCATCCGCTCCATGTCCGCGAGGGCCATGCCCGGCGTCACGATGATCACACCTTCATCGCTGTGTTGCGCGCTGCGTGGTTGATTGACCATCGTGGCGCTGCGCAGATCGAGCTCATCGTCCGCGAGGATGAAGGCACGCTGGATCACGTTGTGCAGCTCGCGCACGTTGCCGGGCCAGGTGGCTTCACGCAGGAACTGGCGCGAATCGACCGAAAAGCGTTTGCGCGTCTTCTCGCTGCGATTGAGTCGATTGAGAAAGTGCCGCGCCAGCAGATCGACATCGGCGGCACGTTCGCGCAGGGAGGGCACGACGATATGGAACACCGCAAGTCGATAGAGCAAATCGGAACGCAGCTGGCCGGCGGCCACTGCTTCGCTCGGCGAGCGATTCGTCGCCGCCAGCACACGTGCTTGCACCGGGATCTCGCGCTGGCCGCCGATGCGCGTGATGGCGCCCGATTCGAGCGCGCGCAATAACTTCACCTGCATCTCGAGCGGCATGTCGCCGATCTCGTCGAGGAACAGCGTGCCGCGCCCTGCGCGCTCGAAGTAACCGGCTTGCGAGCGGATGGCTCCCGTGAAGCTGCCTTTCTCGTAGCCGAAGAGCTCGGCCTCGACCAACGTCTCGGGAATCGCGCCGCAGTTCACCGCCACGTAGGGCAGGTCCTTGCGCCCGCTGTAGCGATGGATCGTGCGCGCGACGAGGTCTTTGCCCGTGCCGCTTTCACCCGTAATCAAAACACTCACGCGAGTCGGCGCCACCCGCCGAATCTGATCGCACACGATCTGCATGGGCTCGCAGCTGCCGAGGAGTCGGCCGATGCCGATGCGATCGCGACGTGAACCGGTGATGGAATCCATGTCCCCGCGCCATCCTGATGCCGACGCGTAACCGCTCACGTAGGTCGTGCTCATGCTCTCTCCGGTGTGCTTATCGACGACTCATCGCGAAGCGAACAAGAGGTGGCACTGGCGATGAGAGACTGCAGAGCGCGTGTGGCCGCACGCGCGTGAGCAACTGCAAAGTCGATCACGGAAAGTTAACTCGATGCAGGAGAGTGCAGTTCCGGCGGCGCCGTCCGTGGTTCGCACACACCGCGCGACACGCACGAGGGCGTGCTCAAGCTGCCGACACGCACGTGAGGAGATTGGGTCGGCGAGCCCGTCGTGCCTCCCTCACAAGGGAGGCACGACCTGCGCGTCGCTGGCGTTACTCGTCCGTGGATGCCGCGCGCGTAGTGGTGGAACGCGTCTGCAGGTTGCTTGCCGCCTGATTGTGCTCCTCCAGCGTTGGCAGGCTGTCGCTACAGAATTTGCGTACGTCGCTCGCGATCTTCTTGCCGTTGGCACAGCTCTGGAACAGCGCCACTGCCTTCTCGTGATCCAGCTTCATCTGCTGCGAGAACGTCGTATCGAATGTGCTGCCCGTGGCGGCGCGCAGCTTCTCGATATCTGCCTCGTCCTTCGCCGGCAGATCTTTCGGCACTTGCACGTTCTTCTGCGCCGCAAGGGTCGTGAGCTGACTGTTCTGCTTGGTGTGATCGGACACCATCTGGCGCGCAAACGACTTCACTTGATCGCTCTTGCCATTGCGCAGCGCGAGCTCGGCTGCTTGCACTTCCTTCATGCCGGCCGCCGCAGCCGTGTGGAAGAATTTCTCCGTGGTCAGATTCTGCAGCTCAGGGTCGTTGCGAGTCGCAGCGGTCGAGCCACTCATATGAGCGTGATCGCTCATCGTGTCCGAGCCTGCGGTTCCCGATGCGCGTGTGCTCGACGATGAGCTCGTTCCACCGGTGGGCTCCGTCCGATCCGGCATCGCCGTGTTGGTGGAAGATCCGTAACGGGTGTCCGCAGCCGAGTTCGGTGTGCCGCTCGAGTTCGTGTTGGTTCGATCATCGGCATACGCGCTCAAGGTCGTTGCTACGGCCAATGCAAGCGCGATGGATTTCCAAGTATGCATAGTGTCCTCCGTTGTGAGTTTCCGTGCCCCGAGTGCGGGGCCTCGGGACTTGAATCGTGCGCATCGCAAGGTGCAATGGACATGCCATCGGGTTGCCGGATGGCGGCACTTCATTGGCGTTGCACCACGCGCGTCAAAGAGCTTGATACTCAGCCGCTTAGCGTCGGGCGACACGTGGGGCTGATGGGTCCCGTGCGGCGTGCGGGAGCAGCGGCGGCGGCAGCGATTCATTCGTGCATGTAACTTCCGCCGTCGCTATGAATGAACTGCGCGGTGAGGGCGTTCTGCGACGGCGGCGAGCATGCGGTAAGGACAGTGGCAAACGCAGGCGCCCCCACCCTACCTCCCCCGCTATCGCAGGGGAGGGGACGGAAGACGGTCTGGTTCGACCGTTGCAGTCCGCTAGCGGCTGCGACCGCTCGATCCCGAACGACGCAACTACAGGGCATCAATGCCGGTACTCACTGATCGCGAGTGGACGACGCGCGACGTGTATCGCCAAGGCGTAACGTCGGTATACATGCCCGCGCCACTCTCACTGCCGACTGTGCGACCGGCTATGCTTTGCAGCGATGAAATCACGCAACGCGAACATCCCATGGGGTCGGATCTTCACGGCAACCCTGTGTCTGGTCACCGCCCTCGTGACCTATGCACAGACGCCACACCGCGATCTGGTCGAGCAGTTCGAAGTGCAGATGCGCACGCTCAACCACGAGCAGGCGTTGAAAACGGCCCAGCAGCTCCTGGAAATGGCCCACGCGGAACAACCGCACCGCGCGCAGGACGTCGTCGAGGCCAACACCTTCATCGGCCGCGCGTACGTGGCGCTCGACAACACGGCCGCCGCCGAAGCGAGTTTCAAGGAGGCTCTCCAGGTCGCCGAGCGCGACCTGGGTGCTTCGGATAGTCGGCTCGTCGAACCCTTGACCGGGCTCGGCCTGCTGTACGGGCGCATGCATCAGCATGACCAAGCCGTTGCGCTGCTGGAGCGCGCCCTGATCATCAGTCGGCGCAACTCGGGCCTGTTCGACCTGCACCAGGCGCCCGTCCTCAAGCAACTGACCGAGAGCTACACGGAGCTGAACGCGCTGGAGGACGCGCAACGGCACATGGACTACCTGCGAGCCATTGCCGAACGCAGTTATGGCGCGCGCGACCCGCGCATCGTGTCGACGCTTTGCGATATCGCCGATTGGTATTCGCGCGTGGGCGATGGGCCGACATCGCGCATGCTGTATCGCCAGGCTGTCGAGATCGTGCAGCAGAAGCGGGGCAAAGGGTCGATCGAGATGGTGGAGCCGCTGCAGGGCCTCGCGCGCAGCTACACGCGCGAGCTCGTGATTCCGCGTCTGGACGACGGCCGCCAGCGCGAACGCTCGACGATCAACTTCGGCGGTGGCCCCGCCGGTTTGCCGGAAGAGCAACCGGATCCACGCTTTGCGGGTCCGAAGTACCTGAACACCGAGGGCGAACATGCACTCGAACGCGCGGTGAAGATCCTCGAGTTGCAGCCGCAGCCCCAGCCCGCCGCCCTCAGCCGCGCGCTGATCAACTACGGCGACTGGTTCCAGATCAAACAGGACGAAAAGAAGGCGCTGTCGATCTACCAGCGCGCGGTCACCCTCAGGACGAGCCCGGATCAAGCACCGCTGGAGACTTCCGAATTCTTCGAAGTACCCGTGCGGCTGTACTACCCCGTTCCGATTTCGGCCGGTCGTTACGTCAATCGGCCGCCCGAGGAAGTCGAGGATCGCTCCGTGCTGGTGGAGTTCACCGTGAACGCCACAGGCGAAGTGGAGAAGCCCGTCGTCGTGGAAGCCGATGCGAGCAAGCGGCAGATCAGCGATACGCTGGCGGCGGTATCGCAAGCGCGTTTCCGTCCGCGCTTCATCAATGGTGAGCCGGTCGCGACGACGGGCGTGCGCTTACGGCAGATGTTCAAGTCGCTGAAGAAGGATAAAGAGAAAGACGGCTCGTGAGTGAAGGCGATATGGCTATATGGCGGTATGGCGGTATGGCGGTATGGCGTCACGAGCGTGATTTCTGACTCCATTACGCCATTACGCCATTTCCCCCATTACGCCATTTCCCCCATTACGCCGTTTCGCCCTTTCCTCCTCCCGAATTGACCGGGTTTGGCACTGCCGTTGGCTGCGAGCCCGGCGCGACGCTCGGTTCGGAACCTGGCGTCGCGGCAGGCACGGTCCCGCCTTCCCCCGCAGCAGGCTTCGCCGCAGGTGCACCGGAGCCTTCCGCATCCGCGGGCGGCAACAGCTCGCGTACGATTTCCTGATCGCGAAACTCCACCGCCAATTTGGCCGCCGCATCGCGCAACGCGAGCGCGGTGGCCCGCTGCAATGAATCCTGGTCGGACATGCCGGAGGTCGGCGCGCTGCCGTAGCCGGTGAAGGCCCACGAGTCGGCCAACTTGCCCTCGGGCGTGTAAATGCCCATTCGATACTTGATGCTCACCGCGAAGAACGATGAACCCGCATCGCGCGGTGTCACGAACGCATACTCCTCGATGGCGGGCTCGAGGATCGCGCGCACAGGCTCGCCATGAGTTGCGGCATCGACGCTGTCGACGACGACCACGCGATCGAACATGGCATTCAACAGGTTCGTGAAGCCTTCGGTCTGCGCCTTACCGAGCGCGACTTCCCAGTTCACGCTCCAGCGTTTTTCCTTCTGAGCGAAGGAGGAGAACTCACTTGGGACATGCAGCGCCACCGCGAACGGCATCTTCGCGATCAAGGGCCGAGGCAGGGGCATGCGCGCTTCGAACTTGATGGGAAAGCACGCCGTCAACGCGCCAGCACCGAGGGCCACCAGCAGGAGCGCGCGCGGCCCCACGCGATTGGAAAGTTTCACCGTCGTAACCTCTGGCGGCGCGCGCGATCAGCTGTGCGGCGCCCGCTTCTCTACTGGCTCGGCCTGCAAAGCAGGCTGCGCCGTTTGCGTCTCAGGAGCAATGCGCGAATCACCGATCTGGATTCGCGGCCGCTCCTTCGGCTCTTCCAAGCCCACGAAAGAACCGCCGTTGCGCTGGCAGATGATGCGCATGAGCGTGGCGAACCGCACGCTCGTGTATTGCGGCGCATCCGGGCGCACGGGAAATCCCAGCGCGTGAATGCGTACCCGGCGCTCACCCGTCTGGTCCTCGCGATTGATTACGTCAACTGCCTTCACGACGGAATCGATGGAAGGACCCGTGAACTCGTCCCCGAATACGTAGACGCTGATGAGCTTGTCCTTCGAGTGATACGTGCGGATCGCCTCGACGATACCTTCGATCGGACTGGAGTTGGAAAACGCGTTCCAATTGCGCAGGCGCTGGATGACCGTCTTCCGCTGCTCTGGCGTATCCGAGATCCACTTGCCGCGATAGCCCGGAAACATGTAAGTGCCTTCGTCGTTCATGACCTGAAAGCCCTTTACGTGCGGGTAGATATTCAAGATCTGCTCGAGCTTCTGCAGCATCATCGGCCAGACGTAATTGAACATGCTGCCCGACGTATCGATGCAGAAGATGATGTATTCGCTGTCGACGGGAATGCCGCCGATGGCATCGTCGGCCTTGCGACGGAAGCCTTCGCCGAGCACGCGCTTCATCTCGGCCGACAGCTTTTGCTGTGCGGAGACGAGCTGGCCTTCGATCTGATTCTGCACATCCGCTTCCTGTCGCGATGCTTTGAACTGTCCGCGCAGATTGCTCAAGTCCCCCCGCAGACGCGCCACACGCAGGCTCTCTTCGGACAACTGCACTTTGCGCGCTTTCAGATCGCGATTGAGTATCTCGGTCTCGCCGCGAATTTCCGCGAGCTCCTGCTCCATCGCGATGACCTGTCCCTCCATCTTCAGCCGCGACTGCTCCAACGCCTTGGGCTCGCCGAACTTGCTCAGGACGAACAGCAGGATCACTGCGCCGAACGCACAGCAGATCGTGTCCAGGAAGGACATGCTGAAGACGTCGAAGTCGCGGCTACGGCGCATGGGGTTTTGGTCAGCCGGTCGGCTGGTCGGCTGGTCGGCTGGCCAGAAGGAACTCGCGCGCGCAGCCAACCCTCTGGCCAGCCGACCAGCTGACCAGCAAGCCGGCAAGCCCGCCAACACGCAGTGTTGGCACCCTCACGGCCAATCCTTCGACGGGCTCATGAAGGCGCCACCCGTCTGCCGGGCGGCGAGCCAGAACGCGCTGGGCGCGGCGGGATCGCCTTCCATCGGCATCAGGATGACGTTGAACGGAATCTTGCGTGGGTACTTGCGCCAGGCACGCTCGAACAGATCGAGGCGCTGCTCGCCGCTCACCACTTTGCGCAGGACGGGCACGCTCGTTGCCTGCGTGGGCAGACCGTCGGTGATCATGATCACGTTGTCCGGTGCAGGCGTCATGGCATTCAGCGCAGCGAACGCATTCTCCAGACTGGTGCCGTCCTGCGGCACCACTTCGCGCAGAGCGCGCAGTGCATCGTTCATCGAATTCGCATCGCGCGTCTCCAGCCATTTCCCCTCCGACTGCGGCGTCAACGCCCACGCTTTCGTGTTGAACGCATAGATCTGGAAACGGCCTTTCTCGGGAATCTGCGCCGCAAGCCAATCGACGGTCATGACCGTGCGGCGCCATTTCACCGACAGCAGCTTGCGAGCGGGCGACATGTTGCGCATGCGCAGAACATTGACGACCGTGTCGTCGAGCATGCTCGCCGATGCATCGACGAGGATGAAGATGCGCTCGCCGCCCACTTTCAGACCCGTGAGGTACTGGCGATCGCCTTCGCCTTCGAAGCCGCGCACGCGAGTACCCGGCTGGCCTTGGCTCTTGGAGCCGCCTTCCAGGCGGCGTGTGCCCTCTTCGAGCGACTTGAGCTCGGCTTTCAATTTCTCGATGGCCTCGCGCCGAGAGATCGTTTTCCCTTCGGCATCGGCGAGCTGCTCCTTCGTCTGCGTCGTCTCGTCGATGATGCGCGTGGCCATTCCTTGTGCCTTCTTCGTTTCCTCATCGGTACTGACCATTGCGTTCCGTAGTACCGCGAGATTCTGATAGCCCTCGAGCACTTCCTGTTCGACGCGGTCGACCTCGGCGTGCAGGTCGGCGGTGTTCTTCTGAAACTGCCGGCCGCTCGCGGCGTTGATGACCATGTACAGCAGCACGATGGCGCCGAACGCGCAGCAGATCGTGTCCAGGAAGGACATGCTGAAGATGTCAAAGCGACGGCGCGGGTGAGCCATCGTCGTGTACCAGTTGAATCAGATCGAGAGCGATGCCGGGTGCGCCGAGGCGCAGCCGGTCGCCCACCTTCAATACGCCCGAACCTTGCACACGCGCATCGTTGATGAACGAGCCATACGTGCTGTGGTCTTCGACGACCACTGCGCCTGCGCGCCGCACGAGCGTGCAATGAGCTCGCGATACGCCGGGCACCCCGGAAGGCACGAGCAACGCACGTGCCGCGCCGTTCACGGCCCAACCGATCGTCAGCGGCTGCGGCGTGATCGCAATCGCGCGCGAGTTGAACAGTACATGCGTTGGCTGCTGTTCGCGCGGCACCTGCAGCGGCGCCGGCACGACGGCCGACGACCCAGCCGCCAATGCCGCAGGCAGGCGCGTCACCAATGCCAACGACTCGGGGCCGCGGCGGATCGCAGCAAGGTGACGCAACGCGCCAGTCGCCGGTGCAGCGTGCGCCAGCACTCGCGCTTCGACTGCGGCGATGTCGCTCAACCGTTCGACCAGACCTGGCCATGCACTCACACGCTGCGAGAGCGCCAACTGCAACATCTCGTGCGCGCGTAAAGCGCCTTGCACGAGCTGCACGAGCTCTTGATAGGCGCCACTCAATGCAGCCAGCAGCCCGGCTCGCGTCAGCTCGACCGAATACGTGCTGCTGCGCGCTTCCATCGTGCATTCGGTCGTCTCTTGCGCGTGCAAGCTCTCGAGCAAGCTCGGCAGGCGATCGGCCAACAGCTGCTCGTTCTGCGCCTCGTACAGTGGATCGAAGCGTGTCTTGCGCACGAATACATCCGCGATGTGCTGCAACGCTGTCTGTTGCAGCG
>DATELY010000139.1:0-3127 GCA_035276085.1 Steroidobacteraceae bacterium | reverse complement strand
TGCGTACGCTGCGGCTGGATGGAGCCCGGCGTAGCCTGCTCGAGGGTTGCTCGGTGCAACAGGCGACGGAGATCTGGGGCTTCTGGCACTGGAGCCGCTTCAGCCACGACTACCAGCGCCTTTTCGGCGAGCTGCCTTCCGCCACGTTGAGGCGAGCAGGTCATGCCATCGACGACGATTCAGTTGCAGAGCTCGCATGTGCTGAGCAGTTCTGACGGCAACAGCACGAACTCACGACTTGCCTGTTTGAAATCCAGCGGTCCTCGTTAGCGCCTCTGACCAACCGCTAACCGCCAACCGCTTTCTTCATACTGGCGCCAATGACAGCGAACGACTCGGCATCGCGCCGAGCCGTTCATAGCTGCAGGGCCAAAACCTCAGAACGAGTACGTTCCGGTCACGCCAATCGTTCTCGGCGTATACGTTGTTTCCATGAACACCGACAAGCCTGCCGCGAAATTGGTCCGGGTCAAGACGGTGTGCTTATTCATCAGATTGTTGACGAACAACGACACATCGAAGCTGGACAGCCGCACTCCAGTGCGCAGGTTCACCATTTCCGTTCTGCCGAGACGATATGCGTCGGGATCGTAGGAGAGCGTCGTCGGATCTTGCTCGGGCAGATCCCGGTTGTTTCGGGACCGATACGTGTAAGTGACGCGCGCATAGCTTTCCTTGCCCAACACGTCGCCGGTGTAGTCCGCCGACAATGTAGCCGTCCAGGGCGCACCGGGCACGGTATTTCCCTTATCGACGACCGGCCCTGCTGGGCCAAGCAAAGTCTTGTCGTAGTAAGTGTCGTTGTATGCAACCGAGCCGCCGAGCTGGAAATGGTCAGTCAGCTGCGTCTGGAATTGGACATCGCCACCGGCGCTCACGGCAGATCCCAAGTTATCCGTGAACGAGTAGCCGCAAGCGGGAAGCTGTAGCGACTGCTGGATATTTTTCCATTTGAGATAGTAGGCGCTCGTGAACACTTGCAGGCGTCCATCGAACAATCCGCTGCTCTTCGAGCCGATCTCGTAGCTCCAGACGGAATCGGAATCGTAGGGACCGATCGTTTGCGTCAGGCCGAAAGACTCGAGCTGCACGCGGCAATCGTCGTTGCTGAGCGGTATCGGTTTGTTGACGCCACCCGTACGAAAGCCCTTGGACGCCGTAGCGTAGGCAAGGTTGCTGTCGTTGAAGGAGTACGTGACACCGAATTTCGGCGTGAGCGGCTTCTCCTTCTGTGTACCCGCAGCGTTCACGCCGGCCGAGCCAGCCCAAGGACCCGCCTGGAAGGAATCGTATTCAAATTTTGTCTTGGCGTACCGCAGGCCAGCGGTGACTTTGAGATTGTCGGTCAGACGGTATGACAGCTCTCCGAAGACAGCATCCTGATCGTCGTGGGCGACATCGTCCGCAATGTAGGACCGGGTCGCGCTCAGCATGGGCGTACCGAAGATTGCCTCGACCGGCGCACCGAAATACGCCTGGGTCAAATCGCCCAACATCGGATCGATGAACGCCTGAATATCGTGCTGCCGCGTCCGCTGCACGAAAATGCCGACGATCCCGGTCAACCTTGCGTCCGAGTTCGAAGTCTGGACCCTGAGCTCCTGCGTGAAGCTCTTCTGCTGGGCAGGGTAGAGGGAATCCAAACGATAATCCGGCAAGCGCGACAAATAGAGATTCTGTGCCAGTTCATTCGGCCCGAGGAGGAGCTGGGGCAATGTGATGCTGAAGTCCGCGATGCGATCGATGTCCCGCTTGAAATAGGACGTAACAGACGTCAGGGTGAATTCGCCGAGGTCGGCCTGAACGTTCAATGCGGGGAGGACGAACTTGTCTTCTCCCGGCGAGCGCTGCGGAAATGGATTGCGGAACTTGCCCTCGGCGGGATCGGAGATCCGCTGGTTGAACAGGGGTGCATCGTGTTCCTTCGTCTTCTGATAGAACACAGAAGGCGTGATCGTCAGCCACTCAGCGGGTACGGCCTTGAATGCGAGCCGTGCAACGTAGGCATCGCGGTAGTTGGCATCTTTGTCGGTCACACTCCCGTCGATATTCGACACTCGATCGACATACCCTCCTGTCCGGCGATACCACGCGCTGGCCCGGAAACCCACCGTGTCTTCGACAATCGGTCCGCCCAATGCGAATCCACCTTCCCAGCTCGGAGCGCCGTGCTCCGTGTACCCGGCTTCGGCGCGGCCATATCCCGTGTAGCGATTGAGATCGGGCGTCGGCGTGATGAACCGCACGGCACCGCCTTCGGACCCAGCGCCGAACAGCGTGCCTTGCGGACCTCGCAAGACTTCAATGCGCTCGAGGTCGAAGACTTCGGGGTAGGGATTCGTCGAAGCAGCGCCCATGTTGCGCATCTGCACAGGCGTATCGTCGATGTAAATGCCCGTCGTGGATGCGCCCACTTGCGAGCTGACTCCGCGTATCGAGATCTGCGTCTGCCCCACATACCCGGTATCGGTGAACGTCACCCCTGGCGTCAGGCGGGCAACATCCTCCATGCGCCGAACACCTTCCTGATCGAGCTTGGCCTGATCCAATGCGGTCACGCTCGCCGCCACTCGGCTCAACCGCTCACTCGCGCGTGTGGCCGTCACGATGATTTCCTGAAGGCCTTGAGCGCTCTCTGCCGAGCTCGAAGAAGCCTGTGCTCCTGAACCCTCTTTCTCGCCTTCTGGAACAGGGATCGTTGCTGCACTCGCATTCGCAAGTCTCAGAACGCCCAGGACTGCTGCCGTCAATGCCAATGAAATGCGCATTGTCTTTCCCCCTTCGCCCTTGTTTGATAAGTGGGCATGACCTGAGGATAGGTTCGTCGAGACCGACAGTGTTAGCCGAAATCGGCGGCGCATGAACGACAGCTGCCGCTGCGCTGAACGGCAGTAGCCGTTGACGATTCGTCGAGCGCGAACGATGTACGTCAATCAATAAAGATGTTGTTTGCACCGGCAGCGATCGCGCGCAACAGGTTCGGTGCGTCCGGCTTGCCGCTGCCTGTGTCCCGAACGGTCACGAGAGCGAACAGCACCCGCCGATTCCGGCTAACACCGTCGGTCTTGCCATAACTATGCTTTGGTGCCGCAGCTAGCGTGCTGCTCCCAATCATTGCCGCAGCCCG
>DATELY010000138.1:0-3080 GCA_035276085.1 Steroidobacteraceae bacterium | reverse complement strand
GGACGCGTCCCCATCGCCGGCGGCGAGCATGAGTTCACGATTTTCGGTTTCCGTGAACTGCTGGAAACGAATTCGCTCGACTACATCCAGTTCGACACGAATCGCGTTGGCGGCATCAGTCAGGCGCGCAAGATCTCTGCCCTCGCTGAATCCTTCCAGATTCCCGTGGTGCCGCATGCCGGGCAGATGCACAACTACCACGTGGTCATGGCCAGCCTCAACTCGCCCATCGCGGAGTTCTTCCCCAAAGTCGATGTGGAGGTCGGCAACGAATTGTTCTGGTACATCTTTGACGGCGAACCTGTGCCGGACAAAGGCCACATCAACCTCGACGATTCGCTCCCGGGCCTTGGCCTCACCGTCAACGAAGAGTCGCTGAAGCGATTCCACATCATCGAGTAGAGGAGGCGCCGTGCATTTGGTGCAGATCGCCTATTCATCGCGACGAGCAGTGGCCGTCGTGCGCGAGCCCGATCTGGTGCTCTTGCGCGAGGTAGACTCCGTGCTGGCGCTGGCGCAAAGGGCCGTTAGAAACCGCGGCAATCTCACCAACGTCGCGAATGCACTGCTCTCTGACGACACGCTGCAGTATGACGCAGTCTGGAACGGCGAATCAGAGTGGAAGCTGCTCGCGCCAATCGACTGGCCCGGCGAGCCACAGCGTGTCCTCGTCTCCGGCACGGGACTGACACACCTCGGCAGCGCTCGCGACCGACAGGCGATGCATCGTGCAGCCGCCGCGCAGCCCGAGGCGCAAATGACCGACAGCATGCGCATGTTCGAGTGGGGCCGCCAGCATGGCCGTCCCGATCCCGGCGCCGTGGGCATAGCGCCGGAGTGGTTCTACAAAGGCGACGGCTCGATGATTCAGGCGCCCTTCGGCCCGCTGCCGATTCCCGGTTACGCCGAAGACGGAGGGGAAGAGGCGGAGGTCGCTGCCATCTACCTGATTGCGGACGACGGCACGCCGTGGCGGATCGGAATGGCTTCGGGCAACGAGTTCTCCGACCACGTCTTCGAGCGCCGCAATTACCTGAACCTTGCCGGATCGAAACTGCGCATGTGCAGCATCGGCCCAGAAGTCGTGGTGAATCCCGTCTTCGACGACGTGCCCGGTTCGGTGCGCATCCTGCGCGGCAATGACGTGCTGTGGCAGAAGCAGATCGCCACGGGCGAGCACAACATGTGTCACAGCCTCGCGAATCTCGAACATCATCACTTCAAGTTTGCCCTGCACCGCCAGCCCGGCACGTTGCACATCCACTTCATGGGTGCGGACTGCCTCTCTTTCGGAGAAGGTATTCGTCTTGAGGCGGGCGATGTAACGGAAGTCCAGTTTCAAAACTTCGGCCGCGCGCTGCGCAACGTCGTCACGAGGGAAGAGGCCGTGCCGACTCCCGTCCGCGTGCAGCCGATGCAATGAGCAGGTGAGGCATGGAAAACAAACCAAAGATAGCTCTGCTGGGTACCGGAACCATGGGGCACGGGATGGCGGTCAATCTGCTGAAGGCCAACTTCCCACTCGCCGTGTACAACCGCACGCGCACCCGAGCGGAGGACCTCGCACCGCAGGGAGCATCCGTGGCCGGCAGCCCTGCTGTTGCGGCGAACGGCGCCGCTGTTGTGGTCGCCATGCTCGCCGATGATGATGCGTCACGCACCGCATGGCTTGGACCGGACGGGGCTCTCGCGGCCATGCAGCCAGGCAGCGTTCTCGTCGAGTGCAGCACGCTCAGTCCCGCATGGATCACCGAGCTGCATCGCGCGGCTCGCGATCGTGGGTTGCGCATGGTCGAGGCTCCCGTCACCGGCAGCCGACCGCAGGCCGACGCCGGACAGCTTACGTTCATCGTCGGCGCGGACGAAGCGGATCTGGCGGCGGTGCAGCCGGTTCTGCGCGTGATGAGCAAAGAGATTGTGCACCTCGGGCCGGTCGGGAGTGGAACGCAGCTGAAACTCATCAACAATTTTCTCTGTGGCGTGCAGGTCACTTCCTTTGCCGAAGCTCTCGCGTGGATCGAGCGCAGCGGCCTCAAGCGCGAAGCGGCCTTCGACTTCCTGAAGAAGGGTGCCCCCGGCAGCGGAATACTCACCACGATGGTCGACCGCATGACGCGCCGCACCTACGAGGTGAATTTCCTCCTCCGCCTCATGGCGAAGGACCTTCGTTATGCACGCGAAGCGGCGGCTCGCGAAGGAGTCGCCCTGACCACGTCCGCGCCCACGGAAGAGCTTTTCCGACGGGCGCAACAGCAGGGCCTCGGAGAGAAAGATATGTCGGCCGTCGCCGAAGCGGTGCGCGCCAACATGCATGAACCGGCGACGTGATCCATCACTTCAGGCCCGTTGTCGAGCGTAGGTGAATTTGCAGCAATTCGTCCCGCCATCGCAGCGCGAGTGCGGAGGTACAGTCGACTTTTGCCTCAGAAAAGGTAGCCCCGATGCGAACCCTTATCGGTTTCATTGCTTTTGCATTTCTCGTTGCGACGGCGCAGGGACAGAATGCGTCTGCAGCCCCTTTCAGGAACCCCGCGCTGCCCATCGAAGAGCGCATTACGGATCTCATCCATCGCCTGACGCTCGAAGAAAAAGCACAGCAGCTGAACCACATGAACAAGGGTATTCCGCGCCTTGGCATACCCATGTGGGGAGGCTGGAACCAGACGCTGCACGGCGTCTGGTCGAAACAGCCGACCACACTGTTCCCCGCGCCGATCGCGATGGGTGCCACCTGGGATCCGGATCTGGTTCACGGTGTCGCCACCGCGATGAGCGATGAGGCCCGTGCCCTCTACAATGCGCACGCCGAAGGCCCGCGCGGACCGATGGGGCTGGTCTATCGCTCCCCCGTCATCAACCTCGTCCGCAATCCGCGCTGGGGACGCATTCAGGAAGTCTTCAGCGAAGATCCGTATCTTACCGGGCGCATGGCCGTCTCCTATGTGCGCGGTCTTCAGGGAGACGATCTCGCACATCTGAAGCTCGCTGCGACGGTGAAGCATTTCGCTGTCTACAACGTGGAAACCGGACGGCAACACCTCTCCGCGGATGTCGATGAGCGCAACCTGATGGAGTACTGG
>DATELY010000137.1:0-12144 GCA_035276085.1 Steroidobacteraceae bacterium | reverse complement strand
GGACGCGTCCGGAATGTACCTCGAGGAAATGTTCACGGACCGCAAAGTCGGAGCGCTGCGCCGGCTCACTCCTGTCACTGCCACAGGCGAGAAGGACTCCAAACGGCCCACCCTATTTGTAGGGCAGGCTGAGATCATGACGAACATGGGTCCCGTCCCCATCAACTTCGAAATCGAAGGGGAGACGCTGGACCAGGCGGTCGCCGGATTCGGTAAAGCAGCCGCCGAGGCAATCGAGCGCACCGTGCAGCAGATCCAGGAGATGCGACGGCAACAGGCATCGCAGCTGGTCGTGCCGCAGGGTGGACTGCCGGGTTTGGGGGGCGCCGGCATGCCGCCCGGGCGGGGCGGCGGCAAGATTCAGTTGCCTTAAGGTAGAGCGGTTGGCTGGCCACCTGGCAGGCTGGCCAGAAGGGGTGGAGCGGTTCACGGCGCCCGTCCGTGAGCCGCAGGATCCTGTGGGCTTGAACTCGAACATCCAATAAGCCAGCCCGCGTGCGCACCGATACCCTCAAGCTCGTCATTGCGCTGGGACTCATCGTCGCCGGCATCTTCGGAATGATGTCCGGTGGTGCGATCGAGCGTGAGCCCGGCGTGCTGGCGCCCGACGCGCCATTGCAATCCCCCGTCCAAGCGGCCCGGATTGTCATCGGCGACTTCGAGCTGCAACCGCAGGCGCGCTATGAAATGGAAGCACGCGTGCTATCGGTCGAACGCTATCGGACCGACGGCGGCGCCAGGCTGTCGCCGCTCGACTTCGCCGTGGGTTGGGGGCCGATGTCCGACAGCGCCGTGCTGGCTCACTTTCGCGTCACTCAGGGCGGTCGCTTCTTCACCATCTATCCCGATGAGCAAGCCATCGACTTGCAGAGCGCGCTGGTATCGGCTGCCAACATGCATCTGATTCCGGCGAACAGCGACATCCAGGACCTGCTGTTGCGCGTCCGCCCGGGGCACATCGTCCATTTGCGCGGGTACCTCGTGAATGCGTCGCGGCCGGACGGATATCGCTGGAACACCTCTTTGACCCGTACGGATTCGGGTGCGGGGGCATGCGAATTGTTCTACGTTGAGTACGTCGGGCGGCGTTAGCGCGGCCGTCAACGGACTTCCGCGCACCCCCGACCTCGAGCGCACGCTCACCGGACGAGCGATGTGCGCCCCATGCCGGCGATTGGTTCGGCCCACGGTGCGCGTCAAACGGGTACGGCGGCGACATGAAGACAGCGGTGACGAGCGAACAGGCCTTGGTGCGCGACATGCTCGCGGGGAGCGAGCGTGCGTTCACGGATTTCTTCGAAACCTACTTTCCGCGCCTGTATCGTTTTGCCCTGCCGCGACTGAACAGCGACGCCGAAGCGGCGAAAGAAGTCGTGCAGGCCACTTTGATCAAGGCCATGCGCAATCTGAATGGCTATCGTGGCGAGGCGGCGTTGATGACCTGGGTCGCGCAGATTTGCCGTCGTCAGATCGTCGACTACCTGCGCGCGCAACAGCGGCACTCCTCGCGCGTAGCGCTGTTGGAAGACAGCGCCGAGATGCGTGCCGCCTTCGAGGCCATTCAGGCACCCGCGGAAGATGAACCGCTCACTCGATACAGCAGCAGTGAGACACGGCGTCTGGTGCAATCGGTGCTCGATAGCCTGCCGGCTCGTTACGGCGATGTGCTCGAGTGGAAATACATGGAGGGGCAATCGGTAGAAGAGATCGGCGTCCGTCTCGGCATCGGCCACATTGCCGCGCAGTCGATCCTGGCGCGCGCTCGGAGCGCATTCCGCGATGCCCTCGACACGGTGTTGGGCGCCAGTGCCGTCGATGTGCTGGACGCGATGCGTAGGGGTAGTTCACCGTCATGACGCGCGAACCCGACGACAAAATCGCAAGCGAAGACGAGGCCATCGAGCGTCTGCTCGGTGCCCTCGGTCCGCGCGATGACGTGCCTGCAGGAGCGATGGAGCAGGTGCGCCACACCGTGCACGCCGAGTGGCGGGTACTGGTCGGCGCGCGGCAGCGACGGCGGCGTCTGTTTGCTTACGGCCTGGCGGCGAGCGGTCTCATCGCCGCGATCGCGACGTTCGCGCTCTTCATGATCACCGGCAATCGCGGCCCCGTAGCAACGGTTGCTCGCGTGATCGGCACGCTGGAGGCGAGCGATGAAGGCCGTGGCGCATGGCATGCGCTGTCCGTCGGTCAGCCCATCCAAGCGGGTCAGGTCTTGCGAACGAGCATCGATGGACGCGCGGCGTTGACCCAAAGCGCCGGCATTCACGTGCGACTCGATGCCGGCTCGCTGGTCGAGTTCTCGAGTGCCCGCAAGGTATCGCTTTCCGCTGGGGCCGTGTATGTCGATGCAGATCCCGCTATCGCAACCAAGGCGAGGTTCGCAGTCGAGACGCCCCTCGGCTCCGTGAGCCATGTCGGTACCCAGTTCGAAGTGCGCAGCCATGCCCGCATGCTCGAGATCAACGTGCGCGAAGGCAGCGTGCGGCTGCGTAGCGCCACAGGCGAGAACTTCGCCCACGCGGGCGAACAGTTGCGCGTCACGGACTCGAGCATCGAGCGCAGATCGCTCTCGCTGCGGGATCCGGCCTGGCAATGGGCACTACAGGTCGCACCGGAATACGCGATCGAAGGTGTCCCGCTCGCAGAGTTTCTACGCTGGGTGTCGCGCGAGACCGGCCGCGAGCTCGTTTACCTGAGCCCGCAAGCGGCGGATGCCGCTCGTACACTGGTCTTGCATGGCTCCATCGGCGCGCTGCCACCGGACGCCGCCCTGCAAGCCGTGCTGTCCACCACGCGGCTTGCCCAGGCGCAGACCCGTAACGATGCCATCGGCATTGCGTTGAAATCCGCCCCGAATTCCGTCGCGGCGCCGCCAGCCCAGTGAACTCGGCCGGCACCGCGTTGCCACAGGCTTTGCACCTGAGGAGATGCTTTGTTTTCATACCCGATGAGTGCCAGCCGTCTCTGGTGGTCGTATATGCGAGTGCCGCTGGCGCTCTGCGTCATCGCGCTGGCCCTCATCGAGATCACGCGAGCGGACGTGCGCATCGCACAAGCCCTGTTCTTCGATCCTCTGGCGTCGGGTTGGCTCGGCGCTGATAGCTGGTGGACGAACCAGCTGCTGCACACCGGCGGTCGATGGTTCGTGCGCGGCATCTTGCTGGCGGCTGTGGTCATCTGGGCTGCGACCTATCATGCAGCACCGCGGGAGTGGCGCCGTCCCAGTGCTTACTTTGCACTCGCCTGCGTGTTGGGTGTCGGCGCGGTGGGCTTGCTGAAGGTGCTGCTGCACGTCCCGTGTCCATGGGATTTGAAGCTCTTCGGCGGCCGGCTTCTCTACGTGCCCTGGTTCGCAAGGCAGTTTCCGACCGCGCATCCCGGTGCGTGTTTTCCGGCCGCTCACGCCGCATCCGGCTATGTATTGAACAGTGGTTATTTCCTGTTGCGCGAGCGCAGTCGCCGTCTCGCACTCGTGGCGTTGGGTGTCGGCTCGAGCGTTGGCCTGCTCTTTGGCATCGCGCAGCAATCCCGCGGTGCGCATTTCATCTCGCATGACGTGTGCAGTGCCTTGCTCACGTGGCTGATCGCCGCCAGCCTGTACGTCTTTGCATTCCGCGCGCGGCTCTGGCCCGCATGGCAGGGTGTGCCGGAGTTACTTACTATGGCGCCCCCGCATTCGTCGCGATCATCCATTGAGCTGCCGGCGCCACAGTTGCAATCGCCTCGTTTGGCTGTTTCTTTCCGTGTTCTGCTGCGCGCTCCCGCACGCATGCGCGGCCGGCGACGCTAGGTTCGAGGGTCAAGCGGTAGGCGCAGTACTGCAATCGCTGCAGTCGCAAGGCTTCAACTTCATCTACAACTCGCAACTCGTGCCGGACGGTCTGCGAGTCGTACGCGAGCCCGCTGCACGGACGGGGCTGGCACTCGCGCGCGAAGTGCTGGCACAGCATGACCTGACGTTGTCCGAAGTGGCGCCCCGGGTTTACGCGGTCATTGCGACGCAGGAGGCTCGAGCGCCAGGTGCGCAGACTGCAGCGAAGCCGCCGCCGACATTCGATGCGTCGCTCGAAGAAGTCGTCGTGCAGGCCAGTCGTTACATTTTGGCGGCTGCGCGTCCGAACGCCGCCTCGCATACATTCCTCACGCACGATCAGTTGAACGCATTGCCGCGCCTCGGCGATGAAACGCTGCGGGCCGTACAGCGCCTACCGGGTGCCTCGAGCAATGGGTTTTCGAGCCTGGCTGCCATGCGCGGCGGCGAGCCGGGCGAGACCGCGATCGTGCTCGATGGCCTGCGTTTGTACGAACCGTTTCATCTGAAGAACTTCCTGAATCCGGTCAGCCTGCTCGATTCACGTGCCTTGGCGCAATTGGACGTGTACTCGGGGGGATTCCCGGTGCAGTACGGCGAACGCATGAGCGCCATCATCGATGCGCACAGCGTGCATCCATCCGAGCCGCGCTATGTCGAGCTCGGCCTGAGCTTGTTTCACGTCAACGGCTTGCTCGCCACGGCATTCGACGATGAGCGTGGGCATGCATTGATCGCCGCACGGCGTAGCAACCTCGGCGAGCTTGCGAGCTTGAGCGAAGACGACTTCGGCAAGCCGAACTATGCGGATGCCTTCATCCGGGTCGACTACGACCTGACTGCCGACACGGCGCTGAGCTTTCACACGCTGGCCTCCGAGGATCGAATCACCGCCAAGGCGTCATCTGAGCGCGAGCGGGCCCGCGCCGATTACTACAACTACTACGGCTGGCTCACGCTCACGCATCAGTGGCCCCGTTGGGGCACGACACAGCTCATTGGCTCCTACACGCGCGTCAGCAACGAACGCGATGGCGAGATCTCGGACCCGGGGCGACGCGCGGCGCTGATCCACGACTCGCGTCAATTCGAGCTGGCAGGCGTGCGCCTCGACCATCGTTTCGCGCCGGCCGGTCGTTTCGAACATCGGTTCGGCGCCGAAGTGCGCAGTCTGGACGGCGACTACACCTACCGCTCGAACGTGCAATTCGCGGCGGACTATCCGTTTCCCGGCTACCCCGCGACGCAGACCTCACGTCGTTCGAGCCTCAATCCGGAAGGCTTCGAATCCATGGGTTACTGGGACACGCGGTGGCATGTCACGCCGCGCTGGACAGCGGAGGCCGGCCTCCGTGTGGAGACTCAAACCTACGATCACTCCGGCGATGCGGAGCAATGGAGCCCGCGTCTGAACGTGCTCTTCGAGCTCAGCCCGCGCACTCGCTGGCGCGCAAGCTGGGGCCGCTTCTACCAGGCGCAGACGATCAACGAGCTGCAAGTGGAGGACGGCGTCGAGGACTTCCATCCCGCGCAACGCGCCGATCACGCCATCTTGAGCTTCGAGCATACGTTCGACGAGCGCATCGATCTGCGCATCGAGGCCTATCAGAAGGATTACGACGATCCGAATCTGCGGTTCGAGAACGCGCTCGATCCCCTCGTGCTCTTGCCGGAAGCCGAGTTCGACCGCGTGCGTGTCGATCCCGACAATGCTCGTGTCCGCGGCGTGGAGGTGCTGCTCAACCTGCGCGAGGTGCGCGGATGGAGCGCGTGGCTGGGCTATGCATGGGCGCGTGCCGAGGATCGTATCGATGGCCACGACGTGCCGCGCAGCTGGGACCAGCGCCACTCCATCACCGCGGGCCTGCGCTGGTCGCGCGGACCTTGGGACTTTTCGCTCACCAACACCTATCACAGCGGTTGGCCGACGACGGCCGTGCGTTTCGAGAACGGACTCCCTGTGCTCGGCCCGCGTAACACCGAACGCCTTGGCGCGTACAACGCGGTCGATTTCCGTCTCACGCGTACGTTGCCGCTACCACGCGGCCAGCTCGACCTGTTCGTCGAAGCAAGCAATGCGTTGTCACGCGCCAACCCATGCTGTTCCGAGTACAGCGTCGTGACTCGGGATGGCACGGCGGTTCTGCGGCACGAGAGCGATGAGTGGTTGCCGATCGTGCCGTCGTTCGGGGTGCTGTGGAGGTACTGATTGCGGGTTACGGCAGACGGCCCACGGGCTACGGCCAGAACTGATGCGTACTCTCTGGCTGTAGCCAGTCACCCGTGATCTGTCAGCTCTTAATCAGTCGCTTGCCGTTGTCCCTCACTCACTCCGCTCAACAGACTCCCCGGCGCCGATTGCGGCTGCGCCGTGATGAACCTCGTCTTCTGCTCCGCAGGCACCGGCGGGCGCTTGCCTTTGCGCCACAGGCCGAAGCAGGCCAGGAAGGCCATGAGGACACCCAGGCTGACGAAGTAGGCATTCGGTCCGAACGGCTCCATGAAGGCCGCGACGGCAATGGGGCCGACGATGGCGCCTGCCCCGTTCACCAGGATGATGGAGCTGCTGGCCGACACGCGTTGCGAGGCCTGCAGGTGATCGTTGAGGTTCGAGCACGCCAGCGAATACAAGGTGAGGGCAAGACCGCCGAAGACGGCGAAGAACACGGTCAGATAGCGCGCGCGCTGATCCGGAAAGAATGCGGCCGCGAGTGCGATCGATGCGCTGAGCGCACACACCATCACCAGCACCGAGCGGCGGTCGATGCGATCGGACAACCGTCCCACGGGCCATTGCGTCAGCGTCGCAGCGAAGATGCTTGCCGCCATGAAACCAGCGATGGCAGACGGCTGCATGCCCAGCAAACCGGCGTACACGGGACCGAGACCGAACATCGTCGCGGACACCATGCCCGATATCGCAACGGCCACCGTGCCGAGCGGTGAGATGCGATAGAGCGCCCGGATCGGCAGTTTCGTTGGCACCCTGATCTCGGGCGCATGCGTGGCACTCAGGGCGATGGGCACGAGGGCCACCGAGATCAGCCCGGCGATCAGCATGAAGAGATACGGCCCGGCGGGGTCCGACAGATTCAGTAGAAACTGTCCGATGCCCAGACCGCCGTACAAGACCAGCATGTAGATCGCGAGGAGACTGCCGCGGTTCTCGTTGGAGACACGCTCGTTCAGCCAGCTCTCGGCGACGACGTAGATGCCGGCAAAGCAGAAGCCGGAAGCGACGCGCAAGACCGCCCAGACGAGCGCGTTGATCCACGCGCCTTGCAACAGGATCGTCGCGCAGGAGATGGCGGTGAGTGCGGCGAAGACGCGAATGTGCCCGACCCGATGCACGAGCGCGGGCGCCGCCATCGAGCCGCCGGAGTAGCCCACGTAATAGCTCGCCATGACCAGGCCCGTGGCGAACGTCGGAAAGTGCTCCAGTGTTGCCCGCACACCGATCAACGTGCCTTGCAGACCGGCGCCCAGCATCAGAATGGCCATGCCGAGCAGCAGGGGCCACGTGGACGCAAGCGTGGCTCGCATGAACGTCTTACGATCCCAGGCGTGTTTTCAGCTCATCGAGCTCACGGCGCAGCTCCGCGACGAGCTCTTCCAGCTTGGTGATGCGCTCGCTGCCGGCCGCGGCGGGCTCGTGCTCGTGTGCGGCTGCCACCTCCACCGGACCCGTATCGACATCGCCACTCAACAGATGCGCATAGCGCGCTTCGCGTCGGCCCGGCTCGCGCGCCAACCGCGCGACGAATGGGCCATCGTCCCGCTGCATCAGCTCATTGAGCGCGGACTCCACCTGTCCAACCTCCTCGATCGGCGCCATTCGGCTTGCGCGTGTGCGCAATTCGCCCGGTGTTTGCGGGCCGCGCAATAGCAGCTCACAGAGAATGGCCGTTTGCTGCGGCGAGAATTCGTAGGACCCGAAGCCCGTATTACAGAAGCGGTGCTGGTACTTCGGAACGCGGCTGCCGAAGCCCGACTTCTCGATGACCAGGTGCTTGCGGGTCAGGCCGTCGATGATCTGCTGTACGGTGTTTTCATTGAGATCCAGGACGGGGTCGCGATTGGATTTCTGATTGCAGGCATTGACCAGGGCGTTGAGCGACAAGGGGTACTGATCGGGCGTCGTGATGGCTTTTTCGATCAGGCAGCCGATAACGCGGGCTTCGAGGGCGTTGAGTTCCGTGTTCATGGTGAAGGTGGTGACGGGTGACGGGCGACAGGCTACAGCAAGAGTTCGCACTCTGGCCGTAGCCCGTAGCCCGTGACCCGTTGCCCTCCTCTACAATTGGCCCCCGCTCCCGAAGTGGATTGCTGATGAACCTGTCCCTACCGCTGGAACCCATCGAGCCCGAGCACGCGGTCATTCCCGAGCCGCCCGCGCGTTTGCGTGAGATTCCCTACAACTACACCTCCTTCTCGGATCGCGAAATCGTGGTGCGGCTGCTGGGCGAGCCGATGTGGCAGGTGCTGCACGAGCTGCGCACGGAACGGCGCACCGGTCGCTCGGCGCGCATGCTGTATGAAGTCCTGGGCGACATCTGGGTCGTACAGCGCAATCCGTATCTGCAGGATGACTTGATCGACAACCCGAAGCGCCGCCGCCTGTTGGTGGAGGCGCTGAACCATCGCCTGCACGAAATCGAGAAGCGGCGGGATGCACAGGATGCGGAGCGCGATCGGAAAGTCGGTTTGCTGCTCGCGGCCGCGCGCAAGGCGGTGGACGCCTTTGCGTACGACTTCGAAGAGACGATCTCGGTGCGCAAGCGCGCACGTCGCTTGCTGCTGCGTCATACGCGCGCGGACAACCTGCGCTTCGATGCGTATGCGCGCGTGTCGCACGTCACCGATGCCACCGACTGGCGTGTCGAATATCCGTTCCTGATCCTGAGTCCGGATGCGGAAGATGAAATTCCGGGTCTGGTGCGCGACTGCGTGGAGCTGGGTTTGACCGTGATTCCACGTGGCGGCGGCACGGGCTACACCGGTGGCGCCGTGCCGTTGACGACCCGCGCGGCCGTCATCAACACGGAAAAGCTCGAGCAGTTGAGCGGTGTCGAGTTGTCGAGCCTTCCGGGCATCGAAGGCAGCGTGCCGACGATCTTCTCTGAAGCCGGGGTGGTCACGCGGCGTGTTGCCGATGCGGCCGAACACTCGGGCTTCGTCTTTGCCGTCGATCCGACCTCCGCGGATGCGTCCTGCATCGGCGGCAACATCGCCATGAATGCGGGCGGCAAGAAGGCCGTGCTGTGGGGTACCGCGGTCGACAATCTCGCGTGGTGGCGCATGGTCGATCCGGAAGGCAACTGGCTGGAGGTCACGCGTCTTGCGCACAACCGCGGCAAGATCCACGAAGTGGAGCGTGCGGACTTCCAACTGGTGTGGAAGGACGGACGCGATGCACCGGAGCGCGCTCGTGTGTTGCGGCAGGAGCGGCTCGCCATCGACGGGCGAACATTCCGCAAGGAGCTGCTGGGCAAGGACGTCACCGATAAGTTTCTCGGCGGTCTGCCCGGGGTTCAGAAGGAGGGTTGCGATGGCATCGTGACGGCTGCGCGCTGGGTTCTGCACAAGATGCCCGCGCACACGCGCACCGTGTGCTTGGAGTTTTTCGGCCAGGCCCGGCACGCCATTCCATCCATTGTCGAGATCAAGGACTACCTCGATGGCCAGGCCCGCACGAGCGGGGTGCAGCTCGCCGGTCTCGAACATCTGGATGAACGTTATCTGCGCGCGGTCGGCTACGCCACGAAGTCACGTCGCGGTTCGCTGCCGAAGATGGTGTTGATCGGCGATATCGTGGGCGACGATGAAGGCGCGGTGGCGCGCGCAGCCTCGGAAGTCGTGCGGCTCGCCAATGGGCGCGCGGGTGAGGGCTTCACGGCCGTGAACGCCGATGCGCGCAAGAAATTCTGGGCGGATCGCTCCCGTACCGCCGCGATTGCGAAGCACACGAACGCGTTCAAGATCAACGAGGACGTCGTGATCCCGCTCGGGCGCATGGGCGAGTACACGGACGCCATCGAGCGCATCAACGTCGAGTTGTCGTTCAAGAACAAGCTCGCGTTCCTCGATGCGCTGGCCGAGTACTTCGCTGGCGAGATCGAGCTGGCGAAGACGGACGATCCCGAAACCGAGCGGCTCGATCGCGCGGAAGTCATCGGCGAGCGTCAGATTCAGGCGCAGGAGATCATCGCGGCGACCCGCGAACGCTGGTCGTTCCTGGCTGAGCATCTGGATATGCCGCTGCGCGATGCGTTGCCGCGATTGTCGCGTCTCGGCTATGAGCCGGTGCGCGGCGATTTCGAACGGCGCATCGAACGCGAACCGCACGTGCGGGTCTTCGAGGTCGTGCAGGATCGTTCGATCCGTGCCTCCTGGAAGTCGGAAATCCGTGCGCACCTGCGACGTTTGTTCATGGGCGCGGCGTTCGTGCCCACGCTCACGCAGGCCGAAGCCATTCACAAGCGCATCCTGCGCTCGCGCGTCTGGGTTGCCCTGCACATGCACGCCGGCGACGGCAACGTGCACACCAATATCCCGGTGAACTCGGATGACTACGAGATGCTGCAGGAGGCCAACCGTGCCGTCGCGCGCATCATGCAGATCGCGCGGGACTTGAACGGTGTGATCTCCGGCGAGCATGGCATCGGCATCACGAAGCTCGAGTTCCTGACGGACGCGGAAACGCGCGACTTCCGCCAGTACAAAGAGCGGGTCGATCCTGAAGGCCGTTTCAACAAGGGCAAGCTGCTGCCGGGCGGCGATCTGCGCTACGCGTACACGCCCAGTTTCAATTTGATGGGCCACGAGTCGCTCATCATGCAGCAG
Organism: Steroidobacteraceae bacterium; assembly: GCA_035276085.1. Classification (GTDB taxonomy): domain Bacteria; phylum Pseudomonadota; class Gammaproteobacteria; order Steroidobacterales; family Steroidobacteraceae; genus DATELY01. The sequence continues at coordinate 1,487 of DATELY010000137.1, read as the reverse complement.
TCGGACATCAACTCGATTTCCGACGCGATCAAGGATTGCCTGCGCTGCGGCAAGTGCAAGCCCGTCTGCACCACGCACGTGCCGCGTGCGAACCTGCTGTACTCACCCCGCAACAAGATTCTCGCGACGTCGCTGTTGATCGAAGCGTTCCTGTACGAAGAGCAAACCCGGCGCGGTGTGTCGATTCGGCACTGGGACGAGTTCTCGGACGTGGCCGATCATTGCACCGTGTGTCATCGATGCGAAAAGCCGTGTCCGGTGGACATCGATTTCGGCGATGTGTCGATGGCCATGAAGGATCTGCTGCGACGCATGGGGAAGAAGCGCTTCAATGCGGGCACGGCGGCGTCGATGTTCTTCTTGAATGCAACGAACCCGGAGACCATCAAGCTCACGCGCAAGGTGATGCTCGATTGGGGTTTCAAAGCGCAACGCATGGGCAACCGCGCGCTGGGTGCGATTGCGTCGGTGCAAACGAAGCGGCCCCCCGCGACCACCGGTAAAGCACCTGTCAAAGAACAGGTCGTGCACTTCATCAACAAGAAGATGCCGGGCGGGTTGCCGAAGCGCACCGCGCGGGCGTTGTTGGATATCGAGGATTCGCGCTACGTGCCGATCATTCGCGATCCGAAAGCGACGACCGGCGATAGCGAAGCCGTGTTTTATTTCCCGGGCTGCGGATCCGAGCGCTTGTTCTCGCAGGTCGGGCTCGCGACGCAGGCCATGCTGTGGCATGTCGGTGTGCAGACGGTGTTGCCGCCTGGCTATCTGTGCTGTGGCTATCCGCAGCGTGGCGCCGGCCAGTCGGACAAAGCGGAGAAGATGATCACGGACAATCGCGTGCTGTTCCATCGCGTCGCGAACACGCTCAACTATCTCGACATCAAGACGGTGGTCGTGAGCTGCGGAACGTGCTTCGATCAGTTGCAGCATTACAAGTTCGAAGAGATCTTTCCCGGTTGCCGCATCGTCGACATCCACGAGTATCTGATGGAACGCGGCGTGAAGCTGGAAAGCGTTACGGGCGTGCGTTACATGTATCACGACCCCTGCCATTCGCCGATGAAGAGCTACGATCCGATGAAGGTCGTGAATACGCTCATGAACGAGAAGGTGAACGGGCACATCGACAAGAACGATCGCTGCTGCGGCGAGTCGGGCACGTTCGCAATCTCGCGCCCCGACATCGCGACGCAAGTGCGCTTCCGCAAGGAAGGCGAGATCCGCAGCGGGGCGGAGAAGGTGCGCGCGGACGGCTTCAAGGGCGATGTGAAGGTGCTGACGTCCTGCCCTTCATGCCTGCAAGGTCTCAAACGCTACAACGATGATGCGAATCTCGATGCGGATTACATCGTCGTGGAGATCGCGAAGCACGTGCTCGGCGGGAACTGGTTGCCGGAGTACGTGCAGCGCGCGAACAGCGGTGGGATCGAGCGCGTGTTGGTGTGAGGAGTGCCCCCACCCCAACCCTCCCCCGCTGCGCAGGG
>DATELY010000136.1:0-3650 GCA_035276085.1 Steroidobacteraceae bacterium | reverse complement strand
ATGGCGCCGCAAAGCCGATGACCTGAATGAGGTGTCGTTTGGACAAGTAGCGATCGCTCGCAACAGGCTCGGTGCGTCCGGCTTGCCAGCTGCCTGTGTCTCGAACGATCACGCGGAGCGAACAACACCCGCCGATTCCGGCTAACACCGTCGGTCTTGCCATAACTATGCTTTGGTGCCGCAGCTAGCGTGCTGCTCCCAATCATTGCCGCAGCCCGATCGCGTGGTGCAGGCCCCAAGAATCCCCGACGTGATCATGAACAATCAAAAGATCGTGGATGTCGATGCGGTGTTGGACACCGCGCGATTTCGTGGGCTGCCGCTGCTCGTCATGATCGGCGCTGCCACCATCATGATCCTGGATGGTTTCGATATTCAGGTCATCGGCTTTGCGGCGCCGGCGATCGCCACCGATCTGGGGGTCGACCGCAAAGCATTGGCGCCCGCGCTGGCCGCATCGTTGATCGGCATGGCCATCGGCGGATTCGTACTCGGTCCATGGGGAGACCGTTACGGTCGACGTCCGGCACTGCTGCTGAGCTCATTGTTGTTCGGGCTCGGCACGCTGGCCACGGCCGCGATTTCTTCTCTCGAGATGCTCGCGGTCTTACGTCTCATCACCGGCATCGGTCTGGGCGGTGCGTTGCCCAATTCAACTGCGCTGATGGCAGAGTTCTCGCCACCGCGTATCCGCGCGCAAACGATCGCAGTAGCCATCGCGGGAGTACCCGTCGGCGGAATGATCGGTGCGGCCATCGCAGCGGAGGTCATCCCTGCTTTCGGCTGGAAAGCGATCTTCGTCATCGGCGGCGTGTTGCCGCTGTTCGCGACGATCGCCATCTACTTCCTTTTGCCCGAGTCGGCCCGCTATCTGATCAGCCGACCCGGTCGCGAGCGCGAGCTTGCGGCGATTCTCAACAGGCTCGTGGACGGGCGCCGTTTCAGCGGCGATGAGCGGTTCGTGACCGCCTCGCAGGCTGCCAAGCAGAGTGCCGATGGCGTGTTCGCGGCGGAGCGTCTGCGCGACACGATCGTTCTGTGGATACTCTTTGGCAGCTGTCTTTTCGCCGTCTATTGCTTCTACAACTGGTCGCCGGTGGTGCTGAATTCCCTCGGGATGGAACTTGCGACGGCCGTGCGCGGATCGCTCGTGTTCAATACCGCCGGAGTCATCGGCTCTCTGGTGGCCTCATCGTTCGTCGCCCGCTTCGGTTCGCGTGTGCCTCTGGCGGTGCTCTGCGTGATCGGCGCATTGGCTTTGTACTGGGTGGGTCAGCTCGTGGGCACCTCCGCGCAGGCACCGGGTCAAGGCGCTTCAGACCTGCCGGTAGTCGCCATCATGACCGGCATTGGCATTGCCGGCTTCTGCGTTCTTGCTCTTCAATGCACGCTGTACGCGGTGGCGGCAAACGTCTATCCCACCTCGTGCCGGTCGGCTGGGGTCGGTTGGGCACAAAGTGTCGGGAGCCTGGGCGGTGTATTGAGTGCGTTCGGGGGTGCCGCGATCCTCGCTCGCACGGGCTCGTCCGGTTTCTTCGTGACGATCACCTTCGTGTTGGCGTTGACACTGCTCGCAGTGTTGCTCTTGCAGCGACACATTCGGAGCACTCGGCAAGGTGTGGCCCTCGAATCCGCGCAATTGCCCTCGCGGTGAATGACCCGTTCGACGGGAGTGAACTGGCCTCGCGCGCGAAGTCGTCGGATCTCTCCGCGAGGGAGGATCGAAAATGAGATCGTCCGATAGCGCGCCCGCTGGAGACGATGAAGTCGCCGGCGGCGGATTGCTGACCCGGCGAGCCCTTCTGGGCGGCGGCATCGCAGCGACGGGGATGGCGTTGGCGGCAGGCGGCGACGATCGGGATCCGGTTGCCGGAACGCCCGCTTGGATGCTCCGTCCAGGGTCTCCGTTCTCGACCTATGGTGTTCCATCGCGATGGGCGAAGCCGGTTCAGAGAATCATCACTTCGATGGAAGGGTTCCCAACAGTAGGTTCGTCGAGGACGCCGCTGCATCAGCTCGAAGGGACGATCACGCCCAACGGACTTCACTTTGAGCGTCATCACAACGGCGTGCCCGACATCGATCCCGCGATGCATACGCTTGTGATTCACGGCCTGGTTCGCCGGCCATTGGTGTTCACACTGGATGCGCTGCTGCGTTATCCGATGGTCAGTCGTATTGCCTTTATCGAATGCGGCGGCAACAGCGGCTACAACTCGCGCTCCGAGCCTCCACAGATGAACGCAGGCCGGATTCACGGGCTCGTGTCCTGCTCGGAGTGGACGGGCGTTCCACTGGCAGTGCTGCTCGACGAAGCGGGCGTCGATGCTGCGGCCCACTGGCTCGTCGCCGAGGGTGCAGATGCCGCTGCAATGAATCGCAGCATCCCGATGGAGAAATGCGTCGACGATGCGATCGTGGCGCTGTATCAAAACGGCGAACCGCTGCGTCCGGAGCAAGGCTATCCCATGAGGCTGCTGCTCCCCGGCTTCGAGGGAAATACGAACGTGAAATGGCTGCGGCGCCTCGAGGCGACAACCGGGCCGGTGCATAGCCGCTGGGAAACAGCGCATTACACAGACCTCATGCGCGACGGTCGTTCGCAGCAGTTCGTGCTGACCTTGAAACCGAAGTCTGTGATTTTGCGGCCCTCCTTTGGGCTCGCGATGCAAGGTGCGGGCAGGTATGAAATCTCAGGCCTCGCCTGGTCCGGCTCCGGTCGGATCAAGCAAGTCGAGATATCCGCGGACGGCGGTCGCAGCTGGGCCGAAGCGCTCTTGGATGAACCCGTGTTGGCGCAGGCACTGACTCGGTTCCGCTTGGGGTGGCAGTGGAAAGGAAGTCCCGCAATTCTCATGAGCAGGGCAAGGGACGAACGCGGCCATGGTCAACCCACCCGAGCAGAGTGGGTCGGACGTTTCGCGCCGGGCCACCCGTATCACTACAACGCCATCCAGAGTTGGCAGGTCTCTGCAAGCGGCGAGGTTACCAACGTCTATGCATGAATTGCGTTACGTCATCGCCCTCCTCGCCTTGGCGCTGGCCGCGAGCGCCTCAGGATCGAACGCTGTCGATCAGGCTCAACGTCGCGTGCAACGAGTGGGGCCTGACCTTGGGCGTCCGATCTCCGAGTCGCAAGCAGCGGCTGGTGAGTTGACCATCTCACCGGATGGTCAAACGCTGCCTCCTGGCCGTGGTTCGGCCATGCGCGGCGCCATCCTGTACGCCGAGAAATGTATGGCCTGTCATGGCGAGCGAGGGGCTGGAGCACTCAGTGGTATCCCTCGCCTCACCGGCGGAGTGGGCTCCCTGGCAAGCGACGAGCCGATCAAGACCATGAATAGCTTCTGGCCATTCGCCACAGGTGTTTTCGACTATATCCGGCGTGCCATGCCACCGACTTCACCGCAGTCTTTACCTGCGGATGAAGTCTATGCCATCACTGCCTATCTCCTCTCGATCGATGAGATAGTGCCGGCCGATGCTTCTCTGGATGCCAACTCCATTTTGCGCGTGAAGATGCCCAATCGTTCCGGCTTTGTCTCTGCGGGCTGGGAATAAAGGGCGGCTCAGAATTTGTAGCCCGCTTTCATGCCCCAGGTCATGGGTTGCCCGTAGGCCAACAGGTTGCATCCGCAGGCGGTGGATAG
>DATELY010000135.1:0-35621 GCA_035276085.1 Steroidobacteraceae bacterium | reverse complement strand
GGGTTGGTACTACAAGGACAAGTCCGGCGCGTGGAAGCAGAAGTAGGCGCGCATAAAAAAAAGCCCCGCTTGAGCGGGGCTTCCGTTTGTTGGCGGCAGGTTTTTCTTGCTTTTGGATTACCGTTCTCTGTGATCTTCTGTCCGGTAGCCGCACTCTGATTTTGTCGCATCCACCCTTCTGCTTGCACTTCCCACCAGCGGAGCCAACCGCTTCTCTGCCCGAACTGCCGCGCTTGGTTGCAAGCTGCGGCGCTGTTCATCGAAGCAAGGCGTGTGCCATGGGTTGCGTCTTTTACGCCTAAACAGCGCGTTACGCTAGAGGGCGCGCGAGGTTTGTTGAGCGCTCCCATGGCAGCTGTAAAAGACGTCGACACCTCTAGCGGCGTGTTGAAAAAGTGCTGTCCTGCACTTTCTAGGGACGCGGCAGCTTCACTCGCATGATCACGCCGCGTCCGTCGTCGCGATTCATGGCGTCGCAGCGCCCACCGTGAAAGCGCGCGATCAGTCGCACGATGAAGAGTCCGAGTCCCAGATGCGGTTTGTCGGTCGCAGCAGCGCGGTTGCTCACGAGTGACTCGAATAACTGCTCGTTCGATCCGGTAGGCAGCAGCGGGCCTTCGTTGTCCAAGCTCAGCTCGTAGTGGCTGGTGGTTGCCGTCAGGCCGAGCGCGATGCTGCCGCCGGCAGGCGTGAAATCCGCGGCATTGTCCATGAGCTTGTCCAGCAACTGCGCGATGAGCTCCGGTGCGCCAGTGAATGGACACACGGTCTCAGGTGCACTCACGCTCACGCGGTGATTCGCAAACGTGTGTTGGTAGGCGTGTCCCATCGATCGCACCAGTTCCGCGAGATCGAACTCGACACGCTCGGCTTGTTCGATCGACTGCTCGACACGAGTCGCTTCGGACAACGCGCTCAACAGCGAATGCAATCGAGCAGCACCTTGGCGGGCACGCTCGAGATAGACGCGTGCATCGCCGTCCACTTTCGCGTCCGCTGCCAGATTGTCGAGCGATGAGCTGACGATCGTCAGCGGCGTGCGCAGCTCGTGCGAGAGCTTCGAGCCGAGCGTTTGCAGATAGCTCGTGTACTCCTGTGCGCGCGCCAGCAGCTGTTTGAAGCTGCGCGCGAGCGCACCGATCTCATCGCGCGCCTGCGTTCCGGGAATGTTGGTTTCGATCCGCCCTTCCGGGCCAACCGCGGATGCCGTCGCGCGGCTGAGCCGGCTGATCCGCTGTGAGAGTCGAGCGGCGAATAGCAGCGAGATGCCGACTACGAGCAAGGTGGCGAGCAACGTGAAGTTGAGCAACTGATTCAGCGCGCGGTCGCGCAACTGGATGAGTCGTTCGCCAGGCTGTTCCACCATCACGGCGCCAAGCAACTCGCCCTGGCTGCGCAAGGGTACAGCGGCGCGCACGAGCGACGGTTCCCCCGCGCCAGCGTCGAACCATATCGCCGCTGCCGTGCCGCCGCGCGCTTGGTCGACGGGCGCACCCCACATGCCATAGGGAAGTCCATAGGCACTGGCGGCTTGCGCTTCCCGTGCGAGCAAGGGACGGTAGATGGAACGAAGAAATCCGTCTTCCGTCGCGCGCATGCCGTAAGACCCTTGCTGCGGCAGGTCCGTAACGGATCCCGCACGAGCAAGCAGCCATCCTTGCTTGTCGATGACGGATACGCGCGTGCCCGTTGGCACGTACGGCGCGAGTCGCTGGCGTAGTGCGGTCGATCCCATGTGCAAGTACGCCAGCGGCATCGGGCTTGGTGTCCGACCGTTCGCATCCACTGCGAAGACGGCCAGCTGCGAACCGAAGAGGGCTAGCGGTGCTTGCAGCTCGATCGCATACCCGCGCGGCGCTGCTCGCCAAACACCTTCGACCGCGTCGATGCGTTGGGGCAGCGGATTCCAGGGGCTGCCGACATTGCATGCGCGCACGATCAGTGGCCCTGGCGCCTGTGCGCTCAAGGACCAGGCGTACTCGCGACCGAAGTCATCGCGCATGAACACGATGACGCGATCGAAGCGGCCATTCGGCAGCCCATCCTCGCCGCCCGGCGTTTCATAGCGCAGGTTCGTGTCGTGTACGGCGAGGTAGAGCTGCATGCTGCGGCCGTGCACGCCAAGGCGCAGCGTCGGCTGCAGACCTGGCACTGCGCGGCCAGGCTCGGGCCACTCATCGGCAAAGCCGTCAATCAACGGTTGTGCATCGAGCAACGGTGCGAACACATCGCCCCGGGCAGGATCGAAGCGTTCGCGCAACTCGGGCACTCGGTACAGCAACTCGGGTTCGGCCGCGACGACTTTGGCAAGCACATCGGCCGTGGTGAGCAACGACTCTTCCTGTCCGCGACGCAACGCTGTTTCCATCTGCTGCGCATAGCGGCAGCCCGCCCATGGCAGGACGAGCGTGAGCAAGCTGAGCAACAGCAGTTTCGCGCGCAGCGACATGGCGCTTGGCAGTAGTGTGTCGCTAGCGCTCGTTCCAGCGATAGCCCATGCCGTACATGGTTTCGATGCGATCGAACGTGGCATCGATGGCTTGGAATTTGCGCCGGATGCGTTTGACGTGCGAGGTGATCGTGTTGTCGTCGAGCACGACGTTCGCGGCATCCATGAGTTGCTGGCGATTCTTGACGTGACCTGGGTTCTTTGCGAACGCGTGCACGATCCAGAACTCTGTGAGCGTCAACCCGAGCGGCTGGTCGCGCCACGTGGCGTGCAGTCGTGCACCATCGATCATGAGATCGCCGCGATTGAGCGTCTGTTCGCGACTGTCGGGTTGCGTGAGCGCGTCGATGCGTCGGAACAGCGCGTTCACGCGCGCAAGCAGATGCGTCAGGCTCAAGTCCTTGGTCAAGTAATCATCTGCACCGAGCCGCAGGCCGGATACCGCGTCGAGCTCGCTGTCGCGCGCTGTGAGGAAGATGATCGGCAATTCGGCCGACATCGAGCGTAGCTCGCGGCAGAGATCGAAGCCCCCTTCGGGCTCGTCCTTCAGTCCGACGTCGATCACCGCGAGATCGGGCAATCTGGCCCGGAAGCCCTCGAGCGCTTCGGGCCGCGAGCCGTACGTACGCACGCCGTAGCCACTGCGCTGGAAGGCAGCGGCGTAGTTGTCGCGAATGGCAGGTTCGTCTTCGACGATGGCGATGAGTTTCTTCATGGCGTGGAAGTGTAATGCGGCCGCCGGGGCGCGGCGCAGGCGCCACGATTGATCACAATTCGCCTGCGGTTCGCCCATTGCGCGCCCGACCCCGGTTGCCGGGGAACGCTGTAATCACCTCGTACGTTTCGAGGAGGGCACACCTATGACCAACCAGCACAACAATGTCCCGGTCCGAGTTGCGATGCGGCAGCGCCGGGAGTGGCTATTGAGCGCAATCGCCGGTGCGACACTGTGCAGCAGCTGGTACCTCGCCGCGGCGCTGGATCGTTACGCACAGGAAGATTCCCGCCCCTCGCAGCACACCGCGCGCACAGATTTCGATGCGGCGTTCGTTGCTGCGAATCGAATCGATGCGCTCGCAAAAGTGCCCTGTCCGGACGCAGCCTGCTCAATGCAACTGGCGCAGGCCGAGACCTTGAAGGCTCAGCTCTAAGACCAGCGTCGACTACGGGAATCATCGCATCGGTGTTCGCTTGCGCGGACATGGTGCACATTTTCGCCAACGTGGATCATAGCCGCCGGTCGAATCGCCTTCGTCTTCAGAAAGCATTCATCGCTTGAGCGAAGACTGATCGCCGACACATTTACGGCTAGGCGCCGGATGGCGATTTGCCCATCATGTGTCTTGTCCGGTTGCGCACTTACAGGAGAGGTCATGTTGGCAACAAGCACAAAAGTACTGGTATCTGTTTTGGCCGCGCTCGTTCTTTCCGCGGGCTGCACCACCGTCAATCCGTACACCGGTGAACAGCAAACATCGAAAGCCGTAAAAGGTGCGGGAATTGGTGCTGCCGCAGGTGCCGTCGTCGGTCTGTTGACCAAGGGCGACAAGCTGGACAATGCGCTGATCGGCGCCGGCGTTGGCGCGATGGCGGGTGGCGGTGTCGGGTATTACATGGATGTGCAGGAGAAGAAGCTGCGCGATCGCCTGGCAGGCACTGGAGTGAGCGTCACGCGCAACGGCGACAACATCACGCTGAATCTGCCAAGCAATGTGACGTTCGCGTCCAACAGCTCCGATCTCAACAGTCAGTTCTTCACGACGTTGGATTCGGTTGGAACAGTGTTGAAGGAGTACAACAAGACGGTCGTCGAAGTGGCCGGTCATACCGACAGCACGGGCTCGGACGAATACAACAAGCAGCTGTCCATGCGCCGCGCGCAGACGGTTGCGAACTACCTGACCGGTCGCGGCGTCAAGCAGGAGCGCTTGCTGACGGTTGGCGCGGGTGAGGCTTACCCGGTGGCGTCGAACGATACGGAGCAGGGCAAGCAGTTGAACCGACGCGTCGAGCTCACGATCGTACCCGTGACGCAGAAGGGCTGACGGCTCGTTCGCTGAGGCAAACAAAAAGGGCCGGTTTTGCGCCGGCCCTTTCCATTTTCGCGGACGCTTTGCTCAGGCAGGCTCGGGTTCGACCACGAGCGTGCGCAGCTTTTTGATTGCATTCGCCTCGATCTGACGGATGCGCTCGGCCGACACGCCATACTGGGCCGCGAGATCGTGCAAGGTGGCCTTGTCGTCCACCATCCAGCGGCTGCGCAGAATGTGCTTGCTGCGGTCATCGAGCGTTTCCAGCGCCTGCGCGACCCGATCGGCCGTGTCGTCATCCCACTGTTCGCGCTCAACCGCGATGGCGGGGTCCGCTTCGGGATGTGGCAGGTACGCCGAAGGCGAATAAGAGCCGTCTTCGTCGTCGGCATCGGGAGCAGGATCGAACGCCAGCTCGCGCGACGTCAGCCTCTGCTCCATCTCGCTGACATCCGCCTTGGTCACGCCGAGATCCTTCGCGATCGCGGCAGTTTCGGCGTCCGTCAGCCAGCCGAGATTCTTCTTGTACTTGCGCAGATTGAAGAACAGCTTCCGCTGGGCCTTGGTCGTCGCGATTTTCACGACGCGCCAGTTGCGCAGCACGAACTCGTGAATCTCGGCACGAATCCAATGGACGGCAAACGACACCAGACGCACGCCCACCGTGGGATCGAAGCGCTTCACGGCCTTCATGAGGCCGACGTTGCCTTCCTGCACCAGATCGCCAACCGGCAGGCCGTAACCGCTGTAGCCGCGGGCGATATGGACCACGAAACGCAGGTGCGAGAGCACGAGTTGACGGGCCGCCTCGAGATCGCCGTCGCGGCGGAAACGGGTTGCCAACTCATGCTCCTCTTCACGCGAGAGGACGGGAATACGAGACACGCGCTCGACGTAAGCGTCGAGGCTGCCGACCGGGCCGGCAAAGACCAGATCTGTGCTCGTGCGAACCAAGGCGGTACTCATGAACTCAGCTCCAGGGGTTAGAGGGTGGGTCAAAGCTTAGCAGTCGCGCGATTAGAGTGCTAAGAGGGGTCTGGGTTCCCAAACCCGTGTCCCGTGCTCGGCTAGCGCGTCAGGCGGAGCCGAGGTTCCGTGACCACGATCTTCAGCGCGGCTCGATGTCGCGTAAGTGCCTGCTGGCAGAGAGGAAAGATCCGAACCACCCCAGGAACGCCCCGGCAACCAGCAGGACCGCGAGGCTGATGAGGTCAAGGCCCGCCAGCCTGAACTGACTGTCATACAGGCCGGCGATACGGCCGATGGGCCCCGCAAGCACCGCTAACACGACGAAGGTGATCAGGGCTGCGCAGGCGCCCCCGCCCAATCCGTACCACACGCCGGTGTACAGAAATGGCCTACGAACGAAGCCATCGCTACCTCCCACCAGCTTGGTGACCTCGATTTCATCGCGGCGGCCGAAGATGTCCAGACGGATCGTGTTGCTCACGATGAGCACGACGCCGATCCCCAGCAGGCAGGCGGCCAGCAGCACGGCCTTCTGCACCGCATCCAGAATCGCGTGGAGCCGCTGTACCCAGGCCGTATCGAGCTGCACCAACTCCACCTCCGGCAGCTGTCGCAGATCGCTAGCCAGTGAATCCAGGTGGGTGGGGGCTACGTCCTGAGACCGGGGTTTGACCACCAGGGTGTGTGGCAGAGGATTTTCCTTCAGGGCTTCGAACGCCGGCGCGAAGCCCGAGTCCTGTCCGAACTCTTTCAATGCCTCGTCCGCGGTGATCAGGTCGACGCTGGCGACATCGCGCCGCTGACGCACGCGATTCAAGACGCCGCGGGCCTGCTGCTCGGTCACGCCATCTTTCAGATAAACCGAAAGATCAACGGCCTTGTCCCACGAGCGGCCGGCATCCTGTGCATTTTTTACGAAGAGGTAAAGGCACGCTGGCAGGGCCAGTGCGATGCCGATCACGAACATCGTCATCAGCGTGGCGACCGGCTGGCCGCCCAGGCGTCCAAGCGCGCCCAGGAGCGTCTGCAGGTGACGAGTGAACCACGCGCTCATACGTCTGCCTGGAAACCAGTCGCGCCTTGACGCGCCAGCAGAGTCGAAGGATCCAGCAGCGGTGCATCCATCATCATGTCGTGGTCGCGCTGGATGACCTTGCCGCCCTCGATCCGTATCTGTCGCACTGGGAACTGCTCCAGCAGCAGCACGTCGTGACTGGCGATGAGCACGGTCACGCCCACCTCGTTGAAGCGCCGGAAGATGCGCATCACTTCCAACGACAGATCCGGATCCAGATTCCCCGTGGGCTCGTCGGCAATCAGGATCGGCGGCTTGCTCACGACCGCGCGTGCGATGCCGACGCGCTGTTGCTCTCCGGTCGACAGCTCCAGGGGTCGGCTGTGCTCGCGTCCGAGCAGTCCGACCTGATCGAGCGCCGCACGGACCCGTTTGTCGATCTCGCGAGTCCCGAAACCTGCGATCACGAGCGGCAGCGCGACGTTGTCGTGCACCGTGCGATCGTGCAGCAGCTTGTGATCCTGGAACACGACGCCGATCTGGCGCCGGAATGCCGGTATCTTGCGGCGGCCCACGCCACTGACGTTCTGGCCATTGACGATGAGCTGCCCGCGCGTGGGCCGCTCGATCAGCGAGATCAGTTTCAACAGCGTGGACTTGCCGGCGCCCGAATGTCCGGTCAGGAACACGATCTCGCCGCTCGCGATCGTGAAGGACAGATCGCTCAGCGCCTCGCGTCCGTTCGGATAGCGCTTGAAGACGTGATCGAAGGTGATCATGGGCTGCGCCAATCAGCCCACCTCGCTCGTCGGCTTGATGAGCGCATCCACGAAGCTCTCGGCATCGAACTCATCGAAGTCTTCTGCAGACTCGCCAATGCCGATGAATCGGATCGGCAGCTTCATCTCGCTCGCGATCGCCAGCACGATACCCCCCTTGGCCGTGCCATCGAGCTTGGTCAGCACGATGCCGGTGACACCCAATGCCTCGTGAAACAGTTTGGCCTGCTGGAGCGCGTTCTGGCCCTGGCTCGCATCCAGCACTAGCAACACCTCGTGCGGCGCCGTCGGATCCTGCCGGCTCATGACTCGTTTGATCTTCTTCAATTCTTCCATGAGATTGGTCTGCGTGTGCAAGCGTCCCGCGGTGTCGGCCAGCAGCACGTCGACGTCGCGCGCCTGCGCCGCCTGCATGGCATCGAAGATGACGGCCGCCGGGTCCGCACCGGAGCCCTGCGCAATTACGGGAACGGCGTTGCGTTGACCCCAGACCTGCAACTGCTCCACCGCCGCTGCACGGAAGGTATCGCCGGCGGCCAACATCACCTTGCACTCTGCCTGTTTCAACAGGCGCGCGAGCTTGCCGATGGTCGTGGTCTTGCCAGCGCCATTGACGCCGACAATGAGGATCGCGAAAGGTCGCTTGCTCTCATCGATCAGCAGGGGCTTTGCGCTCGGCCGGAGAATATCGATCAGTGCGCCGCGCAGGGCCTTGAGGAGCGCATCCAGGTTGTCGAGCTCCTTGCGCCCCACTTTGCTGCGCAAGCCGCTCAGGATCCGGTCCGTGGTTTCGACGCCGCAGTCCGCCATGATCAAACGCGTCTCGAGCTCATCGAGAACCGCATCGTCGATACGGCCACCGGGTACCAGGTTCGCCAGGTCGTAGGTCAGCCACGAATCGCCCTGATTGAGCTTCGCGCGCAGGCGCTTGAACCAGCCTTCCTTCTGTTCGGGCGTCTCTTCAGGCGTCGCGGGTGCGTCCGGGGTGGGCGCGGTCTTCTTGGATCTGAAACCGAACATCGTGGGCTCACAGGGGGGAGCGCGCGATTCTAACAGCAGCCCATTTCCCGCCCTGGCGCGTTCGGCGCCCGGCTTGCGTACCATGCATGGGATTCTTCCGACGCCCACATCCATGAAGTCCTCCCGCTCGAAGTCCGCCGGTCAGCGCGTCAGCAACGGATCGCGCAACGTAGTGCGAATCATTGCTGGCCGGTGGCGTGGCCGCCGCATCGCCTTCCCCGACGGCGATGCCCTGCGACCGACGCCCGATCGCGTGCGCGAAACCCTATTCAACTGGCTGCAGCCGGTGATCGCCGACGCGCGCTGTCTCGACCTGTTCGCCGGCAGTGGGGCATTGGGATTCGAATCGCTATCGCGCGGCGCACGCCTTGCGGTGTTCGTGGAGCGGGAGCGGCTGATTTGTGAGCAATTGCGCGCCACGGCCGCAACGTTGCAAGCGGACGCTGTGAACATCGAATGTGCCGATGCGCTGCAGTGGCTGCAGGGTCGCGTGCCCACTGCGTTCGACATCGTCTTCCTCGATCCGCCGTACGCGAGCGGCGCCTTGCCGCGCGTGTGTGAATTGTTGGCGACTCGGGGCTGGCTCGCACCTGGCGCCAGCATCTATCTCGAAGCGCCTGCCGATGCACCGCTGTCGTTCCTGCCGGCTGCGTGGACCGTGGTTCGCAGCAAGCGTGCGGGCCAAGTCGGCTATCATCTCGCCCGGGCGCCGGCACCTGGCACGTCCATTCCGTAGTCGAGGACTCTGCATGCCTTCCGCGATGTATCCCGGTACGTTCGATCCGATCACCAATGGCCACTACGATCTCGTGCGCCGTGCGGCCAGCATCTTCGATCGTGTCGTGCTTGCGATTGCCGCGAACCCGGGCAAGGCGCCGTTGTTCACGTTGGATGAGCGTGTGTCGCTGGCGCGTACAGTGCTCTCGGATCTGCCGAATGTAGAAGTAACCGGGTACAACGGATTGACCGTCGAATTCGCGCGTAAAAACGGTTTGCGCGTGGTCGTGCGCGGCCTGCGCCTGGTCGCCGATTTCGAATTCGAGTTTCAGCTCGCGACCATGAGCCGCCACATCTCCGAAGAGGTGGACTACGTCTTCCTCACGCCGACGGAACAGTTCTCCTTCATCTCCTCGACCCTCGTGCGCGAAATCGCCAGCTTCAATGGCGATGTCGAGAAGTTCGTGCATCCCGCCGTCGCGGCTGCGCTGAAGCAGAAGTGGAGCGGCAAGCAGCAGACGACGAAGTGACGGTCGTGTCCCGTTGCCGACGGAGCCAGCAGTGCTTCCTGCTGCTCGCGTGGTTGTTCTTTGCGATCTGCGCGTCGGCGCAGGCGCCGCTCAAGCCGCCACATGCAGCCATTGCGAGCGCGCATCCACTGGCCACCGAAGCGGGGCTCGACATCCTGCGGCGCGGAGGTAACGCATTCGACGCGGCCGTTGCAGTCAGCGCAGCGCTCGCAGTGGTGGAGCCGAGCAGCAGCGGGTTGGGCGGCGGCGGTTTCTGGTTGTTGCATCAAGCGGCTCAGAACGCCGATGTGATGATCGACGGCCGCGAAGTCGCGCCACTCGCAGCCACGCGCGACATGTTCTTGGATGCGTCCGGCAATCCGGTTCCGCGTCGCTCGATCGATACCGCACTCGCCGCCGGTATTCCGGGTCAGCCGGCTGCACTCGCTCATATGGCGCAGAAGTACGGTCGTCTGCCGTTGCGCGATAGCTTGCAACCCGCGATCCGTCTCGCGCGCCAAGGCTTCCCGCTGTATGAGCGCTTGCGCAATGGACTCACGTTCAAACGTGATCTGATCGCTGCGAGCGAGGCGCGCAAAGTTTTCCTGCATCGGGGCGAGGTGCTGCCGCTCGGTTCGATCCTCAAGCAACCGGAGCTGGCCGCGACACTCGAGACCTTCGCAGAGAAGGGTGCGGACGATTTCTACCAGGGCGCCACAGCACGCAAGCTGGTGGCGGGCGTGCGCAAGCTCGGCGGTATCTGGACACTCGACGACTTGCGTCAGTACGAGGTCAAGGAACGCACACCCGTGGTGGGCACCTATCGAGGCGCGCGCATCGTGTCCGCGCCGCCGCCGTCGTCGGGCGGCGTCGCTTTGATCGATGCGCTCAACATCCTTGCCGGGTTCGATCTCGCCACGTTCGACAGCGCAACGCGCAAGCACGTCGTGATCGAGGCAATGCGGCGCGTACATCGCGATCGAGCCGAATACCTGGGTGATCCGGATTTCGTTGCCGTGCCCGTCGAGCGGCTGATCAATCCGTTTTATGCCGACGGTCAGCGCGCGTCGATACGGCTGGATCGTGCGACTCCCAGCGAATTGCTTCCTGGCATCACGAACGCAGATCCGGGTCCGCATACGACGCACTTCAGCATCATCGATGCCGAGGGCAACCGCGTTGCCGCAACGATGACGCTCAACTTTTTCTTTGGATCGGGACTCATGGTTCCTGGCCTGGGCGTGTTGCTCAATAACGAGATGGATGATTTCTCGATCAAGCCGGGTGTTCCGAATGGCTTTCAGCTCGTCGGCGCCGATGCCAATGCCATCGCGCCACGCAAACGGATGCTCTCCAGCATGACACCGACGTTCATCGAACGACCCGACGGGGTAATGATCGTCGGCACGCCGGGCGGCAGCTACATCATGGGCATGGTGTTGCTGGCATCGCTGGATTGGTTGGATGGCAAGTCGGCAGACGACATCGTTCGAGGGCCGCGATATCACCATCAGTACTTGCCTGACGTGGTCGTCTTCGAGCCGGGCGCGCTGAATCAGGATGAACAATCGAAGCTGCAAGCGATGGGGCACCCGCTCAAGCAGCTGTCGAACACCTACGGCAACATGCAGGTCGTCACCTGGGACTACAAAAGCGGCGTCGTGAACGCTGCATCCGATCCGCGCGGTGCGGGCCGCGGTTTGGTCTACTGAAACGTCAGGTCTGACAGGTCGGACAGTAGTAGCTCGAGCGCTGTCCTTGCTGAAGGTGCCGAATCGGTGTGCCACAGGTGCGGCAAGGCTCCCCGGTGCGCTCGTACACATACAGCTTCTGTCGGAAATAGCCCGGCATCCCATCTGCGTTGACGTAGTCGCGCAAGGTAGTGCCACCGGCTTTGATCGCGGCGGCCAGCACGGCCTTGATACCCGCGACCAGCTTTTCGACCTCGTTTCGCTTGAGCCGGCCGGCAGCGCGACCCGGACGCACGCCGGCGCGAAACAACGCTTCGCTCGCGTAGATGTTGCCGACGCCGACGACGAGGTGACTGCTCATCAACACCTGTTTGATCGCTGCGCGCCGCTTGCGGGTCACTTGCCACAGGTAGTCGGCATCGAAGTCATTTCCCAGCGGTTCGGGGCCCAACCGCGCGAGCAGCGTGTGCTGCAGCGGGTCCCCGATGACGAAATGCATGCTGCCGAAGCGCCGCGGGTCGTTGAAACGCAGCACGTTGCCGTCATCGAGGAGCAGCTCCACGTGATCGTGCGTCAGACGGGGCCTGCCGGGTGCCATGAGCCGCAAGCTTCCCGACATGCCCAGATGCACGATCAACGTGCCCCGTTCGAGCTCGACCAAAAGATATTTCGCCCGGCGCTTCACCGCCCGCACGCGTTGACCGTGTAGGCTGGACGCGAAATCCCCGGGCACGGTCCAGCGCAGCCGCCGTTCGTGAAACACGGCGGCAGTGACGGTTTTGCCGACGAGGGCGGCTTCGATTCCGCGGCGGGTGGTTTCTACTTCGGGAAGCTCGGGCACTGTTACTTTTGCATTGCGTTATGCGTTGGAATGGTAGCGCCGTCACGTCAGTCCCGTGCGCCGGCTCTCACTTTCCACTCACGTACGGGGATTGGCTCATTTGTTCGCCCCACGCCCCTCCGCTATAGTCGATCGTCAAAATTCCGGCGGTCTCGACCAGGGTCTTACTGAAGTGAACCTCGATTTCCTCTACGGCGTTGTGGACCTCAGCTTCTGGGGCTATGTGTTGGTCGCGTTCCTGATGGTGCAGTTCACCTTCATGGGCGTGACGCTCTACCTGCACCGCGATGCTACGCATCGCAGCCTGAATCTGCATCCGGTGCTGCGCCACATCTTCCGCTTCTGGCTGTGGATGAGCTCGGGAATGATCACGAAGGAATGGGTTGCCGTGCATCGCAAGCACCACGCCCGTTGCGAGACCGCGGACGACCCGCACAGCCCGGTGGTTCTGGGCTTGAAGAAGGTGCTGCTGGAAGGTGCGGAGCTGTATCAGAAGTCCGCGCGCGATCCGGAACTCCAGGAAAAGTTTGGCCGCGGCACACCCGATGACTGGTTGGAGCGCAACCTGTACGCGGGTCATCGCAATTTCGGGATCATCCTGATGGTGATCACCGACCTGGTGCTGTTCGGCGTACCGGGAATCATCATCATCGCCGTGCAGATGCTGGCGAATCCGCTCATGGCCGCCGGCGTCATCAACGGCATCGGGCACTACTACGGCTATCGCAACTTCGAATGTTCGGACGCGGCTCGGAACGTGGTGCCCTGGGCATTCATCGTCGCGGGCGAAGAACTGCACAACAACCACCATGCGTTCCCGAGCTCGGCGAAGTTCTCCATTCAGCCCTGGGAGTTCGACATCGGCTGGTTCTACATCAAGGTCTTGAGCTTCTTCGGGCTCGCACAGGTGATCCGCGTTGCGCCGACGCCGGTAAAGGCAGCGCCGAAGCACGTCGACCTGGAAACCGTGCGCGCGGTGATCGTCAACCGCATGCATGTGCTGCGCGACTACACCAAGCACGTCACGCTGCCGGCGTTCCGTTCCGAGCGAGTCCGAGTGGGCAAAGTGCTCAGCAATCGCGCCAAGCGCTTGCTCGTGCGTCAGCCCGTGCTGCTCGATGCCAAGGCGCGCACGAAGTTGAACGAAGTGCTCGCGCACAACCACACGCTGAAGACCGTGCACGAGTTTCGCGAGCGTCTGCAGGTGATGTGGAGCGGAGCCAACATGAGCAATGAAAAGCTCGTGCAGCACCTGAAGGAGTGGGTGGCCCAGGCAGAAGCCAGCGGCATCAAGGTTCTGCAGGAGTACGCGGTGACGATGCGCAGCTACGCTTTGCCGCAGACAGCCTGAGTCTCAGATCGATCTGGGCCAGTAAAGAACCGCCTTCGGGCGGTTCTTTCGTTTTGGCGACCCCCAACTGCGTTACATGCGCAGACAAAAAAGCCCGCGTGAGCGGGCCTTCTTGCTGCAACCATCGTCGGACGACGGTTACTTGATCTTGGCTTCCTTGTAGGCCACGTGCTTACGTGCCTTCGGATCGAATTTCTTCACTTCCATCTTGTCGGGATGGAGGCGCTTGTTCTTGGTCGTGGTGTAGAAGTGACCGGTGCCGGCCGTGGAAACGAGCTTGATCTTTTCACGCATGGCTGGATACCTCCGGTCAGACCGACACGCCCTGGGCGCGCAGGTCGGCGACCACTTTCTCGATGCCGTTCTTCTCGATCGTCCGCAGGCCGCGAGTGGAGATTCGCAGGCTCACAAAACGACGCTCGCTTTCCAGCCAGAAGCGCTGCACGTGCAGGTTAGGCAGGAAACGACGGCGGCGCCTGTTGTTGGCGTGCGAGACGCGGTTTCCGGTCATCGGCCGCTTGCCGGTGATCTGACAGACTCTGGACATGACGAATTCCTTCGAACGGGATAGCGGGAAGGGTGAGCCCCTGGGCCGCCAGACAAGCCGCGCTTTATACCAGCGGGGCCGAGCCGCGGCAACGGGCCACGCCCCGTTTCGCCGCCTGCGCTTTCCTACAACAGCCCGCGCTCGGCTAGTGACTCGCAGCGCTCGTCTCCCACGATCAGGTGGTCAAGGAGACGAATGTCGACCAGTCCCAGCGCCTCCTTCAGCCGCCGCGTGATGAATTCGTCGGCTTGGCTCGGTTCGGCGATTCCACTGGGATGGTTGTGGGCCAGGATCACCGCGGCCGCATTCCGTGCCAGCGCCCGTTTGACGACTTCCCGCGGGTGAACGCTGGCGCCGTCGATCGTCCCGCGAAACAGCTCCTCGAACGCCATGACCCGGTGCCGATTGTCGAGGTATACACAGCAAAACACCTCGTGCGGCAGATCGCGCAACCGCATGCGCAGAAAATCACGCGTGGCGCGCGGGTTCGTCAGCGCCGGCCCGACCTGCATGAGCTCCTGATAGTGCCGGCGCGCCAGCTCCAGGCCAGCTTGCAATGCCGCAAAACGCGCGGGCCCCAATCCCGGCGCCCGGCAAACGGCCTCGCAATCGGCGGTCAGCATGCCGCGCAGCGAGCCAAACTGAACGAGAAGGTCGCGCGCCAGATCCATGGCGGAGCGGCCGCGGATGCCGGTTCGCAGCAGGATGGCGATCAACTCCGCCTCGGAAAGCGCTTGCGGCCCGAGTCGTATCAGTTTCTCGCGCGGGCGTTCTTCGCTTGGCCAATTCCGAATCGACATGTGCTCGTCCTAGGGCCTGTTAACACTCTGAGTCATGGGCTGCGTGCGCTTCTAAGCGTCTGATGCAAGGCGCAAAGCGCAGCCCATATGTCGATATGGGCAACCTTTGTAACGCGGCAGCAGACGCTTAGAAGCGCACCCATCAAATGAATAAATACCTTCTATGGGACGAACGATGGCGGTCCAGAGCATCGTTACTCCTCCCTCGAGTACGTCAAGTACGCAGCGGTCGTCGCGCCTTGCTCTGGACCGCCATCGTTCGTCGCAGCCCATGACTCAGAGTGTTAACAGGCCCTAGCCG
The DNA here is from genome assembly GCA_035276085.1 of Steroidobacteraceae bacterium. Lineage (GTDB taxonomy): Bacteria > Pseudomonadota > Gammaproteobacteria > Steroidobacterales > Steroidobacteraceae > DATELY01. The sequence goes on along the minus strand of DATELY010000135.1, from coordinate 20,602 downwards.
CTGCACCAGGCTGGCGCGCATCGTGCGGCACCCCTGCGCCATTCGGGAGAGCTAAATCGCCTGCGTTCATATTGAAATGCTCATTCGGTTGCAGGCGTCGGCGAGTTTGTTCGCTTCATCACTTTGCTGTTACCGGGCCGGCGACCATAATCCGGCGCATGAACGAGCCTCCCAAACGCATCCTGCTCGGCATCACTGGCGGCATCGCAGCCTACAAGGCGCCGGATCTCGTCCGCCGCCTACGCGAGCGCGGTGCCGAAGTGCAGGTCGTCATGACCGCGGGTGCACAGCAGTTCGTGACCGCGTTGACGCTGCAAGCCGTGTCGGGCCGACCGGTTCGTACCGATCTCTGGGATGAAGCGGCCGAAGCGGCCATGGGGCACATCGAGCTCGCGCGCTGGGCGGACCAGATCGTGATCGCCCCCGCGACCGCCGATTTCATTGCCCGCCTGGCGCACGGGTTGGCAGACGATTTGCTGGCGACGCTCTGTCTCGCCACGACAGCGCCGATTGCCGTCGCGCCCGCGATGAATCAGCAAATGTGGGCGAACCCGGCGACACAGGCGAACGTCGCGCTCGTCGCCGAGCGCGGTGTACAGGTGCTGGGTCCAGCCGCGGGCGAGCAGGCGTGCGGTGAAGTTGGGTTGGGTCGCATGCTCGAGCCCTTACAGCTGGCCGATTTGATCCTGTCGCCGCCGCGAACCGACTCGCCGGTCAAAGGGCTGCTGCAAGGTTTGAAAGTCGTGGTTACCGCCGGTCCCACGCGGGAGCGCATTGACCCCGTTCGTTTCATCAGCAACCGCAGCTCCGGGAAAATGGGTTTTGCCGTTGCCCAGGCGGCCCAAGAAGCCGGCGCCGAAGTCATTTTGGTGAGCGGCCCCGTACAGATCTGTTCGCCGTCCGGTGTCACCCGCATCGATGTCGAGAGCGCGGAGCAAATGATGTGCGCAGTTCGTCAGCACATCGGCGCCGCCGATATCTTCATCGCTTCAGCTGCGGTGTCGGACTATCGCGCCTGCGAAATCGCCTGCGAGAAGATCAAGAAAACCGCCGACACGATGTCGCTCTCGCTCACGCGCACGCCGGACATCCTCGCGACCGTGTCGCAACTCGAACAGCGTCCGTTCCTGGTCGGCTTCGCGGCCGAAACCGATCAGATGGAAAAGTACGCGCTCGGCAAGATGGAGAAGAAGCGCCTCGACATGATTGCGGCCAACCAAGTCGGTGATCGCTTGGGTTTCGACTGCGATGACAACGCGTTGACCGTCTACTGGCCCGGCGGTCGGCGGCAGCTGGGCCGCACGGCCAAATCCGAGCTGGCACAGCAGCTCGTGGCGCTGATCGCCGAGCGCTACCGTGCCCGCAAATCCTCTCCCGCACCCGTTTCGAATGCCGCACGCGTGAGCCAACACGCATGAGCTCACGTCGGCCGCTGCAAGTGCGCATCCTCGATGCGCGCCTCGGTCGTGAGTTTCCGTTGCCCTCCTATGCGACCGACGGATCGGCTGGCGTGGACTTGCGTGCCTGCGTGAAGGAGCCGCTTACGCTCGATCCCGGCGCGAGCGAGCTCATTCCATCCGGTCTCGCGATTCACATTGGCGATCCGGGCTTGGCCGCGATCGTGCTGCCGCGATCGGGATTGGGCCACAACCACGGCATCGTGCTCGGCAATCTCGTTGGACTGATCGATTCCGACTACCAGGGTCAGTTGTTCGTCTCGTGCTGGAATCGTGGTCAAACCGCATTCACGATCCAGCCCGGCGAGCGCATCGCGCAGCTCGTGCTGGTGCCCGTAGTGCAAGTGGACTTCGAAATCGTCGAGGACTTCGTCGCGTCGGTTCGCGGCGCGGGCGGCTTCGGCAGCTCCGGCACGAAGTAAGCTAACGAATCCCTTTCAGCTCTTTGAAGCGACGGATGTCGCGGTCGAACGCCGCGCGCAACGCGGCTTGATCGCGTTTGTTGTCGGCAAGCGTCGCGCGATACACCTGGAGCCCGTTCACGGTGTTCACCATCTCTTCGGCCAGATGGTCGGGGAGCGGCGGCGCGTTGGGGTCCTTGCTGTACGGCTTGAAGCGCGCGATCTGCTGCTGGATGCGGGTCTGCCGCTCCTGCAGGTTGGCGATGCTTTGCTGCGTGACCTTGAACTGCGCTTCCAGCAGTTCCAGACGCTGATCGCGCAAGCGCTCGATGTCAGCCACCGTGAGATACGTGTCGATGAGCATGCGGTCGCGCTGAGCTTCGGCCTCACGCTGCTCACGCGCGGATTTGTCCGCCGACTCACGTCCCAGCCGCGCTTGCCGCGTGCGGGCACCCTCGATCTCGCGTACGACCATGCCGTGCTGGTTCAAGACCTCGGTGTCCATGTCGTGGCATTCCGCCGGTATGCTGTCGCCATAGTGGACCTGTCCCTTGGCGTCGCGGCAGCGGTAGAAGGCTTCCCTGTCGGCAGAGGGTTTTTGTGCTGCGCCCACGGGCGCAGAGATGGCCACCGCAGCCATCAAAATTGGCACCAGCGAAGTCCTCACGCTTGAGCGCATATCATCCAGTACCCCCGAAAGCGCCGGTTATTCTGCCGTCACGGTTGCATCCCGTCCAAAGCTGGCGCGCAAGCTTAGCGGCTTGCGTCACACTTTGACGCCGTATTCTTCGCGATAGCGCCGCATGGCCTCGAGCTGTCCAGGATCGCTCTGTTGTTCTAAATAAGAGATCAGATCCGACAGCTTGAGAATGCTGTGCACCGGCAACCCATAGCGACTCTGGACTTCTTGAACCGCTGAGAGCTCGCCCGTACCGCGCTCCTGGCGATCGAGCGCGATGACCACACCGGCCGGTACCGCGCCGTGCGCTTCGATGATTTGCAGCGATTCGCGCAATGCCGTTCCCGCGGTCATCACATCGTCGACGATCAGCACGCGACCACCCAGACTTGCGCCGACGATCGATCCACCTTCACCGTGGTCCTTCGCCTCTTTGCGATTGAATGCCCACGGCAATGAGCGGCCGTGATGATCCGCGAGCGCGACCGCGGTTGCCGCGACCAACGGGATTCCCTTGTATGCGGGGCCAAACAGCAGATCGAACAGCAACTCCGAGCTCTGAATCGTCTGCGCGTAGTAGCGCCCCAGCTCCGCCAGCGCGCGCCCGGTGTTGAACAGGCCCGCATTGAAAAAGTACGGGCTCATGCGTCCGGACTTGAGCTTGAATTCGCCGAATCGCAGGACGCCGAGGTCGAGGCAGAGACGGATGAAGTCGTGTTGGTTCATGCCAGCAATCGTAGCGCCGTTGAGGCTTTCACTGTAGAGGAAGAGCGGGTGTGTCGTGCACTGATTCGATGTCGACCACTTATACTGCCGTCATGGAACAACAGAGCTGTCGTGTCCTCGCGTTGCGAATCGTGCTCCTGGTTTGGCGGGTTGAGCGCGCGCTGTGAACGACGCGAAGGCAGAACCACAACCCACCTGGTGGCAAGCAATCTTGGTGTACCGCGATCGCGCGGTGCTCTCGATGCTGTTTCTGGGGTTCTCCGCGGGCCTGCCCTTCATGCTGGTCTTCAGCACGCTGTCGGCGTGGCTGCGACAAGCAGGCATCGAACGCGCCACGATCGGTATGCTGGCCTGGGTCGGCATCGTCTATTCCATCAAGTTCTTGTGGGCGCCCGCCGTTGATCGCGTACCGGTACCGCTCCTCACGCGCATGCTGGGACGTCGCCGCAGTTGGATGATGGTCGCGCAATTTGGAATCGCTCTGGGCCTCATGAGCATCGCCCACGCCGACCCTGCAACTAACGTCCTCCACATCGCCGCGCTTGCCCTGTTCGTCGCGTTTTGCGCCGCTACTCAGGATATCGCCATAGATGCGTGGCGTATCGAGTCTGCCAGTGAGCGCATGCAGGGCGGCATGGCCGCGGCGTATCAGCTCGGCTATCGAATCGCGATCATGGTCGGTAGCGCGGGCGCGCTATGGTTGGCTGCCGATTACAGTTGGACTGTTGCGTATCTCAGCATGGCGGGACTCACCAGCGTAGGTGTACTGACAACGTTGCTCACCCGCGAGCCCACGCCGCGCGAAGGCACAAAGAGTGCCGAAGCGGAGCATCGTGTCACGGCGTGGGTTGCCGAACGTGCGCATTGGCCTGACTGGCTGCGCAATGCCGGGGCCTGGTTCATGGCGGCCATCGTGGGCCCGATCGCCGATTTCTTCACTCGCTATGGGCTCCGACTCGGTCTGTTGATCTTCGCATTCATCGGCTCCTATCGACTCACCGACTACGCCATGGGAGTAATGGCCAATCCCTTTTACCTCGATCACGGCTACACACTGAAACAGGTGGCTGCCGTCGTGAAAGGCTTTGGGCTCATCGCCTCAATGGTCGGAGTCGTGATCGGTGGTGTGGTCGTCGCGAAGCTGGGTAATACACGAGCACTGGTTGCCGGCAGTGTGATGGTGATGTGCTCAAACGTGGGCTTCTCCATTCTTGCGGCCACCGACAGTGCATCCATTGTCGGTCTGGCGCTCGCGAATAGCCTCGACAATGTCGCCATCGGTATCCATGGCACGGCGCTCGTGTCGTTTCTCTCGAATCTGACGAGCGCGCGCTACACTGCCACGCAGTACGCGGTGTTGTCCTCGTTGTACGCGATGCCCGGCAAACTGCTGATGGGGACTTCGGGATTCGTGGTGGACGCAATTGGGTACGAGGCCTTCTTTCTCTACACCTCGAGCCTCAGCGTGCCGGCTTTGATCCTGCTTTACTTCCTCGCAAAGCGGATGCCTTCATTGAAATCGAACGTCGCGGCATGACGACTGAAAAAGTCGCGATCTGTCGCATCGACGAGCTCGCCGATCCCGGTTCCCGTGCCTTCAGCATCGGCGCAGGTGAGTGGCCCCTGCGAGGATTTCTGGTGCGTAGCGGTGCGCAGGTGTTCGCGTACGTGAACAGGTGTCCGCATGCGGGCCATCCGCTCAATTGGCATCCGCATGAATTTCTCACGCGCGAGCGCACGCTCATTCAATGCGCGTCGCATGGAGCGTTGTTCGAGATTGCAACGGGCACATGCGTGGCGGGGCCATGCAATGGCAACGGTCTACGGCCGTTGCCTGTAGAACTCAAAGACGGATGCGTCTACGCGATGATTGCAAACGAAAGCGTTCGTGAAAGGTGATTCAGTACAAACGTTCGCCGGTGGGTACGGGCCATTCGGAATAGCCCACTGCTTCGGAACGATCGAGGAAGTTCAGTGGATCGGTCCAGGTCGGAGGCGACGGCTCTTCATTGCCGTTGTCGAAGTCCTCCGGTTCGATGTCGACGGAACCGCTCCAGTCTTCGGGTGCCTTCGCGCTCATGAGGCCCTGCTGTTGCCAGCCTTCCATGTCGAACTCTTCGACCGTGCCGTCGAAGTGTTGCACTTCGATCGTGCCTTCACGCACGTCGATGGCGACGACTTCCATCAAGCCGCCATCATTGGTTCGATACCACTCACCGATCACAGGCATTGAAGATCGCATACGTCGGCTCTCCAGCTGCGTGCTTGAATGCACGCTCCATTTCCGTGCTGAGTGCAACTCAAGATCGTGCGATCTTTTTAGACCTCCATCGAGGTGCTTTCAAGCTTTCTTTTTTCTGCAAAGCATCATCCGATACTGACGCGACGACGATAGTGCAGGTCCCACACACCATGACCGAGTCGTTGACCGCGTTGCTCGAAACGAGTCAGCGGCCGTACGTCGGCGCGCGGTGCAAATGTGTTCGCGCCATGCACGTTGGTGAATGACGCATCGCTCTCGAACACATCGCGCATCTGCAGCGCATAGTGCTCCCAATCGGTAGCAAGTCGAATCTCACCGTGACGTGACAACACGCGTTCGAGCAGGCGAACGAATGCAGGCTGTATCAAACGCCGTTTGTGGTGTCTCTTCTTCGGCCAGGGATCGGGAAAAAAGATATGGATGAGATCGATCGATTGCGGCGCGAGTGCCTGCGCCAGCACTTCGACTGCGTCATGCGCAATCACTCGCACGTTGGCGAGCCGCTCGCGCTCCACGCCCAACAGCAAGTGTCCAACGCCGGGCGGATGCACCTCGATGCCGATGCAATCGTATTCAGGATGAGTGCTCGCAAAAGCAAGCAGCGCTTCGCCGGCGCCGAAACCGATTTCCAATACGCGCGGTGCGTGCCGCTGAAAGATGGCATCGAGATCGAGCGGCGCGGCGCTGAGCTCGATACCGTAAAGCGGCCACAGAACCTCCAGTGCGCGCTCCTGAGCATGAGTCAGCCGCCCTGCGCGCAACACGAAACTGCGCACATGCCGGTGGCGGTCCGCGGCAGGGTCATCGGGGCGATCGTCGGACATGAAGAACACCTGATCGAAGGGGCGCGGATGTTAGCAGCCGGCGCACGCCCGACCCGCAATATCCCCTTTGCCGCGCGTCTGCGCTCGCCTAGAATCCGCTCACGGCGCGGGTGTAGTTCAATGGTAGAACTGTAGCTTCCCAAGCTACTAACGTGGGTTCGATTCCCATCACCCGCTCCAGCACACCTTGCCAACGCCGGTCAATGGCACAGTGCTCCGCAGCGACGATCCCGCTGTCGTTTACGAGCTCGACTCCATGGCGCTGTTGCTCGTCCACGTAGGCCCGGCTCCGCCGACAGCATTCTCTCGATCGTGGCCGCGTTCTCGCTCAGGTAGAACTCGAACAAGGATAGTTCGAACAATTCGAGGCAATCTTCGGGAAGCAGCTCATGAAACTTGAGCGGCAACGAACGATGGCGAGTCCAGCACCTCCGGGGGGCATGTCGCGATTGACCCCTAACTTCAAGCGCGCTTTCTATGCGAACCGCCTCTCTGTGTTCGCTTCGCATGCATTACGTGATCTCCAAGTTGTCTCCGGGCCTTCTTTGGATGCCGGACGTCTTGTGCGATGGCGGTCCTAATCTCTCCTAAGCCCCGAATGCGCACTGGCTCGCGATCCGGGAACGTTGCAGTCAGAACCAGCTCGCCACCCATCTGTTCCACGAACTGGTTCAACGTCGACAACAACATGTCGCTGCGGCTCTCGTAACGACTCACCGTGTCCTGCCCAACACCCAGCGCTTTCGCAACTTTGGCCTGGGTGTGACCCATGGCCTTGCGCAGATCGCGTAGGGTCATCTCCTCCGCAATCAGCTCTTTTGCCCGGGTCTCGATTTTCTGACGGCGCTCTGTCGATAGGCTCGCGAGCTTCTGGTTTAGGGTGGTCATTTCGGCTTCCTCACTTTCTTCATTGGGGCCAGATGCGCATCAAACCGCTCATCTGCCTTCTTGATCAGCTGTTTGTAGAATGCTTTCTCACTACCTCCGTGAACAGGTTCCGGCAGTTCATCGAACTCCGGTTCAAATTCAGGGTGGAACTCTACGGCCCATGGCATGTTCACCATTATGGCGGCGATGCCATATGGCTTCAATACCATAATGGCCCAACTGTGATCTTGTTCCGACGCATCGCCTGTCGGGCGCTCTTGATCTGAGCCACGTCTGCACGTAGAAATCGCTGCCCGCATGCTCGTTGCGCATGGCCAGGACGTGCCATGACCGTGCGTGTCGCCTTCGCGGAGAGGAACCACAACAAACCGCGACCGGAGGCGATGGTCCACAAAGCACTCTAATGGGGTGATCCGATGGCTGTGGAATCCACATCGTTCCTGCAACGCTTCGCCCTGCGTACGTGCGCGTGGTCGGAGCGGTGGATTCCGGACGCCTTTGTCTTCGCCGCGCTGGCCGTCATCGTCGTGGCGGGTGCCGCGATGTCGTTCGGCGCCGCGCCGACGTCCGTCGCAACGGCATTCGGCGATGGGTTCTGGAGCCTGATCACCTTCACGATGCAGATGTGCTTCGTGTTCATCGGCGGCTATGCGCTGGCAAGCTCGCCGCCGATCGCCCGTCTGGTGCAATGGCTCGCGAAGGTGCCGGGCACCGGGCGCGGCGCCGTGTGCTGGGTCGCGACGGTCAGCATGCTGTTGTCGCTCCTGCACTGGGGCCTGAGTGTCATCGTCGGGTGTTTGCTGGTGCGCGAGCTGGCTCAGCGCGCCGAATTGCGCATGGACTATCGCGCCGCGGGTGCGGCGGCCTATCTGGGTCTGGGCTCGGTATGGGCGATGGGATTGTCCTCATCCGCGGCACAGCTGCAGGCCAACCCCGCCAGCATGCCGCCGGGCCTGCTGCCCATCACGGGTGTGTTGCCGTTCACGGATACGATTTTTCTCTGGCAATCGATTGCACTTACCACCGTATTGATCATCGTGACCCTCGTCATCGTCTGGCTGACGGCACCCGAGGGCGCGAGTGCACGCACAGTGGAAGAGGTCGCTGCACCGATGCGCAGCCCAAGCCAGTCGCCGATTCCAACGCGCCTTCGCGTCCAGGCGAGTGGCTCGAGCACAGCCCAATTCTGAATGTGTTGCTGGCGCTGCTCGGTGCCGGCTGGCTGATTCACGAATTTGCGACCAAGGGCGCCGCCAAAGCGATCGCCAATCTCAACAGCTACAACTTCCTCTTCCTCATGGCGGCGCTCCTGCTGTGCTGGCGTCCGCGCACGTTCCTCGATGCCGCGACTCGTGCGGTCCCCGGCGTTGCCGGCGTGTTGATCCAGTTCCCCTTGTACGGCGGCATCGCCGCGATGATGACTGCGGCTCCAGGTCTCGACGGTCAACCGCTCGCACATCACCTGGCCGTGTTCTTCTCGTCGGCAATGACACGCGACACGTTTCCCGTGCTGATGGGGATCTACTCCGCCGTGCTGGGCTTCTTCATTCCATCGGGCGGCGGCAAGTGGATCATCGAAGCGCCCTACGTGATGCAGGCGGCGAACGATCTCAAAGTCCATCTGGGTTGGGCGGTGCAGGTGTACAACGCCGCCGAAGCGTTGCCGAATCTCATCAATCCCTTCTGGATGCTGCCGTTGCTCGGCATCCTCGGCGTGAAGGCGCGCGACATCATCGGGTTCACGATCGTGCAGTTCATCGTGCACGTCCCGCTGGTGCTGTTCATGCTGTGGCTGTTCGGCACGACGCTCGAATACAGTCCACCCGTAATGCCCTGAGCGCGAGCACGCAGCGCTGCGGTCCGTTGACTGCAGCCGCAGCGCAATGCAGCTCCAGCTTCCAAGGCCAATTTTCAAACGCCCATCGTGAGGGACGATCGCCTGCGGGTAGGTCGCAGCCCTTGTGCACGGCGATCGCTCAACAGCGCCCGTCTGCGGCCGATACATTCAAAGCCAGTCTGCGCTGGTGATCGCCGTCTTTCCGCATGTCCAATTCGCTCCAAAATGTGCGCTCTTTCACGGTTGCCGGTGGCTCGCTGGAGACCGGGCGGCGGAGATCATGAACGCTGTCACACTTCCATCCGTGACGCCGGAGGCGATGGCGCTGCTCGACAGCGTCAGCACGCCGATCGCCCTGGTTGATGCGGCCGCTCGCGTCGCGTTTGCCAATCGCGTCCTGCGGGACGGCGAGCCGTTGCAGACGAAATCAACGGTGCTGGAATTGTTCGGGCTGAGCGCCGATGCCGACGTGCTGGGTGCGCTCGAGCGCGCCATCGCCGCCAATCAGAGCTTCGTCGCCGATTTGCCCGCCCGTATGGAAGGGCGTTTGTGGCGCGTGTGCGTGTCGTCGGCCGCGAAGGCCGATGGCCTCAGAACGCTGACACTGGAAGATGTGAGCGGCCGGCGCCGGTTGCGCGACCTGTTGAGCGCGAGTGACGCTCGCCTGGAGCTCGCGATGGCCGCGAGCGAGCTGGCCATGTGGGACTGGAACGTCGAGCGCGACGAGGTGTACTACAACGATCAATGGTCGGTCGTGTTGGGCATTGCCCCGGAGCTGCTGTTACAGCGCACGGATCTCGCAGCGCGTCTGGTGCTGCCGCCGGACGAACCTGCCGTACTGGAGCAGTTCGAACGGCACTATCGCGGTGAGACGCCGACTTTCGAATGCGAGTACCGCCTCACCGCAGGCGATGGCGCCGTGCATTGGTTCGCGGCGCGGGCTCGAGTCGTACAGCGGGACACGGGCGGCCAACCGTTGCGCGTGATCGGCGTGCTGCGTGATGTCACGCGACGCCGTAACTCGCAGGTGGAAGCGCAGGAAGCGCAGCAGCGGTGGGAGCGGGCGGTGCGCGGCACGTCCGATGGTTTATACGACTGGGATCTGAGCACCGGGCACGTGTGGTATGCCGCGCGCTTCCGCGAGATTCTCGGTTACGAGGCCGACGAGTTCCCCGATACGTTCACGGCCTTTCAACGCGCGCTGCATGCAGACGATCGCAAGCCGGCCTTGGAACGCATCCGCGCACACCTCGAAAGCGGCGGCCCGCTCGACGTGCGCTGTCGTCTGCAGCGCAAAGACGGTGCTGTCGTGTGGTGCCGGTTGCGCGGGCAGGCCGAGCGCGATGCGGCCGGTCGGCCGCGGCGTCTGGCCGGTTCGATCAGCGACATCTCGGCACAGATCCAGGCGGAGGAAGCGCTGGTTCGCAGCCATGATTTCTACGGCACGATCATCAACTCATCGCCGCTCCTCATAGGTTATTTGGATCGCGAGGAGCGCATCGTCTTCGCCAACCCGCTCTTTCAGGAGATCGTCGGGCCGGTGTCGGAGGCAGGGGTGCCGCTCAATGCCGTGCTGACCGCGAGTCGCTATGCCGAGCTGCGGCCGGTCACAAGGCGGGCGCTTGCGGGCGAAACCGTGGCCTTCCAAAGCCAAATGAAGAACGCCGCTGGCAAAGACCTCGAGCTCGAGACGGTCCTGGTGCCGCATCGATCCGACGATGGCACGGTGAGCGGATGTTTCGTCGTCTCGCGCGACGTGACAGAGCACCGTTTGTTGGAAGCCGAGCTGCGGCAAAGTCAGAAGATGGAAGCGGTGGGCCGGCTCACGGGCGGCATTGCACATGACTTCAACAACCTGCTGTCGGTGATCCTGGGCAATTTGCAGTTGCTGGCGCGATCCCTGCGCGAGACGCCGCGCTTGCGCAAGCACGCGGAAACCGGGTTGCGCGCCGCGGTGCGTGGCGGCGAGTTGACACGTCGGCTGCTCGCCTTCGCGCGCCAGCAGGTGCTCGAGCCGCGCGTGCTGGACGTCAATGAGCTCGTCGTCGGCATGTACGAGCTGTTCCGACGGGCGTTGGCCGATGACGTCGAGATCAGTCATCAGCTGGAGCCCGAGCTGTGGCCGGTGAGAGCCGATCCCGGTCAGCTCGAGAATGCCGTGTTGAATCTCGTCATCAATGCGCGCGATGCCATGCCCAATGGCGGCGTCGTGCGCATCGTGACGCGGAATCTGGAATTCTTTGCGGCTAATACGGGCGAACAGAACGTGCCGCCTGGCGCTTACACGGTGGTCGAGGTGAGCGATTCAGGCTCCGGCATGTCACCCGACGTGCTGAAGCGCGCCTTCGAGCCATTCTTCACGACCAAGGAGGTAGGCAAGGGCAGCGGCCTGGGATTGTCGATGGTGTACGGCTTCGTCAAGCAATCGGGCGGCTACGTCACGCTGACCAGCACCGAGAATGCGGGCACGACGGTCCATCTGTACTTCCCCCGTGCCCTGTCGCAAGCCGATACCCTGCGCAACGAGGGCCGTGCCGTGGCGGAACCGGTTAGCGGCTCGGAAACGATTCTCGTCGTGGAAGACGACACCGAGGTGCGGGAGACGGCAATTGAACTGCTTCGCAGTCTGGGCTATCACACGCTGGACGCGGCCACCGGGCCGCAGGCATTGCAACAGTTCATGCAGCATCCAGAAGTCGCATTGGTGTTTTCCGATGTGATGTTGCCGGGTGGCATGTTGGGGACACAGCTGATACACAAACTGCGTGAGCGCCGGCCCGGGCTCAAGGTCTTGCTGACATCGGGCTGCGCGGGCGATGCCGCGGCGGCGGCGCTGGCAGAGTCGAACCACGAAGTGCTCACCAAGCCTTACCAACTGGAAGAGCTCGCACGGCGCGTGCGGGCACTATTGGACGATGTTCACGGAGAGCAGCAACGTGTCCGCGCGTGAGAACAATGTGGTCCTGGCAGTCGATGATGAGCCGGACTTCCTGGAGTTGATTGCGATGATCGGCGAAGGCGTGGGCTGCGAGGTGCTGACGGCCGTCACGCCCTCGGCCTTCCGCGAGCACCTGGCTCATCGACGACCCGCACTGGTATTACTGGATCTGCAGATGCCCGGCATGGACGGCATCGAGGCATTGCGCTACCTGGCGCGCCATGGATCCGACGCCGGTGTGCTCCTGGCGAGTGGCATGGACCAGCGCGTCCTCGTCAGCGCTCGTCAGCTCGGCGAGTCGCTCGGCCTCACCATGCTCGGGACCTTGCAGAAGCCGGCCATGGTCGAAGACATCGAAGCGCTGCTCAAACAGCATCTCTCCAGCGATATGCGACGCGTGACGGTGGACGAGATGGCCCGCGCCGTCCGCGAACAGGAGTTCGTCGTTCACTATCAGCCGAAACTCGTGCGCCGTGCACAGGAATGGCAGGTGGGCGGTGTCGAGGCGCTGGTACGGTGGGAACACCCGGTCCTCGGACTCTTGCTGCCGCAGGAATTCCTGAGCATGGCCGAGCAAAGCGGACTCATCATCGATATTTCAGACATCGTTTTGACCAATGCGGTACGGCAGGTGGGGCATTGGCGCCAGAATGGCCTCGACCTCTCGCTGGCGGTGAATCTCGCGCCGCGACTGGTGCAGGACCTCGAGTTCCCCGATCGCCTCGCACGGCTGCTGCTGGAGTTCGGCTTGCCGCCCCAGTACCTCACGTTGGAAGTGACGGAAGCGGCACCCGGCGGCAATCCGCAGCTCGTGATGGATATCTTCGCGCGGTTGCGTTTACGCGGCGTGGGCTTGTCCCTGGATGATTTCGGTACGGGCACGTCGTCGCTGACGCAGCTGTATCGCATGCCATTCAGCGAAGTGAAGATCGATGCCTCGCTCACGGCGGACATTGGCTCCTCGACCACCGCGGCGACCGTGACACGTGCGTTGGTCGATCTCGCGCACAACTTGTCGCTGTCGGTGTGTGCGGAAGGTGTCGAGGCGCCGGAGGCTTTTCACTTTCTGGACGGTGCCGGCTGCGATGCCGTCCAGGGCCGCTTCATCTGCGCTCCGTGCGCGCCGGCCGAAGCCGAGAGCTTCATGCGCCAGTGGAGTGGCGAACTACACCGTGCACAGGCAGGCTACCTCGGCTCGCGTACACGCATGGGCTGACGCAAGAGCTTCAAAGAACACTTCAACTGCACGCGCGTGCCGACGCCCGGCTCCTCGAATTTCAGGCTGCCGCCGAGCATGCGCGCGCGATATTCCATGATCTTCAAGCCGAGTCCCGGGCGGCCGTGCGCAAGCCCCGCCGTGAGCCCGATGCCGTCGTCGCTGATGGCCAGATTCAGCGCGCGCGGCGTCGCCTTCAGCTCGATCACGATCTTGTTCGCCATCGCATAGCGCGCCGCGTTGGTCGTCGCTTCCTGAGCGATACGATACAAATGCGTGGCGGCGCCCTCGTCCAGCTCCGGCAGCTTGCCCGTGTGCGAGTACACACATTGCAGCGGGTACATGTCCGAGCAGCGCATCGCCAGGTGCTTGAGTGCTTCGGTCAAGCCGCCGCGTTCCAGATTCACCGGCGCGAGGCCGCGCGCCAGGGAGCGCGTGCTTTGAATCGTGCGTGCCATGAGATCCGTGATCTTCAGGATGTGCGGCGCGTACTGCGGCGCTTCACGCGACAGCTGCACTTCCAGGCCTCTGAGCAAGAGCGACAATCCCGTCAACTCCTGGCCCAGACCGTCGTGCAGGTCGCTGCCGAGACGGCGCTGCTCGCGATTGGAGATCTCCAAAATCTCCTGCTCCAGAGTCTTGCGTTCCGTGACGTCGCGGCTCATGCACACGACGCCGCTCACGCGCCCGCTTTCCCGCAAGGGCACATGCGAGTAGGTCAGCCAGCGCACGCGGCCGTGGGCGCTGATGCTCACGCGTTCCGCGTCGATCAGCGCCTTGCCCGTTTGCAGACAGCTCAGGTTTTGCGCCTCGACTTCCAGGCCGAGCTCATCCGGCTGGATCTCGCTCAGGCGGCGTCCGAGGACGCGCTCGCGCGGTAGCCGCAACTCTTTTAATAGCGCCTGGTTCGCGAGCGTCAGCTGGCCGTGCTCATCGATGGCATGGACCGCTTCGGGCAGGCTGTCGATCAACGTCGTCAGCAACAAGCGCTGTGCATCCAGCGCCTGGCGCATGGTGCGTCGCTCCAGGCGCGCACGCGTTTCCTCGAGTGCCCTTTCGACCACGGCTGGCAGCCGTTGCAGGCGATCCTTCAAGACATAGTCGGTCGCGCCGCTCTTCAGGACCTCGATCGCCCGTTCTTCACCCAGGGCGCCGGACACGAAGATGAAGGGTGTGTTGGGGCTCTGTTGCCGCACGATCTTCAGCGCGGACAGTCCATCGAAGCCGGGAAGCTTGTAGTCCGCCAATACGAGATCCGGAGGACCGCCGTCGGCTAGTGCGCTGCGAAACTCCGCTTGGGTCGCGGCATGCTGCCACTGGGCAGTGAGCCCATGACGCTGGAGCTCGATGCGAATCAGTTCGGCATCGTTCGGATCGTCCTCGAGCAGCAGGATGCGCAAGGTGGCGGGGCGCGGGTCGGTCATGAGCGCTGTAAATCGTTCAACTAGCAGCCTGTCGGACTTAGGTGATCGTAGCGAGGCGGTGGCAGATGGAGGACAGTTTTTCGATCGTTCGAGGCGAATAGCCCTCGCTATTTAACGAGGACGATCGAAAAAATGGACCCAGCTGCCGCCGCCGCAGTAGATCAATCCTAAGTCCGACAGGCTGCTAGAGCCTTTACGACAGCTCGAAAGTTAACACTCACGAGTCCCACTGTGGAAAATGTGGATGGCTGCTTCGGGGTCGCCCGGACCAGACTCAAGCGACAACACGGAGGCATGCATGCCCGACCAAACCCGCATCGTGATCGTCGATGACCACCCATTCGTCCGAGAAGGCCTGAAGCAGCTTCTCGCGGGACAAAGCGAGTTCGTCCTGGCGGCGGAAGCCTCGAACGCCAACGATGCGCAGAGCGCCATCACGGCGAACACCCCCGATGTGGCGGTGGTGGATTTGGCATTGGGGAGCGATGACGGTATCGAACTCGTACGCTGGATCCGTCAGCAGCATCCGGATGTGCGCGTGCTGGTGCTCTCCATGCAGGATGAGGCGCTGTACGCCGAGCGCTTGCTGCGCCTGGGCGTGAGCGGCTACGTCATGAAGAACGTGGCGGGCACCGACTTCCTCGGCGCTCTGCGCAAGGTGGCGCGTGGTCAACGGCACGTCAGCAGCGCGATGGGCGAGCGGTTGCTGACGCAGGTGGCCCGGGGCAGGGCGCCGGCCGTGGACGAAGATCCGGTCGCGGCCCTTACCGAGCGGGAGCTGGAAGTCTTCCGCCTCATCGGTGCGGGCATCAGCACACGCGAGATCTCGCAACGGCTGGATCTCTCGATGAAGACGGTCGATGCCCATCGCCGCCACATGCGCGAGAAGCTCAACTTGCGGACCACGAGCGAGCTGATCCGCTATGCCACTCAATGGGTGGCCGATCGCGGCGGCGGACCGGCAGTGGCAGGAAACGCGTGAGGCAAGTCGGCGCGGCCAGCGGTCAACGGCTGACGGTCACGGCCAGAAGCGAGCGCTCCGGACTCTGGCCGTAGCCTGTCAGCCGTTGACCGTAACCCGACCTCACTACGCGATCCTTGCCCGCCGCGTATCCCATTAAGGGATACGCTGATATTGCCCGCCCGGGCTCTCACCCAAGATCTGTGCGGCAAAGCTGCTAGCTATCGCTGAGCAGTCTTGCCGCTTCCGGCGTGCGCGCGAGCCACGCAATCTCTATGGGTGGTGAGTGAACGTTGGTCGCAAAGAGCCAGGAGAACGCATGTCGAGCGTAGACGCAGGCGCGTCTGCCTCCCTGCATCTTGCACTTGCACAGCTCCTCGGCGCACAGGCCGGTACTGCGGCCGTCGAACGCTTCGTCAGCTCGCTCGGGCTGGCGCTCGCGTTGCTCGCTGAAGGCGGCACCATTCGCTGGACCAGCGTCGAATTCGACGCGTTGATCGGCGAGTCCTTACCTGCCGGCACGCAGTGGAGCCGGTACACGTTGCCGAGCATCGATCACGAAGGCGCTTTGCGACGTGCACGTGACGGACACGCGGCCGAGGCCGTCTGCCAGTTGCGTGACGGCAAAATGCTGAACGTGCGTTTCCGTCCCATTCGCGGTACGAGCGGCGAAGTCATCGCCTTGGCGCTGAGCGCCGAGAGCCTCGTGCGTCAACAAGCAATCGAGGACGAGCTGCGACATACGCATCTGCTGCTGCAGCAAGTCGGCAGCACGATGCTCCACCGCGTGCTCGTATTCGATCGTGAATTACGCTTGCTCTATACCAATCGGCCCATGGCTGGCGTATCCGCCGACCAGGTTCGCGGTCGCACTGTCCATGAGCTGGCGCCCGGTCCCGTGCGCGAGGAGATCGTTGCCGCGCTTCAGCGCGTGATCGATACCCAGCAGGTGAGCCGAGTCACCGTCCAGGTGCCGCATGACCTTGGCGAGCATCGTGACTACGAGCTGCGGATCATGCCCGTACGCCGCGAAGGTGAACTGTTCGGCTTGACGGTCATCGTCATCGAGATCACCGAGCAGCTGCGAGCGGAACGGGCGATCGCCACACAGGCGCGCATGATCGAGTCGATGCTCGAAGGCGTCGCCATGGTGAATGACGAGCAGGTCATCGAGATCAGCAATCCGGCCTTCGACGCGATGTTCGGCTATCGACGGGGCGAGCTGATCGGGCGGGACTTCGCCAGCTTGTCCGTGCGGCCGCTCACCGAGCTGCAACAGTGGACGGCGTCGGGGCACCCCCCGACCTCGTTGCAGCTGGAGTTCGAAGCGCGCCGTAGGGATAGCTCCGTATTTGCCGTAGCGGGAATTCTCTCAAGATTTGAGATTGCCGGCCGAAATCAGAATCTTGTAGTGATCCAAGACGTGAGCGAGCGCAAACGGCTCGAGCGCGCCATTTTGCAGGCTGTAAATCGCGAGCAGTACCGCATTGGTAATGATTTGCACGACGGGCTGGGTCAGGAATTGACCGGCATCGCTTTGATGCTGCGAAGCGTCGCCGGCCGCATGCAAGTCGAGTATCCCGCGCTGCTGCCCGACATCGACGGCATCACCAAGCTGGTGAGCAATGCCATCGAGAGCACGCGTGCGCTGGCGCGCGGTCTGTCGCCGGTGAATCTCGAACGCGGTGGATTGAAGGACGCGCTCGAGAGTCTCGCGATGCATGCCCGAGAGCTGTATGGCGCCCACGTGACGTTCGGCCACCGCGCGCAGGGCGCGAAGCCGCTCGCTCCCGAGCTTGCCAATCACCTCTATCGCATCGCGCAGGAAGCCGTGCGCAATGCGGTTCGCCACGGTCATGCGCGGTTGATACGACTGCACCTTGGCATCGCGCGTGGCAAGGTGCGTCTCACGATCACCGACGATGGCAGCGGCCTGCCTGCGCAGGCGCTCGAGGCGCCAGGAATGGGTTTGAAGATCATGCGCTATCGAGCGCAGATGGTGGGCGGTGAAGTGCGCTTCGAAGCGGCGCAGCCGCAGGGCACGCGCATCGTATGCGAGTGTCCTCTGGAGCTGGCATCGCAGCCCGCCACGACTCAACCAGCGAAGGCGGCGCGTCGCAGGCGTGCCGTGAAGCGGGGAGAAGCCTCGGGCGCGTGATGCGTCTCGAGTAGGTGTTCGGAACTGCTCCGGACGGACATGAGAGAGTGATGGGCGCGTCGAGCGCCGCCGCTATGCACAGGAGATCGATGGTATGAGCATGGGTTCTTCGTCCTTATTCAAGACCGTCAGCAAGCCGGTCCTCAGTGGTGCGCGCGATCGCAAACGCCGCGTGTTGATCGTTGACGATCATCCGATCGTGCGTCAGGGTCTGCGCCGCCTGATCGAAGCGGAAACGGATCTGGAGGTATGCGGCGAAGCCGAAACCGCGCGCGAAGCGAAGTCGCTCATTCGCGAGCTCGAGCCCGATGCCGTGATCGTCGATGTATCGCTGAAGCAAGGCGATGGTCTGGAGCTGGTGAAGGATGCGCGCGCGCATTACCCCGCTCTGCCGCTGCTCGTGCTGTCGATGCACGACGAAGCGATCTATGCCGAGCGCATGCTCTCCGCGGGCGCCAACGGTTACATCATGAAGCAAGCGGCGAGCGACCAGTTCCTCGTGGCCCTGCGTCGCGTGCTGGAAGGCGGCATCTACGTGAGCGAAGCCGTCGGCAACAGCATGATCGAGAAGTTCGCTTCGGGTGGTGCCTACATCTCCGCGAATCCGATCGACAGTCTCACGAATCGCGAGCTGCAGGTGCTGCACATGATCGGCAAGGGTCTGTCGACGCGGCAAACCGCGGAAGCCCTGAACTTGAGCGTGAAGACGGTGGAGTCGCACCGCCAGCGCATCAAGCGCAAGCTCTCTCTGCGCACGTCGGCCCAGCTCATGCAGTACGCGGTCAATTGGTACGCAGGTCGCGAGCCAGGACAGAAAGCTTAAGGATCGAAGCAGCGTGTCATGACACTGTTGCAGGGGCTGTTCGCGCCCCCAGGACTGTTTGGGCTCCTCATTGGCATCGTCCTCGCACTTGCGGTCGGGGCCGGCAGCTTTTGGTACGTACGCGAGCAGCGTGCCGCCCTGCTGCGTCGGCAGCGCGAGCTGGCGGCCACGGCGCGACGTAATCAATTGCTGGTCGAAGCCTCGGGCGAAGGCGTGCTCGAGCTCGATGCCACCGGCGCGGTGCGTTACGCCAATCCCGCCGCAGCACGCGCGCTCGGCTATGAAGTGAACGAGCTGATCGGCATCGACTATCGAGTGCTCATCAACGCCCGCGAGACGACGGACAGCACCGGGCGACCGCAGAAGGTGCGCTACGTCACCGACATCGCGCGTGAAGTCGGCGCGATTCTGAAACGCAAGGACGGACAGCGCCGTCCCATCGAGTATCGCGTGGTGCCCATGAGCGCACAGGGCGGCGGTGTGGGTGCGGGTGCCGTGCTCACATTCAGCGATGTCACCGATCGCGTGCGTCTGGATACGCTCGTGCGCGACATGCAGCGCACGGCGCGAGTGGGCGGCTGGGAATACGACCTCGCGACCAAGCGCCTGACCTGGACCGACATGGGATTTGCGGCTCAAGAGCTGCCGTTGCGCCCGGGCATGAGTGTGGACGACGTGCTGAAGAATTTTCACGCGGACGATCGCGAGCGCCTGCTCAAGGCGGCGCACACGGTCAAGGAAACCGGGCAGCTGGCACAACTGGAAGTGCGCACGTCGCTCGCGACGGGCCGGGAGATGTGGATCCGCATCATCATCAAGGGCGAGCGGCGCGACAACGTGGCCGTGCGCTTGCGCGGTACGTTTCAGGATGTCACGGACCGCATTCAAGCCGAGCGCCAGGTGCGCGAGACGCGCGACTTCTACGAGCTCACGCTCGATGCCATGCCGGTGCTGGTCGCGTACATCAACTCGAACCTCGTGCTGACCTATGCGAATGCCGCGTTGTTGCAGGCGATGCGCAAGCCGCGCGAGCGCGTGATCGGCAAGCATTTGAAAGAGGTGATCAGCTCGGATCGTTTCGTCGAGTTCATGGACGACGTCGACGCCGTTCTGCGGGGCGAGTCGCGCGTGCGCACCGGTGTCAACTTCTTCGAAGGGCGCATGCGCGATGCGCAGGTGAATCTCGTGCCGCAACTGGATGCCAGCGGGCGGGCGCTGGGATTCTTCACCATCCTGTTCGACATCAGCGAGCTGAAGCGTCTGGAGCAGCGCCTGGTGCAGGCCCAGAAGATGGAAGCGATCGGCCAGCTCACGGGCGGTATCGCGCACGACTTCAACAACATGCTGATGGTCGTGAGCGGCCATGCGCAATCGCTGAAGACCCGGATCAAGACCCCGCGCGACGTGCGTGCGATCGACGCGATCGAACTCGCGGCGCGGCGCGGCGAGCGGCTGACGCGCCAGCTCCTCGCCTTCTCGCGGCGCCAGGCGCTCAACCCAAGTGTCGTCCGTCTCGACGAGCGGCTCGACGCCTTCCGCGACGTGCTCGAAAGCTCGGCGCGTGGCAATATCGAGCTTGTCATCGATGTCGCGTCGAACATCTGGCCGGTTTCCATCGATGTCCCCGAACTCGAGCTCGCGATGGTGAACATCGTGGTCAATGCGCGCGACGCGATGCCGGATGGCGGCAGGATCGAGATCAAGGCCGAGAACGTCCGCCTGCTGGGCGGCGAAACGGCGGAAGAGTTGAAAGGCGATTTTGTCGCCCTCAGCGTCAACGATAGCGGCGGCGGCATCCCGGCGGAAATCCTGTCGCGCGTGTTCGAGCCGTTCTTCACGACGAAGCAGGTCGACAAGGGTACCGGTCTCGGGCTGTCGCAGGTCTACGGTTTCACGCGCCAGTCGGGCGGCACCACCGCCATCATCAGCCGGCCCGGCAGCGGCACCACGGTCACGATCTATTTGCCGCGCAGCCTCGTCGATCGAGACGCAAGCCGCGGCGATGCC
>DATELY010000134.1:0-16584 GCA_035276085.1 Steroidobacteraceae bacterium | reverse complement strand
CGCGTACGTTCGTCAGCCCGCAATGGCGTGAGGGCGTCATGGCGAGATGGCGTCAAGCGCGTGATTTCTGACGCCATTACGCCGTTTCGCCATTTCCTCTCGCCGAATTGACGTTCACGCATTACCGATTCAGGACACTAGCCGGCTTGCTAGCTTGCTGGCCAGAAGTATTCAATGGTGCCCGTCTGCTTCTGGCCAGCAAGCCAGCCGACCAGCGAGCCATTCACTCATTCGTCACCGTGACCACTGACGCTACAGACGCCGAGAGCAATCCCTTCGCCACCCTCGAGGAGGCGAACGCGCCGATCAAGGATCGGCTCACGACCACGCTGTTCCTCACGGCGCTGTTCCACGGCATCCTCATCCTGGGTGTCACGTTCACCGCACCATCACGCGATGGCGGCGATTCACCGAGCCTCGAGGTGTTGCTGTTGCCGGATGAAGCAGTGAACGAAGCGGCCAACCCGAAAGCCTTCTACCTCGCGCAACGCAATCAGCGGGGCTCCGGCACCACCGAAGAGGCCGTGCGCGCGTCCACTCCGCCCGCCGCTCCGTTGCCGACGGAGTTGCTTGGAGAAATGGAGGGCGATGCGCTGGAGCTGCACAAGGGCACCGAAGGCGTGCCGGCGGCTGAGCTGATCGTCACTCGCTCGCCACGAACCGAAATCACCTACGTAGATGGTGACGTCACGGGAGATCGGAAAAAGGAGGCCCCTCTCGCGGCGAACGCCGATACGGCGCCAGTTCTCGCAAGCGCTGCGGTCGAGGACAAACTCGCACTGCGCGGTCGACGGACGCTCGAGATCACGCCCGATACGCGCGAATCCCGCATCGCCCCCTACCTGGATGCGTGGCGCCGCAAGGTCGAGCGCCTGGGCACGCTCAACTATCCGAACCAAGCCCGCCGTCGCGCGCTGACCGGCAACCCCGTTCTGGAGGTGACGATCCGTGCAGACGGCAGCCTCGAAAACATTCGCGTGCGCCGTTCGAGCGGGCATCCGGAAATGGATCAGGCAGCCTTAGGGATTCTCAGACTGGCGGCACCCTTCGATCCGTTTCCCGCCAACGTGAAGGCCGAGTACGACGAGCTGCGCTTTGCGTATGAGTGGCAATTCGTCAGCGGCGGTGCGCGCGGAGGTAAATTGACGGTGGATGAGGCTCAGGTTAGATGAGGACGGGAGGCGGACAACGGGTAACGGCTCTTGGCCAGAAGGGAATGGTTTTCTGGCCGTTAGCCGTCGGCTGTCGCCCGTCAGCTCCGACTGTGATCTTCCCGACAATTGCCCCAGCCATTGCTTGAGCCCTCGCAGTCGAGCCGGGATACTTGGTCCATGGCCACGTCGCAGTACCTCACCAACCAGTTTCTGATCGCGATGCCCGCGCTGGCGGATGCGAATTTCTCGCAGACTGTCACGTACATCTGCGAGCATAACGAGGCAGGTGCGCTGGGTCTGGTCATCAATCGGCCGCTGAAGATGAAGATGTCCGAGGTCTTCGAGCAGTTGAAGATGCCCACGCCGCCGCTCGTGCTGGCGAATCAAAGCGTGCTGCACGGCGGTCCTGTGCAAACGGATCGCGGCTTCGTCGTGCACTCCGCGGGCAAACGTTGGGATGCCACATTGCCTGTGTCCGAACGCATCCACGTGACCACCTCGCGCGACATCCTGGATGCGCTATCGCGCGGCGAAGGACCGGAGATTGCATTCATTGCACTCGGCTATGCGGGCTGGGACGCGGGACAGCTCGAAACCGAAGTGGCGAACAACGCGTGGCTGACGGTTCCATGCGACGAGCGCATCCTCTTCCAGACGCCGTTCGAGCAACGCTGGCATGAAGCTGCACGCCTCCTCGGTGTGGATCTCGCGATGATCAGCTCCGAGGCCGGGCATGCGTGAGCTGCTCGCAGCTCATGCATGACGCGCCCGCAGATCCATCTCGCCTTTGACTTCGGTACGCGCCGCATCGGCGTTGCCAGCGGCGATTCGCTCACGCGCACCGCCCGCGCCCTCACGACGCTTACGCACAAGAACTCGCCGCCGTGGTCGCTCATCGAGAAGCTGATCGCCGAATATCGACCTGCGCAGCTGATCGTGGGACTGCCCACCAACATGGACGGCACGGACACGGCGATGACGTCACCTGCGCGCGCATTTGCGCAGGAGCTGCAAGCCAAGTGTGGCCTGCCCGTGACGCTCGTGGATGAGCGTCTGAGCTCGCGCGAAGCGGAAAGCGAGCTGCGTGACGCGAGGTCCAGTGGCATGAAGAAGCGTCGTACCGTTCGTGCGGACGTCGATAAGGTCGCCGCCAAGCTGTTGCTGGAGCAGTGGTATGCGGGTGGCGCGGTGTCGTGAGGCTGAAGAGCGTTCGACAGGCTCCCTTCGACAGGCTCAGGGCGAACGGTATGATGAAGCCATCGACGGGGTTTCGAGCACTTCGCCGCTCGCCCTGAACTGCAGTCACCGTTCGCCCTGAGCCTGTCGAAGGGCTCCTGGTAAGAAGACCTCAAGCACTCATGCAGGACCAAAGCGCCCCCATCCAGCGCGACCCGGACGGTCGCCTGCGACACCTCATCACGCTCGAGGGACTCTCGCGCGCGGAAATCACCGCATTACTGGATCTCGCGCAGTTCTATGTGCGCGCACCGAGCGATCTGCCCGCCCGGGATCAGAGCCTTGCCGGACACACCGTGGCCAATCTCTTCTTCGAACCCAGCACGCGCACGCGTGTGTCGTTCGAGCTGGCCGCCCGGCGCCTGGGGGCAGAGGTGGTGAACCTCGATATGCAGTCCTCCTCGCGCGCGAAGGGCGAGACGGTGCTCGACACCATCTACACGCTGCAGGCGATGCATGCCGACATCCTGGTCATGCGCGATGCCGAACCGGGACTGCCCGCGTTCGTGGCACGGTACGTTGCACCCAACGTCAGCATCCTGAATGCGGGTGAGGCGCATCTCTCGCACCCGACACAGGGCTTGCTCGACGCACTGACCGTGCGCCAGCACAAAAAGGACTTCTCCAGGCTGACCATCACCATCGTCGGGGACATCACGCACTCTCGCGTGGCGCGTTCGGCTTGGCAGGTATTCACCCTGCTGGGAACGAAGGAGCTGCGTCTCGCGGGACCGCCGAGCTTCCTGCCGCCGGAGAAGGAGTTCACCGGTGCGGTCCGTTTCACCGATGTCGGTAAGGCGATCGAAGGCGCCGATGTCGTGATGGCCCTGCGCATACAGAAGGAACGCATGGATCGCGCCCACATTCCGGACGATGGAACCTATTGCCGCGAATACGGCGTCACGGCTGAGCGGCTCGCCAAGGCACAGCCGGATGTGATCGTCATGCATCCCGGCCCGATGAATCGGGACGTGGAGATCACGGGTGAAGTGGCCGACGGACCGCGCTCAGTGATTCAGCAGCAGGTCGCGAATGGAGTTGCGGTGAGGATGGCGGTGCTGGCGACGATCGTGCGGAATGTGCAGGCGCGGAGGCATTTTTCTTGAGAAGCGGCTGGCTGGCTTGCTAGTCGGCTGGCCAGAGGTGTCCATCGCACGGACCCTGCTTCTGGCCAGCATGCCAGCCGACCGAAGGCGCAGCCGTCCGCGCGGAGCGCCTATCCGAAGTTGATCTTCGCTTCCAGATTCGTGCGCGAATCCGCGTACACCAGTGCGTCTTCCATCGTGATCCGGTTTTCGCGAAAGAGGTTGTACAGCGCGGTATCGAAGTGCTGCATGCCCTTTTCCGTGCTGGTACGCAACGCTTCCTTGGCGCCGATGACGTCGCCCTTCTTGATGAGCTCCTGCACGTGCGGGCTGTTGATCAACAACTCCACGGCGGCGACGCGACGGCGATTTCGTCCCGGTACCAGGCGTTGCGCGACGATCGCGCGCAGATACTGCGACAGGTCCAGGAACACTTGCGTGTGCTGGTCGCGCGGGAACATGTTGATGATGCGGTCGAGCGTTTCGGCCGCGTTGTTCGCGTGCAGCGTCGCGAGCACGAGGTGACCCGTACCGGCCAGCATGATCGCGGAATCCATCGTTTCGCGGTCACGAATCTCGCCGATGAGCAGCACGTCAGGGGCCGCACGCATGGCGCTACGCAATGCGCGCGCATACGACTTCGTGTCCAATCCCACTTCACGCTGGTTCACGATCGACTTCTTGTTGTTGTGCAGGAACTCGATCGGATCCTCGATGGTGATGATGTGATCCGACGAA
Source organism: Steroidobacteraceae bacterium (assembly GCA_035276085.1). GTDB lineage: Bacteria > Pseudomonadota > Gammaproteobacteria > Steroidobacterales > Steroidobacteraceae > DATELY01. The sequence continues at coordinate 12,371 of DATELY010000134.1, read as the reverse complement.
TTCTCGTTGCGGAAGTTGATCATCGAGGCGAGCGTCGTGGATTTGCCCGAGCCCGTCGCGCCCACCATCAGGATCAGGCCGCGCTTCATCATGACGAGGTCTTTGAGGATGTCCGGCAGGCCCAGATCGTCGAGCCGCGGCATATCCGCCGTGATGTAACGCAGCACCATCGCGGGATTACCGCGCTGATGGAAGACGTTCACGCGGAACCGGCCCAGCCCGGGCTCGGAGATGGCGAAGTCGATTTCCAGCTCTTCGTTGAAATGCTCGATCTGTTCCTGGGTCATCAACCCGTACGCAGCCTGACGCACCACTTCGGGTGTCAGCACCTGTTTGTTGACGGGAAAGATCTGCCCTTCGATCTTGATCTTGATCGGTGCGTAGGAGGTGAAAAACAGGTCCGACGCCCGCTTGTCCACCATGAGCTTGAACAACGGCTTCGTATTGAGGACGACCGGGCGCTCTTCGGCGCCGGTGTCGGATGGGTCGTGCTCGGTGGCGGGGTCGGACATGTGAGGAAGCGGTTAGCGGTTGGCGGTGGGCGGTTGGTTCGGAGTCCGAGGCACAGTTGCGGCTGAAGGTCAGCAGAGCGGCGCAAAGGATCTCATACGTTCTTTCCAACCGCTAACCGCCAACCGCTATCTGCCGATCACCCCTTCGACCTCCTCATCCATGATACGCAAGCTGCTGCCGGCTTCGTCGGTCAGCTTCATTTCGCGTTTGCTCTCCAGCTTGATGCGCAGTCGCACCTCATTCTTGGAATCCGCATTGCGCAGCGCATCTTCGTACGAAATCAGCCCGGCTTCATAGAGCTCGAACAGCGACTGGTCGAACGTCTTCATCCCCAGGCGGTTGGATTTCGCCATGACTTCCTTGATGGCGGCCACTTCGCCCTTGAAGATCAAATCGGCAATCAGGGGCGAGCTCAGCATGATTTCCATGGCGGCCACGCGGCCGGTGCCCGACTCGCGCGGAATCAGTCGCTGCGAGATCAGCGAGCGAATGTTCAGGGACAGGTCCATCAGCAGTTGCTCGCGGCGCTCTTCCGGGAAGAAGTTGATGATGCGGTCCAGCGCCTGGTTGGCGCTGTTCGCGTGCAGGGTCGCGAGCACCAGGTGGCCGGTCTCGGCGAACTGGATGCCGTACTCCATGGTTTCCTTGTCACGGATTTCGCCGATCAGAATCACGTCGGGCGCCTGACGCAACGTGTTCTTCAGCGCCATGTGCCAGCTTTCCGTGTCCACGCCCACTTCGCGGTGCGTGATCACGCAGCCCTTGTGGTTGTGCACGTACTCGACGGGGTCTTCGATCGTGATGATGTGTCCGCGCGTCTTCTCGTTGCGGTAGTTCAACATCGCAGCCAGCGACGTGGACTTACCCGAGCCCGTGCCACCGACGACGATCACGAGACCACGCTTGGTCATCACGACGTCCTTCAGGATGGCCGGCAGCTGCATCTCTTCGAGCGTGGGAATCTTGGCGTTGATCGTTCGGACCACGCAGCCCGTCAGCCCCTGCTGCACGAAGGCGCTCACGCGGAAACGGCCGATGCCGACCGGCGCAATCGCGAAGTTGCACTCCTTCGTCGAGTCGAACTCCTTGGTCTGCTTGTCGTTCATGATCGAACGGACCAGGGTGGCCGCCTGCTCGGGCGTCAGCACACGCTCGGATTGCGGCCGGATCTCGCCATCGACCTTGATCGCGGGCGGGAAGCCCGAGGTGATGAAGAGGTCCGAGCCTTTCTTTTCGACCACCCGCTTGAGCAGATCCTGCATCAGCTTGATGGCTTGTTCGCGTTCCATGGTTCGCTCCGCTGGATTACAGGCTACGGCTTACGGCCAACGGCCAGAACCGGAGCATGAGGAGTACGTCGGCACGACATGTATGGGGCAATGAATTCAAGTGACACCTATTCTGGCCGTAAGCCGTAGCCTGTCGCCCGTTACCCGCTAAAACGATTCCTTATTCTGCGCCCGGAAACGCGCTTCTTCCTTGGTAATTACACCTTTCTGCAGCAGCTCCGTCAGGCATTGGTCGAGGGTCTGCATGCCGACGGACTGGCCGGTCTGAATGGCCGAGTACATTTGTGCGATTTTTCCCTCGCGAATCAGGTTACGGATCGCAGGGGTACCGATCATGATCTCGTGCGCCGCTACACGGCCGCCGCCGATGCGCTTCAGCAGGGACTGCGAAATGACGGCGCGGAGCGATTCCGACAGCATCGTGCGGACCATGTCTTTTTCGGCGGCCGGGAAGACGTCGACGATACGGTCGATGGTCTTGGCGGCCGAGGTCGTGTGCAGGGTGCCGAACACCAGGTGGCCGGTCTCGGCGGCCGTCAGTGCCAGTCGGATCGTTTCCAGGTCGCGCATTTCGCCGACCAGGATGACGTCAGGGTCTTCACGCAGTGCCGAGCGCAGGGCTTCGCTGAACCCGAGCGTATCGCGGTGCACTTCGCGTTGGTTGATCAGCGAGCGCTTGCTCTCGTGCACGAACTCGATCGGATCTTCGATGGTGAGGATGTGATCGGGCTTGTTGTCGTTGACGTAGTTGACCATCGCCGCGAGCGTCGTGGACTTGCCCGACCCGGTCGGACCGGTCACCAGCACGAGGCCGCGCGGATGCATCGAGATGTCCTTGAAGATCTTTGGCGCATTCAAGTCATCCAACGACATGATCAACGATGGAATCGTACGAAACACCGCGCCCGAGCCGCGGTTCTGATTGAATGCATTCACACGAAAGCGCGCGAGCTTGGGAATCTCGAAGGAAAAATCGGTCTCGTAGAACTCTTCGTACGCCTTGCGCTGCTTGTCATTCATGATGTCGTACACCATGCTGTGCACTTCCTTGTGAGTCAGCGCGGGCATGTTGATGCGTTTGACATCGCCGTCCACACGGATCATGGGCGGCACGCCTGCGGAGAGGTGCAGATCGGAAGCGTTGTTCTTGACGGCGAAGGCCAGGAGCTGCGCGATATCGACGGGCATGAAGTCTCCCTCACACTACTCGGGCGTGACGACGGTTCGCCCGCTTAACTTTCCGCGAGTGCGAAGAGGGCCGCGAGTGCGAAGAGCGTCGCGAGTATAGCGGAGCCCTATCTGCGCCAATATGTTAATCAGGTCGCAAAAATCAGGCGCTTCGGCGCCAGCCACGCCTGAGGATCGTCTGAATGCGACACGGGCACGCATCCAAGATGCAGCTGCCCGCCATGGACGCACATCCGCATCCATCTGCCTCCTCGCAGTGAGCAAGACGCATCCCGCCAATGCAGTGCGTGAGCTCGCCTTGCTGGGCCAGCACGACTTCGGCGAGAGCTATCTGCAGGAAGCGCTGCCGAAGCTCGATGCGTTGGCCGACCTGACGCTCACGTGGCACTTCATCGGACAGGTCCAAAGCAACAAGACGGCCACCATCGCCGAGCGCTTCGACTGGGTGCATACCGTGGACCGCGAGCGCATTGCCCGCCGTCTCAACGATCAGCGCCCCGCTCACGCGCCGGCACTGAATGTGTGCATTCAGGTGCAGCTCGTGAATGAGGAGGGCAAGGGCGGCCTTCGCCCGGATGAGGTGCCGGCACTCGCGCGGCAACTGCGGGATTTGCCTAAGCTGCGCTTGCGAGGATTGATGTGCATTCCTCCGGTGTATGACCGCTTCGAAGACCAATACGCAGTCTTCATGCGCCTGCGCGAGCTGGCAGAGCAGTTGCAGGCGGAAGGGATGCCGCTCGATACACTATCCATGGGTATGTCGGGTGATCTGGAAGCGGCCATCGCTGCGGGCGCGACGATCGTGCGCATCGGCACGGCACTGTTCGGCGAGCGACCTCCCAAGACTTGAGAAGCAAACACGTGACTATCGAACATCATCGCTACGCCTTCATCGGCGGCGGCAACATGGCGCGCAGCCTGATCGGCGGCTTGATTGCAGGCGGCGTATCGCCCACTCAGATCTGCGCATCGGACCCCGTTGCGGGTCAACGCGACAGCCTGTCTCGAACATTGAGTATTCGCGTCACTGCAGTGAATGGCACCGCGGTTGCCGACGCCGACGTCGTCATCCTCGCGGTGAAGCCGCAGGAGATGCGTGCAGTGGCGCAGGAGCTTGCGCCGGGGCTGCTCGGTCGCAAGCCGCTGGTCATCTCCGTCGCCGCAGGTATTCGCGCGGCTGATCTCACGCGTTGGCTCGGTGGTACAGCTGTCGTGAGAACCATGCCGAATCGACCTGCGCTCTATGGCCAGGGCGCAACAGGCATGTTCGCAACCGAGGGTGTGACGGCCCCGCAGCGAGCGTTGGCCGGCGCGGTGATGTCGGCAGTTGGAGTCAGTGTGTGGGTGGAGCACGAATCGCAGCTGGACATCGTGACTGCGGTATCGGGGAGCGGGCCTGCCTATTTCTTCTTATTGATGGAAATGCTCGAACAGGCAGCGCGTGATCTCGGGCTTCCCGAGCAGACGAGTCGCGAGCTCGCGATCGCAACCGCTTGGGGTTCTGCCTACATGGCTCATCACGATCGCTCGACGACCGCGGCCGTGCTGCGCGAGCAGGTCACGTCCAAGGGGGGCACGACCGAGGCGGCCCTGAAGCATCTGGAAGCCCATCAAGTGCGTGCTATCTTCGCGGGCGCCATCCGGGCCGCGGCAGATCGATCAGCGGAAATGGCGGCTTTGTTCGGCGACTGATCACAACGAGAATCTGCGTCAATGGATGCCATCATCTTCCTCGTCCGCACCTTGCTACAGGTGCTGCTCGTGACCGTGTTCCTGTTGCGCGTGCTGCTGCCGCTGGTGCGTGCCGATACCCGCAACCAACTGACGCAAGCCGTGTACCGTCTGACGAATCCGCTGGTATTGCCACTGCGCAAGGTCATCCCGCCGGTGGGCAAGTTCGATGTGGCTTCCCTGGTGGCTCTCATCCTGGTGCAGGCGGCCACCGTCTACATCCTGTGGTTGCTCAGCACGTTTCAGATCGGCTTCTCACTCGGCTTCTTCGTGAAAACCGTGTTGATGAGTCTGCTGGGCACGCTGATCCGCTTCTATATCTTCGCCATCTTCTTGTACGCGCTCCTGAGCCTGATCGCGCCGGGCGTGTACAGCCCTGCCAGCTCATTGCTGGCCAGTATTTGCGAGCCCCTGCTGCGTCCCGTGCGGCGGACGATCCCGCCTATCGGCGGTTTCGATCTCTCGGCCTTGTTCGTGATCATCGGTCTGCAGGCGCTGCATATTGCCATCTTCGGACTCTGAGTCTTTCTGGCGCCGGGAGCAGCGCGGACTCGTGCTCGAGCTGCACGTTCAGCCGGGCGCGCGGGGCGACGAGATCGTTGGCACGCACGGGAATCGCCTGAAACTCAAGCTTGCAGCCCCACCCGTGGACGGCAAGGCGAACCGACATCTGATCGCATGGCTGGCGACCGCGTTCGACGTGCCAGCGCGGCAAGTGCAGCTGCTTCGAGGAGTCACCGGCCGGATGAAGACCGTGTTGATCGAGGGCGCGACCGAGCTGCCGCCCGCCTTCATGAAGTCACCAGGGCATTGAAGTATTTGCCGCGCTGTCGCGGCGCTTCGCTTCCTCTATAGTTCGAGCCACTTCCGATTCGGCCACTACGGAGCGAGTCCATGCGCACAATAATACGAACGGCAGGCCTTGCCATTGCTGCTCTTTCTCTCTTGCTCGGCGGCTGCGAACGCGGCCCGAACTCCGCGCCGGCGACCGCACAGCCGAGCGAGGAAAGTTTCAAGGATTTCCAGAACTACGAATTGCATTACAACGCGGTCCGCACCGATGCCCTGACCGCCGATGTGGCGAAATCCTATGGCATTCAGCGTGCAGCCAATCGCGTCCTGCTCACGGTGACGGTGCTGCGCAAGGCGGGCGATCGCCAGCCCAGAATTCCGGTCGAAGCACAAGTCGATGTCGACGCGTACAACCTCAACGGACAATTGAAGGGCATGGAGGTGCGTCGCGTCAGTGAGGGCGAAGCGATCTACTACATCGGCGAGGCCACGATCAGCGGCAGCGAGATCCTCGTGTTCGACATCAAGGTCACGCCAACCGGCGAACAGACTCCTCTCGAAGTGAAATTCAAGCGCGAGTTTTTCTCCAATTGACGATCCAAGATGCTCGCGGTACTGGAAAAACAGGCTCGCCGCACGGTGTAGTGCATTGCGAGCCTGAAAAAATAATGGTTCGCGCAGCTTAATCATCCGAAAATCTTGTGTTATTTTCGCGCGCGTCTTCAATGCGGGCGCGACCCGTCAACTCATACCTTGGGAGATTCACGAGATGGCAAAGAAGAATGCAGCGCCGACGAAATCGGAGATCCTGGCGCAGATTTCCAAAGACACCGGCATCGCGAAGAAGCAAGTCAGTGACGTGTTCGAATCGCTGAATGGCATCTGCAAGAAGAGCCTGAAGGGGTCTGGCTTGTTCACGCTGCCCGGCCTGTTGAAGATGAAGGTGGTGAAGAAGCCCGCCACCAAGGCACGCGAAGGCGTAAATCCTTTCACGGGCGAGAAGATGATGTTCAAGGCCAAGCCGGCGAGCAAGAAGGTGCGTATTGCCGCGCTGAAGAGCCTGAAAGAGATGGTGAACTGATTTGCATGCCGGGCGCACGTCTCGCTGCGCCCGAGCATTCGAACCGGAGTCGCCGCCCGCGGGCACTCCGGTGTCGGTTAGACGAATGCGGCGCGCGATCCCCCAGCCCCTAGTTTGTTAATTCCGCCGCGGCCATCATCCGATGGCCTCTATTGCGCCCCGATCTCCGCACGCACTTTCTCGCGCAAACGCAGCAATTCGCGGTCCGGCACATGTAACAAGCCGGCGACGCGCCGAATGAGTTGCTCCTCGTGCTTGTCCAGACGCTCGTCCGCGAAGCTCAGGCGCCAAAGCATTTCGATCACACTCGCCTTCTCGGCCGGCGCCAGCTCCTGATTGAGCCGGTGAGTGAACTCGTGCAGGGACACGGCCTTCGCCGCGCGCGCAGTCGCTTGTTCGACCAGCGTGTGCACTGCTTGCTCATCCAAACCAAACCGCGCTGCCAGTAGTCGCCTGGCCATCGCGACTTCCTCCGCAGCGCTGTCGAAATCGGCGCGCGTGAGCTCGATCAAGAGCGTGGCGGTCAGCAACGGAATGGGCTCCAGCCGCGACAGCGTGCCGGCTACGCCGCTGTTGCCGAAACTGGCCTCGAACATCTTCTTCAGGTTGGCAATCATGCGAGCTTCGACTCCGCAATCCAGTTCAGCAGGTGCTGCCGCAACTCGGTCAGGCGCGCGTGAAAGAAGTGGTCGGCACCCGCCAATACGATCAGCCGTGGCGGTTGCGCGAGCTTCTGCACCCAGGCTCGAGTCGCATCCGCCGTAACGAGATCGTCCTGGTCGCCCTGCAGGATCAACCACGTACATCCGGGCAATAAAGCATCCGTGCCGGCGATTCGATCCACCGCGGGTGCAACCGTCACGAGCACATCGGCTTGCTCCTGCACCGCTGCTCGGATTGCGACGGCGCCACCGAAAGAAAAGCCCCCGAGACAGAGCGTGCGTTGCGGAAATCGCGCGCGCATCCAGTGGATCGCTGCGCGCGCGTCCTCTGTCTCGCCCACGCCGTCGGCGAATTGACCCGCACTGCCTTCGACGCCGCGGAAATTGAAGCGCAGTGTGGGCATGCCCACGTCCAGAAAAGCCCGCGCGACCGTGTACACGACCTTGTTGTTCATGGTGCCGCCGTAGAGCGGATGCGGATGACAGACCACGGCCAAGCCACGGCCCGTATCGTTCTCGGGGGCTTCCAACAGTGCTTCCAAGGGACCGGCAGGACCGGGAATGGTTTCTTGGCTTCGGCGTACACTCATGCGCGAGGGAGCTATCTGAAGTTGTGATCGAGACAGTGTAAGGATGTGGACTACCGCATTCGCAATGGCTTATATCTCACCCCTGACGCGTCATACCTCATCAACGTATGCCCTGGTCCGTCATCGAGCGCGAAGCGCTCGTCTGCGCTCACAACTATCATCCGCTGCCGGTGGTGCTCGTGCGCGGTGCGGGCGCTTTCGTCTGGGATGCGGACGGACGGCGCTATCTGGACATGATGAGCGCCTACTCGGCCGTCAGTCATGGCCACTGTCACCCGCGGTTGGTCGCGGCACTGACGGAACAGGCGCAACGGCTGAGCATCGTCTCGCGTGCTTTCCACAGCGAACATCTCGGCGCGTTCCTCGAGCGCCTCTGCAGCCTGACGCACATGGACATGGCGCTGCCCATGAACACAGGGGCGGAAGCCGTCGAAACTGCGCTCAAGGCCGCCCGCAAATGGGCTTACACCGTCAAAGGCGTCGCTGAAGATCAAGCCGAGATCATCGCGTGCGAGGGAAACTTCCATGGCCGCACGCTGGGCGTCCTGGCGCTGTCGACGGAGGCGAACTATCGCGCGGGCTTCGGTCCCTTCATGCCGGGCGTGCGCATCATTCCGTTTGCTGACGTTGGCGCACTCGAGCAAGCGATCTCGGCGAACACCGCCGCCTTCATCGTCGAGCCCATTCAGGGCGAAGCGGGCATCCGCGTGCCATCGGAAGGGTATCTGCGCGCCTGTGCGGACGTGTGCCGACAGCATCGCGTATTGCTGATCGCCGACGAGATTCAAAGCGGGCTGGGCCGCACGGGCCGCTTGCTGGCGTGCGATCACGATGGCGTTCGGCCGGACGGGCTCATCCTCGGCAAGGCACTCGGCGGCGGCTTGTTGCCTGTATCGATGTTTCTGGCCCATCGCGAGCTGATGGACGTATTCAAGCCGGGGGATCACGGCAGCACGTTCGGCGGCAATCCGCTCGCGGCAGCCGTGGGCCTCGCGGCTCTGCAGGTCCTGGAAGATGAGCGCTTGAGCGAACGCAGCGCTGAGCTGGGTACGCACCTGCTGCAGCGACTTCGCACGCTGAGCAGCCCATTGATCCGCGAGATCCGCGGGCGCGGCTTGTGGATCGGCGTCGACTTCGACCCGCAGCGCGTCCGCGCACGCGAAGTGGCTGAAGCGCTGCTTGCCCGCGGCATCCTCACGAAGGAAACGCATGAGACCGTCATTCGTCTCGCCCCGCCGCTCGTGATCGAAGAAGCGGACCTGCAGTGGGCCTGCGAACAGCTGATCGAAGTGGTCAGGGAGTTGGAGCGGCGGCCGGCAGCGTGATCGCCACGTTGTGACCGGCACCGGGCTCGCCCATCGAATCGGTCTCGCCCTCCATGCGCGCAACGAGCTTGCGGATCACCTGCAACTGGAATTGTTCGCGATTCCTCGCGCTTGCGTCCGACGCGGCGGAGAGCGGGCGCGTATCGCTGAACTGCAACAACACGCGCGACTCCAGCGGATGAATCGAAATCGCGAGCTGACCGTCGACACCGGCGTGATCGATCGCATCCGTCGTCAGACACAATGCAATCAACCGTAGATGATGCGGACGCCCGCGGACGAACGCCGTCGTGGGCACATCGAGCTGCATCCGCACGCCGGCCACGGCCGCGTCGCTGTTGAGAAAGCGCGTGACCTCCCGCAGTAAGGCGGCCAGGTCCAGCGCTTGTTCGTTCGTATTCTCGGGCGCAACGCGTTCGATCGCCCGCTCCAATGCAATCTCCTGGGCTGCAGACGCCTGCCGCACGATCTGCAGATAGCGCTGGGCCTTCTCCAGGGGAAACGGCGTCATGGCCACGACGCGGTTGATCGCTTCGAGACCGGCGTGCAACGGCTGCAGGCCATTTCTGATCTCGTGCAGCAGCGCACGGCGGCAGCGCAGCAGCACCTGGGCATGCAGTGCCTGCTCGAGAAGTGCCTCCTCCAATGGGCTCTCTTCGGGCGCGCGCATCACGGTAAGTCCCGCGGCCGGTTTTCGATCAGCTCGCGGATCGCGTCGAGATCGATGGGCTTCACGAGATGATGGTCGATGCCGGCAGCGCGTGAGCGCGCGCGGTCACTGTCCTGTCCCCATCCCGTGAGCGCAACGACGACAGGCTGTAGCGGCAAATCCAACGCACGGATGCGGCGCGTGGCCTCGATGCCATCGAGGTTCGGCATGCCGATATCCATGAAGATGAACTCCGGCGCGAACGCCTGCGCCGCCGCTACGGCCTGCAGCCCATCGTGCACGGCTTTCACCTCATGCCCCAGCAACTCGATCAGCATGGCAAGGGACGTCGCGGCATCCGCGTTGTCATCTGCCACCAGCACGCGGCGCGAGCTGGACGGATTCGCCGCAGACTCGCGGCCCGATGTGTTCATCTCTGAAGCGTCCGGTACAGCGGTATCCAATGGCAACCACACCGAGAAGGTACTACTGAGATTGGGGCCCGCGCTACGCGCGGCGACATAACTGTGCATTTCCACCCGGTTCATTGGAGTTGGACGTAGACCAGGGCGTAACCGCTGCTAATGTCCGGTGCGCTACTTCAGTTCCATTCACCGGGCTCGATACCGCAAACCATACCCATAATCGAAGGGTTGGCTGCTGCCCGGCCCGCGCGGCCACACCAGCGGCAGGCGGCCGCGAAAATCATGGGCAGGAGAACCGTCGGCGCGCGTGAACAGTACGTCCGCGATGCCACCGCCCTCGCTGCCCGGCAGCCATGCGACGATGAACGCGTCGGACGCTTTGAGCTCCTCTTCGATCCATAACGGACGTCCGGTCAGCAGAACCGCGACGACGGGAATCCGCTCGGCGCGCAACTGACGCAGCAGTGCGAGGTCGCGCTTGCTGCCGGGCTGATACTCCAGCGTCTTCACGTCGCCAAAGAATTCGGCATACGGCTCTTCGCCGAAGACGACGATGGCGACGTCCGGTCGCTCATCGAACGCTCCCGTCACGCTGAGCGATGGGGTGCCTCCGGCAGCCGCGACAGCGGTACGGATGCCGTCGTAAATCGATTGCGCCCTGGGGAAGTGACTGTTGTTCAGATCACGGCCCTGCCACGTCAGGCTCCAGCCGCCGCACTGCTTGGGTATGTTGTCTGCGCCGTCACCCGCCACCAACACCCGCTGCTTCGGTCGCAACGGCAGCAGTCGGTCCGCGTTCTTGATCAGCACCAGCGACTCGCGCACGGCCTGACGCGCGATAGCACGATGCCGTGGCGAACCCAATCGATTCCATTCGCCGGCGAGGGGGCGGCCCGAAGGCTTGCCCGCATCGAACAGGCCGGCACGCAGCTTCAGCCGTAGCACACGCCGAACGGCTTCATCGAGGCGCGTCATCGGAATGACGCCGCTGCGAACCTGGTCCAGCGTGTTGGCGTGGAAAGCGCGCCACTCGTCGGCCGCCATCACGAGATCGACGCCCGCATTGATGGCCGCCGCGCAGCTGCCCTTGTGGCAGCCCGGCACCTGCTCGTGTCCGTTCCAATCGCCGACGACGACCCCATCGAAGTGCCAGCGATGGCGCAGCACAGCACTCAACAATCCTTCATGGCCGTGCAGTTTGCGGCCCTGCCAGCTCGATAGCGAGACCATGATCGTCTGCACACCGGCCTCGAGCGCAACGGGATAGGCCGCGGCGTGTACATCACGCAGCTCACGCTCGTCGTCGACGTTGTCACCCTGATCGCGGCCTGCGCGCGTGCCGCCGTCACCCACGAAGTGCTTGGCCGAAGCAATCACGTGCGGACCGCGCAAGAAATCCTTCGTGCCGGGTTGGCCTTGCAGCCCGAGCACCATTTCACGCGCGTACTGGCGGACGATGTCGGGACGATCCGCATACGCTTCATACGTGCGGCCCCAGCGCGGGTCCTGGACGACGGAGAGCGTCGGCGCGAAGCTCCAGTCGTGCCCTGTGATGCGTACTTCGGCGGCAGTGATCTGCGCGATCTTGCGAATCAACCCGGGATCGCGTGCGGCGCCGAGGCCGATGTTGTGGGGGAACAGCGTGGCGCCCTTCACGTAGTTGTGACCATGCACGGCATCCATTCCCCAGAGCACGGGGATGGCCTGCTTGCCGCCGCCCGTATCCATCGACGCGGCGTAGTACTCGTCCGCTGCCGCGAGCCACGCCTGCGACGGCACCGGATCGTTCTTCACATCGGTGAGGTTGCCGCCGGTGAGAATCGCGCCAAGGTGGTACTGACGCACATCGTCGACGGATGCGTTGTTGGTGTTCGCGATGATGATCTGGGCGACTTTCTCTTCCACCGTGAGCTGCGAGAGCAGCGTGTCGATGCGGGATTCGAGCGCCGCATCGTGCAGATTGGGTGGATGGACTTCGGGCCAGAGATTCGGGTGGATGGTGGAGGGGGGGTCGGCGTGAGCTGTGCTCGCCAGGAGAGTCAGAAGAGCTGTCGCCAGAGGTGCCCCCACCCCAACCCTCCCCCGCTGCGCAGGGGAGGGAGTCAGAGCTAGCGTGCTTGCCCCCT
>DATELY010000133.1:0-8447 GCA_035276085.1 Steroidobacteraceae bacterium | reverse complement strand
GTGCGAACGCGATCACCTTCGCGCCGCGGGTGGGGTTGTAGGCGCCTGCACGCTGCGCCCCGCCCTCTTCTGAAATCACATCCGTGCCGTAGAGCGCATCGTAGAGACTGCCCCAGCGCGCATTGGCGGCATTGAGGGCATAGCGCGCATTGGTGACCGGCACGACCAGCTGCGGACCTGCCTGCTGTGCGATCTCCGCATCCACGTTCGTGGTTGCGATCTTGAAGTCCGCGGGCTCGGGTTGCAGGTAGCCGATGTCGGTCAGAAAGCGCTTGTAGGCAGCGGCGTCGTGGGGCTTGCCGGCGCGTTCGCGATGCCAGGCATCGATCTTCGTCTGCAGCTCATCGCGTCGCGCCAGCAGCGCGCGATTCTTCGGTGCCAGCCGCTCGATGAGCTCACCCAGCCCATTCCAGAAACGCGTAGCTTCGATGCCCGTGCCGGGCAGTACCCGTTTCTCGACGAGCTCATGCAACGGAGCGGCAACACGAAGGGTGGGACTGGCTTGGATGTACTGGCTCATCGATCTCGACTCTTCTCAAGTGGTTGATGTGGCCCGCGGGCTGATTATGCAGTCCGCCGGGGAGCTCATGGACGGGGACGCGAAGGGTACTCGTTCGGGGGCGGGAGCCACAGTCCCTGCAGTTGCCCCCACCCCAACCCTCCCCCGCTCCGCAAGGGAGGGAGCAGAGTGACAGGGTGGAGAACTGAGCAATGCCCCTGTAGTTCTTACCCCCTCCCCTGCGGAGCGGGGGAGGGTTGGGGTGGGGGCAGCCCTTCGCCTGCGCCATCCAACAACTCGATCCAATGCCGCACCGGTGTGCCAGTCTCCGGCTGCAGCTGCAACAGGCAGCCGATGTTCGCGCTCGCAATCACATCCGGCCGCGCCGCCTGCAAAGCCGCCAACTTGTTCTGCCTCAACTGCCGCGACAGCTCGGGTTGCAGCAACGAATAAGTCCCGGCGGAGCCGCAGCAGAGATGGCCATCCGCGACCGGCACGAGTTGAAAACCCCGCTGCCTGAGAAGGCGCTCAACGGCGCCCCGAATCTTCAATCCATGCTGCAACGTGCAAGGCGATTGAAACGCGACCCGCACGGGCCGCGTCAGTGTCGAAGTCGCAGCGCTGGTGGCAATGACCTCGCTCAAATCACGGCACAGCTCCGACACGCGGCGAGCCTTGGTCGCGTACGCCGGATCGTCGCGCAGCAACTCTCCATACTCATGAACCATCGCGCCGCAGCCGCTGGCCGTCACCACAATGGCCTCCGCCCCGCGCTCGATCTCCGGCCACCAGGCATCGATGTTGCGACGCATGTGCTCGCGCGCCAGCTCCGACGCGGACAGATGATGGGCCATGGCGCCGCAGCAGCCATCGTTCACGGCGATCAGCGAGATGCCCTGCCGAGCGAGCACGCGGGCCGCGGCGGCATTGATCGCGGGAATGGCCGCGGGTTGCACGCAGCCTTGCAGGACCAGCATGCGTCGAGCGTGTTTCGCAGCAGGCCACACACCAGCGTCGCGCTTGGCGGGAATTCGCGCCTTCAAGGTGTGCGGTACGAGTGGCTGCAGCAGCCGGGCCATACCCAGCAGAGGCTTGAACGCAGACCGGCGCGAGAGCACTGCCAACAGCAGACGACGCTGCACGCGAGCCCACGGGCCACGCGACACCACCTCTTCCACGCGTTCACGGCCGATCTCCAGCAACCGCCCGTAGCGCACCCCGGAAGGGCAGGTCGTCTCGCATGCGCGGCACGTCAGGCACCGATCGAGGTGCTGCTGCGTCTTCTGCGTGACGGGCGCGCCTTCGAGCATCTCTTTGATGAGATAAATGCGCCCGCGCGGCCCGTCGAGCTCATCGCCGAGCAGTTGATAGGTGGGGCACGTCGCCGTGCAGAAGCCGCAGTGGACACAGGAGCGCAGAATGACATCGGCTTCACGGCCGGCGTCGGTGTCGAGAAACGCAGTGGGCAGTCGGGTCTGCATGTCAGAGATCGTACAGACGATTGCGGTTGAGAATAGCCATGGGATCGAACACGTGCTTCAGCCGTCGATGCAGCTCGTGCAGCGCTGACGGAAGTGACTGAAATGCGGACGTCGAGCGAGCAACGGAGCGAAAGCAACTCACATGTCCACCGAGTGCCGCGATCCGCTCGCGCGCGTCTGATTGCAGATCGCCCACGATCCAGCGCAGCGCACCGCCCCATTCGATGAGCTGCTCTGCAGCGAGGCCCAGTGGCGGTGTGGTCGACGGAATCGATATTCGCCACACGGTTTGTGCCTGCGTGAAGACAGCATGCGAGTGATCGCGCAGCGCAGTCCAGAACGCAGCGTCGTCCCGCAATCGCTCGCCGCCCACTTGCCCGCAGGCTGCGTTCACGGCGGCGCTCGCGCCCGACAGGCGCACATACAAGTGTCCATCGAGATGACCGGTGGCCGAGATCGGCAAGGGACGACCCGCCCATTCGTTGCAGAGTGTGAGCGCCTGGGCCTCGGTTGCGGCGCGCACGAGAGTGACTTCTGTGCTCGGCTTCGGCAGCGTCTTCAGCGTGACCTCGGTCAGCACCCCAAGCGTACCGAGGCTGCCGGCCATCAAGCGCGCGACATCGAATCCGGCAACGTTCTTGATGACCTGCCCGCCGAAACGCAGCGCGCGACCCTGGCCATCGATGATGCGCACGCCCAGCACGAAGTCGCGTGCCGCTCCCGAGTACGCGCGTCGCGGACCTGAGAGCCCAGCCGCGAGGGCACCTCCGATCGTGCCTGCCGCGCCGAAATGCGGCGGCTCGAACGCCAGCATCTGACCGCGCGCATCGAGCGCGGCATCGATGTCCGCGAGCGGTGTTCCGCTCTGCACGGTCACGACGAGTTCCGCGGGCTCGTAGTCGACGATACCCACGAGTGTGGCCGTGCTCAGTGGCTCGCCCACGAGCGGCCCGCCATAGAAGTCCTTGCTGCCCGAACCCACGATGCGCAGCGGCGTCGCGCTCGCCGCGGCGTCGCGCACACGCTGCTGAATGTCACTGACAGCCGTCATCGTCAGAAGCGAGGCAACTCGGGGTGGGGTACCTGTCCGCGATGAACCCGTAGACGTCCGAACTCCGCGCAGCGATGCAGCGTGGGTACGGCCTTGCCGGGATTCAACAAGCCCTGCGCGTCGAAGGCGTGCTTGAGCGCGTGAAACACCTGCAGCTCATCGCTGCCGAACTGTACGCACATCTGGTTGAGCTTCTCGATGCCGACACCGTGCTCACCGGTGATGCTGCCGCCGCTGGCAACGCAGAGCTCCAGGATCTCGCCGCCGAACGCTTCGGCACGCGCCAACTCGTCGGCGTTGTTCGCATCGAACAGAATCAGTGGATGCAGATTGCCGTCGCCCGCATGGAAGACGTTCGCGCAGCGCAAGCCGTATTGGGTTTCCATACCCCGGATGGCCTCGAGGACCGCGGCCAGACGTCGCTTCGGAATCGATCCATCCATGCAGTAGTAATCCGGCGAGATGCGCCCCACCGCTGGAAACGCCGCCTTGCGGCCAGCCCAGAACAGCAACCGTTCGCGTTCATCGCGTGAGAGGCGGCAGTCGATGGCGCCGGCCTGCCGCATCACTGCCTCGATGCGGGCAATTTCCTCTTCCACTTCGTGCACCGTGCCATCGGACTCGCACAGCAGGATGGCTTCCACATCCAAGGGGTAGCCGGCGTTGACGAAGGGCTCGACCGCGGCGATGGCCGGTCTATCCATCAGCTCGAGTCCCGCCGGAATGATGCCTGCCGCGATCACGTCGGCCACCGCCTGGCCTGCGTTCGCAAGGCTGTCGAATGCAGCGAGGACGACGCGAGCGCATTCGGGCCGCGGAATCAGCTTCACGGTGACTTCCGTGATCACGCCCAGCAATCCTTCAGAGCCGGTGAACAAGGCGAGCAGGTCATAGCCGGGTGCATCGAGCGCGGCCGAGCCGAGCGTCATGACTTCGCCATCCATCGTGAGCACGCGTGCCGCAAGCACGTTGTGCACGGTCAGGCCGTATTTCAGGCAATGAACACCGCCGGAGTTCTCCGCGACATTGCCGCCGATCGTGCAGGCGATCTGGCTCGACGGATCCGGCGCGTAGTACAGATCGAAGGGTGCAGCCGCTTCGGAGATGGCAAGGTTCCGTACCCCCGGTTGCACGCGTGCCGTCCGCGCCGCCGGATCGACGGCAACGATCTTGTTCAGGCGCGCCAGCGAGAGCACCACCGCATCGGCACGTGGCGTTGCGCCGCCGGACAATCCCGTTCCCGCACCGCGTGCGATTACCGGAACATTCGCGGCGCTGCAGATCCTCAGGACACGCTGCACGTCGGCTTCATCTCGCGGCAGCACGACCGCGAGGGGCACCTGGCGATAGACCGACAGCCCGTCGCATTCGTAGGGCTTCAGGTCTTCGGCTTCCCACAGCACGTCCTCCGCTTGCAACGCGGCGCGCAGCTGCTGAACGACAGTCGGCAAGTTCACGGCACGACCAGGCACTTGGCTAACTCGAGGGGCAAGAGGGTATCAGTTCTACTTCTCAGCCCTTCACCGATCGCAATCCCCAGGACTTCAACCGATCGAGACTCAACGACCGCTCGCGTTGGTCAGCGCGTTGCGGGCGCTATCGGTCGAGCTGCGAGCGTCCCCTCCCTTGCGAAGCGGGGGAGGGATAGGGTGGGGGTGGTGAAGGTGGAAAGACGCAAGAGCCCCCATCCTGTCCTTCCCCCGTTTCGCTGCGCTACGCAAGGGAAGGGACGCAAGTGCAAATGGTCAGTGTCTCGAACGCTGCTCCGACCGGCTCGCCTTGCCGGCCTGCTGACGATGCAGCCCTTCCGTGATCTCCTCGATCACCTTGTTGCAGAAGGCAGGCAGATCCTTGGGCCCGCGGCTGGTCACGAGTCCTGCATCCACGACGACTTCCTCGTCGACAACGGTGGCGCCCGCGTTCTTGAGATCCTCGCGAATGGTTGGCCAGCTCGTCAGCCTCCGGCCGGCGGCGAGGCCTGCGTTGATGAGAATCCATGGCGCATGACAGATCGCCGCCACGGGCTTGCCCGCATCCGCAAACGCGCGCACGAACGCCACGGCCTTCTCATTGATACGCAGTTGGTCCGGATTGTGTGCGCCGCCCGGCAGCACGATCGCGTCGTAATCGCTTGCGTCCGCACTGTCGAGCGTGACGTCCACGGGAACCCAGCGGCCACGATCGAAATGATTGAAGCCCTGGATTTCGTCGGCCTTCGGTGCGATCACGTCGACCTGCGCACCTTCTGCGCGTAACGCATCGAGCGGCTGCGTCAGCTCCACTTCTTCGAAACCGTCGGTTGCCAGGATGGCGACGCTTTTACCTTCGAGTCGATTGGCCATGATGAGCCTCCAATGAGTGTGTTCGAGATCAATGAGCCTGCGTGCGCCCGCATCGCGCATGGCCAGTTCGCACGGGCTCGAGTCGTCAAAGCGATCGCGGCGCCGTCGGTATGAAAGCGACTATGCGTCAGCAATCCGGTGGACAGGTTCCGCGTGAACGTGGATACGTCATCGCATGTGCAAGCGGAACGGCAGACTCGTCGTAGAGTTCCGGGGGCAGGAAGCGTTGCGTGCGCGAATGCGCAGGATGCGGATGCGATCAGAAGAGCGTCCGCGCTGGAGGAGTTGTCGATGCTGCTGTTGCAGGTGGCGAATGGGTTGTGCCTGCCGCGCGTTCGAGCTCGGCGACGCGCGCCTTGAGTCGACGCTCGCTGCCGCGTGAGCGGAACAAGCTCGGCATCACGGCCAGGCTCGCGAGGAGCGCGCCGAGCGCGAGGCACAGAACGATCATCACGGCGAGCGACGCATCGAACCGCCAGAAGAAAGCATTCAACGTCACCGGCGTCGCATTCTGAACCGCAAAGACGACTGCAAGGATCAGAGCGATCAACACCAGAACCATGCGCATGGCAGCCCTCCCGTCGTTGTTGGTTGTGGAACGTCTGCGGGTTGCAATGAGTGCCATGATGCCCGAAGAGTTCCAACTACGTGAGGGTGCGGCGTCCACCCGCAACCGCGTGGCCAAGTCCTCCTTTCCGGTGTCTGCCCTAAGGACGATCCCGCGCCTGGGGTTCCGACAACCGATCGCACAGGGCAGTGCGGCAGCGCGATGAAACGCTAGCAGCCTGTCGGACTTAGGATTGATCTACTGCGGCGGTTGAGGCGCGTCACATCATTGCGGTACAAGACAGGCAAGTGCCAGCCGCACTCCGTGCAAGAACAGAACGACTCACTCTCAGCGCGTGTCTGCATGCTGTACCTCTTGTCGCTATCGATCGGAATCGTCGCTGGCTTGCGGGCGATGACGGCGCCCGCCGCCGTGAGTTGGGCGGCGCATCTGGGTCGACTGCAGCTCGACGGGACTGCGCTTGCCTTCCTCGGGTTCACCTGGACTCCCTGGATTCTCACCGTGCTCGCAGTGGCTGAGCTCGTGACGGATCAATTGCCCTCGACACCCAGTCGCACGGTGCCGATCCAATTCGGTACACGCATTCTTTCGGGCGCAGTGACGGGGGCGGCGATTGGAGTCGCCGGCGGATCGCTCGCGGTCGGTGCCAGTGCCGGCGCGATAGGCGCGGTCATCGGCACGTTGGGAGGGCGCGCGGCACGCGTCGCGCTCGCCGCTAGATTCGGCAGCGATCGTCCTGCGGCCTTGTTGGAAGATGCTGTGGCGATCGGCGCCGCCGTGCTCATCCTGCTGGCGCTGCCGTGAAGACATCCTTCGATGCCATCATCATCGGTGCCGGTCAGGCCGGGCCACCGCTCGCCGGTCGCTTGACGCAAGCCGGAATGACCGTCGCGTTGATCGAACGCAAGCTTTTCGGCGGCACGTGCGTGAACACCGGCTGCACGCCCACCAAGACGTTGGTGGCCAGCGCGTATGCCGCACATCTCGCACGACGTGCCAATGACTATGGCGTGGTCATCGGTGCACCCGTGCGCATCGACATGCCGCGAGTAAAGGCTCGTGCGGATGCCGTTGTCGCGAAGTCGCGCGCGGGTGTTCGCAGCTGGCTGGATGGCATGTCGGGCTGCACTGTGCTCGAAGGGCACGCAAGCTTCGAATCGGCGAACACAGTGCGAGTGGGCGGCTCGGTGCTGACGGCGCCGCGCGTTTTCATCAATGTGGGTGGCCGCGCGAATCGCCCGAACCTGCCGGGCATCGACGACATCGCGACGCTCAACAATCGCTCCATCCTCGAGCTCACGGAAATACCGGAGCATCTCGTCGTCATCGGCGGCAGCTACATCGGACTCGAGTTCGCGCAGATGTTTCGGCGCTTTGGCGCGGCCGTGACGGTGGTCGAGAAAAGTCCGCGGTTGCTTTCTCACGAAGACGAAGACATCTGCGCTGCGATCAACACGATCCTGACGGCCGAAGGCATCACCGTGAGGACCAGGGCCGAGTGCATTCGCTTCGCGCGACATGCGCAGGGCGCAGCAGTCGGTGTGGACTGCGCCGACGGAGCGCCCGAAATCATCGGTTCGCACGTGCTGCTGGCCGTGGGCCGGCAGCCGAACACGCACGATCTCGGCCTCGACAAGGCCGGCGTTGCGACGGATGCGCGGGGCTACATCAACGTGGATGAAGGCCTGGCCACCAATGTGCCGGGCATCTGGGCGCTGGGAGATTGCAACGGGCGCGGTGCGTTCACGCATACCGCGTACAACGACTTCGAGATCGTTGCGGCCAACCTGCTCGATGGTGAACAACGACGTGTGAGCGATCGCATCCCGGGTTACGCGCTCTATATCGATCCGCCGCTGGGTCGTGCCGGCATGACCCTCGCGCAGGCAAAGGCCGGCGGTCGGAAAATTCTCGTTGGCCTGCGGCCAATGACCCGCGTCAGTCGCGCGGTCGAGAAGGGCGAAACACAGGGGCTGATGAAAGTGGTCGTGGATGCGCAGACGCGTGCGATCCTGGGTGCTGCCATTCTCGGGACAGGCGGCGATGAAGCGATCCACGGCGTGCTGGACGTCATGAAGACCGGTGCGCCGTACGTGGCTTTGCAGCACGCCGTGCCGATTCATCCGACCGTGTCCGAACTCATTCCAACGCTGCTCGGCGAGCTGCAACCGGGTTAGTGACCTGTACGAAAACGGTGTTCTTGCCCTAGTGGCGTGTAACAGCTGCTCATGGACTATCACAGGAGGGCTACCCAGCGAGCTGGCTTGCTGGCCAGAAGGTTCTCTCAGGCTTCTGGCCAGCTGGCCAGCAAGCTAGCAAGCTAGCAAGCGCGATACCACGATCTCAAATCAGCGGTTACACGCCACTAGTGTCCTGAATCGGTAATGCGTGAACGTCAATTCGGCGAGAGGAAATGGCGAAACGGCGTAATGGCGTCAGAAATCACGCGCTTGACGCCATCTCGCCATGACGCCCTCACGCCATTGCGGGCTGACGAACGTACGCG
>DATELY010000132.1:0-4777 GCA_035276085.1 Steroidobacteraceae bacterium | reverse complement strand
TACGCGCCAGAGCGCACGACCTCGCCGCGAGACGGCAACGGGCGGGGCCTTCCAGCTCGTGTTGGAGCGCGACACGCCGTGCCAGCTCCTGCGCATCACCTTGCCCGAGGGGGCTCAGCTCTTCCCCGAGATCAGCGGCAGTCACCATCGGTGCAGCATCCGCTTCCTGTCGTGGCAGGACATGGGGTCGCGCCCGTCACAGACCCCGGCGGACGTGCCGTTTTTGTTATCGACCTGTACGTGAGTTGGCACACAGGTTATGGCTGACGGGCCACGGCCAGATCGACAGCCGCTCAACTCTGGCCGTCGCCTGTAACCCGTCGCCCGTAACCCACCATGCCCACCGTCCCCTGCCCCACCTGCAATCGTCCCGTCGCCTGGTCCGAAGAATCGAAATGGCGCCCGTTCTGCAGCGAGCGCTGCAAGCTCATCGATCTCGGCGCCTGGGCTTCCGAGCAGCACGCCATTCCCGACGATGCGCCGCCCAGCGATGAGTCAGACGAAGAAGCTTCACGCTGAAATCACAACCTTCCAGCCTCAGGCCTCAGGCCTCAGGCCTCAGGTCCCTCACTCCATGTGCAGTGAGCGCACCAGGAAGGCCCACTGATCCGCATAGTCTTCGATCTGCATCCACACGGGCTTGCCGGACCCATGGCCCGCGCGGGTCTCAACCCGCAATAGCACGGGATTGCCGCACGATTGCCGATGCTGGAGCTCGGCTGCGAACTTGAAGCTATGCCACGGCACGACGCGATCGTCATGGTCGGCCGTGGTGATCAATGTACTGGGGTAGCACACACCTGCCCGCACATTGTGAAGCGGGGAATAGGCGCGCAGTGCTTCGAACTCGGCTCGATCCTCCACCGTGCCGTAATCGCTCGACCACTGATAGGCGTTCGCGCTTGCCGTGTGGTACCGAAGCATGTCGAGTACGCCGACGTTCGGTAGCGCCGCTGCGAAAAGCTCCAGCCGCTGCAGCATCACAGCGCCAACCAGCAAACCGCCGTTGCTGCGGCCCCGGATCGCCAAGCGCGTTCGTGACGTATAGCGCTGCTCGGTCAGCCACTGCGCAGCGGCGATGAAATCGTCGAACACATTCTGCTTCTGCAGTTTGGTCCCGGCGGCATGCCATGCGTCCCCGTACTCCGAACCACCGCGCAAATTCGCCAGCGCGAAGACACCTCCCATCTCGAGCCACACGAGGACGGGCACATTGAACGCGGGCTGCTGCGGAATGCCGAATCCACCATAGCCGTACAACAACGTGGGATTGTCGCCCGTCAGCCGAATGTCGCGCTTGCGCGCGATGAACATCGGCACGCGAGTCGCGTCTTTCGAGTGAAAGAACACCTGCTCGACGACATACTCACTCGTCTCGACCGGCAAGCGCGGCGCCTTGAACACAGAGAGCTCGCCGGTGCGCACATCCAACCGCGTGATCGCAGCGGGCGTGAGAAAGTCCGTGTAAGAGAAGAATGTCTCCGAATCATCCGGTACGCCGAACAAGCCCTCGACTTGACCAAAGCCCGGCAGCTTCACGTCGGTCAGCGCACGTCCATCGAGGTCGAGCAGCCGCACCTGCGAGTACGCATCTTTCAAGTAATGGGCCACCAGCCGACCGCCGACGAGGCTTGCACCGATCAAAGCCTGTGGCTGCTCCGGCACAACGACTCGAACAGTGGCTCGATCGCTCGCGTCGATATCGGCCGCGAGAATGCGGCCATTCGGGGCATCGGCTGTCGTGCGCACGTAGAGGGAATTTCCAGCCGCTTCGATGAACTGATACTCACCATCGAAGCGGTCGAAAAGGTGCACGACGTGTCCCGCAGGCAATCCCTGTTCATTCAATCGCTGAACAAAGACACCCGTCGACCGATAGCCGTCGAACACATTGATGATGAGAAAACGGCCGTTGGCGCTGACGGTCGGATAAGGATTGCGCCGCGGATGATCGGTGATGCGAAACACCAACGTGTCCTGCGCCTGCAGCGTACCCAGGACGTGGAGATAGATCTCCATCTGCTTGGTGTCGTCGCCACGCCCATCCGGCAACTGCGGATAACGCGAGTAGTACAGCGCTTTGCGATCGGGCGTCCAGGCCACATCGCGGAACTTGATGAGCTGCAGTGCATCCGGCAGATCCGCACCGCTCGCCACGTCTCTGATACGCCACGTACGCCAATCGGTGCCGCCATCGGACAAGCTGTACGCGAGCAATTGCCCGTCGTCGCTCGGCACGAACTCTCCCAGCGCAATCGTCGCATCGGCGCTGAGCGTATTCGGATCGAGTAGCACTCGAGGCGCTGCCGTCAGGCTCTCCGCAACGTACAACACACTTTGGTTCTGCAGCCCATCGTTGCGGCGATAGAAGTAGCGGCCACCGCGCTTGACCGGCACGTCGTAGCGCTCGTAATTCCACAACTGCGTGAGCCTTTCCTTGATGCGGGCACGCGCGGGAATCGCTTCGAGGTACGGTTCCGAGAGCGCATTCTCGGCTTCGATGTAGGCGCGGGTCTGCTCGCTGTCCAGCGCTTCCATCCACCGATAGGGATCGGCGACGCGAACGCCGTGATAGAGGTCGACTTGCTTGCCCCGCGCGACATCGGGGTACGCCGTATGAGCCGTCGCGTCGGCGCCAGAACGTGCTCCAGTGTGGCAGGCGGTCAACGAAATGAGCGCAAGGCAAGCCAGCAGCGAGCGATACATGCGAGAACCCGAGCCACACTGGACGTGCGGTCGAGTCTAGCAGCAACATCGCCAGGTCATCGCGATCGCAGGATCCCACATGCGGCTCTGGTTCCTCGTTTTCAGTTTCTGTGCATGCACGACGGCACTGGGCGCTTCGCTCACCGTGGAGCGGATCTTCGCCGAGCCGGATCTTTCGGGGCCACGCCTGCGCGAACCGAAGTTCGCTCCCGACGGGCGCACGCTGACCTACTTGCGCGGCAAATCCGACGACAGAAATCAGCTCGATCTGTGGGCGTTCGACATCCGCAGCGGCAAGCATCGGCTGCTGTTGGATTCACGCGTGTTCATTCAAGGCACTGAGCAGCTGTCCGCCGAGGAAGCCGCACGACGCGAGCGCCAACGCACCGCGAATCTGCACGGCATCCTGTCGTATGAATTCTCTGCCGACGGTCGCCGCCTGCTCGTGCCCATCAATGGCGATCTGTATGTCTATGACATGAAGGCCGCCGCCCATCCAGTGACCCGCCTGACGACCACGGATGCCTATGAGACCGATGCGCGCTTCTCGCCACGGGGCAACTACGTCAGCTTCATTCGTGACCAGGATCTGTACGTCATCGATTTCGAGTCGAAACACGAGCGGGCGTTGACGACGGACGGCGACGGCGCGATTCACAACGGCGAAGCGGAATTCATCGCGCAGGAAGAGATGAATCGCGATACCGGCTATTGGTGGTCGCCCGATGAACGGCACATCGCGTATGCGCGCGTCGATGAGTCTCGAGTACCTGAGATCGAGAGACTGGAAATCGAAGCCAGAACAGCTCGTGTGGTCAAACAACGATATCCAAGGGCGGGAAGTGCGAACGCGCGTGTCGAGCTGCAACTCGCGGAGGTTTCGAGTGGAGCGCGCAAGTCACTCGAGCCCACCGTGCCCGAGGATTCCTATCTCGCCCGCGTCGACTGGTTGCCGAATTCCAGGGAAGTCGCGATTCAACGGCAGACGCGCGACCAGCGCCAGCTCGATCTCATCAAGATCGACATCGCCACAACCCAGCCGCGCACGCTCTTGACGGAGCGCAGCGACCACTGGATCGAGCTCAACGACGATCTGCAGTTTCTCAAACGGCAAGCGGCCTTCATCTGGAGCTCGCGTCGTTCGGGATACAAGCATCTCTATCTCTACGACCTGAATGGCAAGCTGATTCGACCCCTCACTTCAGGTCCTTGGATGGTGGTCGGCAATGGTGAGGAAACCGGCTTCGTTGCCGTCGACGAGGCACGCGGCAAGGTGTTCTTCACGGCCAACAAGGAAACGCCGTTGGAGCGCCACTTGTATTCAGCGTCGCTGCGCACCCAGGACCCAACCGCCCCACAGCGCCTGACCGCCGAACCCGGTTGGCACAAGGCGGTGCTGAATGCTCAAGGCGATGCCTATCTGGATCTGTGGTCATCCACCTCGCACCCGCCGAGTGCCAGCATCCATTCGATCGACAATCGCCGCATGACCTGGGTCAGCCGCAATGAGCTGGGTCCGAATCATCCGTACTTCGACTTCAAATCGACTCACGTCCAAGGTGGATTCGGAGTGATCAACGCAGCCGACGGACAAGCTCTTCACTATCAATTGCTCGAGCCCGCGAACATGGAAGCCGGCAAACGCTATCCGGTGGTGATCGACACGTATGGTGGCCCTCACTTCCAATACGTGCGCAACGACTGGATGGGAGATGCACGCGCGATTCAGGGCTACTTCCGCCAGGTGCTCGCACAGAACGGTTTCGTCGTGTTCTCCCTCGACAACCGCGGTTCTGGATTTCGTGGCGAAGCATTCGAGTCGGTGCTGAAGGGACGGCTTGGCCACATCGAGATCGAGGATCAGCTCACCGGCGTGAGCTTTCTGAAATCGTTGAGGTACGTCGATCCCGACCGCATCGGCATCATGGGCTGGAGCTACGGCGGATACATGACCTTGCTCGCCCTGTCGCATCCCTCGCACGTGTTCAAAGCGGGCGTCGCGGGCGCAGCGGTTTCCGATTGGGCGCTGTACGACACGCACTATTCCGAACGGTACCTCGGGCTACCGAGT
>DATELY010000131.1:0-19755 GCA_035276085.1 Steroidobacteraceae bacterium | reverse complement strand
GGCGGACGCAGGCCGAGTCCGAAGCGCGGGGATGTCGATGAGTGCATGTTGCCTTGCCTAGTATGAAAGAAGCGGTTGGCGGTTAGCGGTTGGCGGTTGGTCAGAGCGCTACCGCGCTTTCATCCCTTCGGGGTCGTGCGCAGCGCGATGGACAACTAGTATGAAAGGGCTACGGGCCACGGGCTACAGGCTACGGCCAGAGAGGAACCCTTTCATCCCTCGGGGTCGTGCGCAGCGCGATTGAAAACTAGCGAGCGGGCGCCTCGTTACGATTGCCTGGTCCGGGAGGCTGCGAGTACCCGATCGTCCGGCAGCACCACATCCGGTTCGATACCCGGCTCGTCCTTGTAACGCGCGTAGAGCGGCGCGAAGTCTGTTTCGTAACCGGCTTCGAAGAGCTGCTCGAAGCTGTCGATGACGAAGTACGTGCGCTGAAAGTCGTCGATCAGGTAGTCGGTCCGTATCACGCGCTCGAGATCGAATGCGATGCGATGCGGCTCGTCGCTCTCGATGCTGTATCGGGTTTCCGCTGTGGACGAAAGAATGCCCGAGCCATAGGCCTTCAATCCCGCCGGCGTGCGCATCAGACCGAACTCCACCATGTACCAATACAGCCGCGCGAGCAGCGGCAGAGCGCCGGCACGAACGGCCTTGGGTCCGGCCTCGCCATAGGCCTGCATGAAGCGCGCGAACGTCGGATTGGCGAGCAACGGCACGTGGCCGAAGAAATCGTGAAACACATCGGGCTCGACGAGGTAGTCGAGCTCCGAGCGCTTGCGTATCCAGATCGTGACGGGAAAACGCCGGTGCGCGAGATGAGCGAAGAAGTGCTCTTCCGGGATCAGCCCGGGCACTGCCACCACGCACCAGCCGCTGCGCGCCTGCAAGACGCGATTGGTATCCTCGAGCCGTGGAATCCGATCGCGTGGCGCGTGCAACGCGCGCGCGCCGGCGATGAACTCAGGTGACGCATAGCGCTCGACCATGGGCAGCTGACGTTCGTACAGCGTGCGCCAGATGTCGTGATCTTCCGCAGTGTATCCGTCCCACTCCTGTTCGATCGTGTAGTCCGCAGCGGCGCGCGAGTAGTCGCCGCGCAGCTCCACGGGTTGACTGGTACGGACTTGAGGCGTCTTGGTCATGTGCTCTCGCTGGGCTAGCTGGTCGGCTGGCTAGCTGGTCAACTGGCCTGCTGGCCAGAGCGTTCCACAAAATTCTTCTGGCCAACTGACCAGCTGGCCAGCTAGCCGCCGGCGCCAGCCTTCACAAGCGCGCCACCCTCACAACGCACCTGAGCCAGCAGCTGTTCGACGTTCAGGATCAGCAGCACTGGATCCTCCGGCTGATACGGCCGTACTGCGCGATCGATGATGCGGGTCGTCGAGCGGCTCGCGTAGTCGTTGAGCGGCAGGATGCGGCTTGCCGGAATCTCCGGGATCGATGCGAGCTCATCGACGAGCAGGCCGATGCGCTGTGAACGGTCCGTGGGTTGAATCACGATCACGTCGCGCACGCTGGCCTGCGAGGGATGCCCTGTCAATTGCGCCAAATCGACGACGGGCAGCGGATTGCCCTGATGCATGAGCAGGCCGGCGTGCCATGACGGCTTGCCCGGTACGCTGCGAATGCCCGTTGCGGCAATCGACTCCACGATTTCCTCCCGCAGGATGCCGAGCCATTGCTCGCCGCACACGAACGTGGCGACTTCCAGCACTTGCTCGCCCGCATTGGCGCGCTTGGTGTTGACGGTGGGCGTCTTGAGCGGGCTGCGTTGCTGCTTCTGTCGCGGGCCCAGCGGAGTCATGACGATCGCGGTCGCGCGCACGCGGTCGTACTCGCGATAGCCCGGCGTCGAGCAGGCGGCAGCCGCGTAGTGCATGCCGCGATGCTCGATCACGCACGCGGCGGCGTCCTTGTGGGCCTGAAGCTGCTCACGTGGCAGATCGATGGTGTCGCCCGGGCTGTACAGGTCGGTGGCGGCCAGCACGCGGCGGTCCGCATCGATGAACACGCCCACGGACGCTGCGCCACCTTCATTGCGCGGCAGGGCATCCTTGAGCATCGCGCGCAACTGCGGCGTCGAATCGAACACGATGCCGATGCCGCCCACGATGCGGCCGTGAGCTGCACGCAGCGCTGCACCGAAGACGAAGGTGTACTGATTGTCGTACAGCGCGCTGGACGCAAACGGGGAAACGCAGAACGCCTGCGAGTCCCGCAATTGCAGCGTGTCACTGGCCCAGCTCTCATTGCACGTCTTGCCCACGAGAGCGCCTTGCGTGGGGTTCGAAACCGCGACGACGCGCCGTTGCGTGTCGAACAGCACGATCGAGTGGTACACGGTGTACAGCGAATTGATGTGTCGCAGGACTTCGGTCACACGCTCCACATCGTCCGCATTGCGCTCGAGGTGCTCGATCAGCGTTGCATTCAACGCCCACCAGCGGCAGTCGTTCGCGCGCTCGTAGAGATTGCGATCGAGAATGTCGACGGCCAGCGAGGCGAGCAGTGCCGTGCTCTCCAGGATGGCCGACGTCACCGTGCTTTGCAGATCGACGATCGACTGCTCGAACGTGTCCTGCGTGCGCCGCCCGGCGTTGCCGATCTCCCGCAGCAGCGCTTTGGCGAATCCGGTGCCGCTTTCGGAGCGCGCGTCCAGGCGCACGTGTCCGTTCCACACGGAGCGATTCAACTCCCTCTGAATCTGGCGCGCGTGTGCCGGAATGCGCCGCAGCTCAGGCGAGAAGATCGTGTCGCTTTCGCAGAGCTCCGCAATCACGCTCTGATCCAGGTGTGTCTTGCCGGCGCCGGCAGAGAACGCGTGCTCGAGCGGCACCATCGCGTGCGCAAACCAACCCGGGCCCATGTAGCCCTGGTACCCATGCGTACGGCGCGTCACCGCCAGGTATTCGCGTCCGGCAAAGCGCACGATGCCGCCCTCTGCGTGCAACGCGAGAGGCAAGGACGCGCCGGCAGGCACCTGCCAGGGATCGCTGCTTGCGATCACCGTGCCCGTGGCATCCAGGAAGGTGAAGAGCGACCAGTCGTTCGTGTCAGCGAGTTTCGTGAAGATGCGCCGCACTTCGTCTTCGAGGTCGAAGCTGAGGCAGAGCACGCCGCGCGTCGTACCGGCGTCCACGATTCGATACGAATAGATCAGGCTGCGCTGCTGTTGCGGCAGGAAATCCACGAACCGATACGTTTCGACGTATGGGGCACGCGTGTCGACGGTCGCGCGGATCAGCGGATCGGCGCTCTTGCCGGTCGGTGCGTGCCCGTGCAGCGACAGCAGCACTGCACCGTCGGGCGACAGCACGACGATGTCCTTGTAGACGGAGTACTTCGCCACGTACTCGCGCAAACGGCTGCGCATCTGCTCGCTGCGGGTAGTCAGGTCCTGGCCACCATTGCGTCGAGCCGCATCGACCTCGCGCAGATAGGCACACAGATCGTGATCGGTGCTCAGGAAGCCGACATCCGCGGTGCGCTCGAACAAATTACGCACCAGGATATCGATCGCGATCTGCGTTTTGGCCTGTAACGCGAGCAGCGATTTCCTATAGGTTTCGCCGCTCAGGCTGTCGACGAGCTCGCCGGCCAGCGCCTCGAAAGCCTGGCGCGTGCCGCTCAGGTCGGAGCCGTCGCCGCCCAGATGAGAAAGCATCGACAGGGTGTCCCATGCTCCCTGCAGATTCGCCAGACGTTGGCGATAGTTCTCCACGGAGGCCATGTGCTTGGCAAATTGTTTGTGCAACATGAACCGCGACCGCATCGATATGTCTGCATCGCTAACGGCGAGAGCCGGGCGGCCTTGAGCGGACAGCGCCCGGGCGCATGCAGATATGTGCTGCAGGTATCGTAGGATGTTGCCGCCGGGCCAACGGCGGCCCGCCCCGGCAACCGAGGCAAACGGACAAACGGATCGACAGCGGCATGCGCTTGAACAAGTTCATCAGCGAGACCGGCATTTGCTCACGACGCGAAGCGGACAAGTGGATCGAAGCCGGACGCGTCACCCTGAACGGGCACGTTGCAACCCTCGGTACCGTAGTGCAGCAACAGGATGTCGTCCGCGTGGATGGCCAGGTCATCGGCGCACCGAAGGAGCACGTCTACATCGCCCTCAACAAGCCCGTGGGCATCACCTCCACGACCGAGCCCGACGTGGCTGGAAACATCGTCGACTTCGTACGCCATCCAGAGCGCATCTTCCCGATCGGCCGCCTGGACAAGGATTCGGAAGGCTTGATCCTGCTCACGAACGACGGCGATATCGTCAATGAGATCCTGCGTGCCGAGCACCAGCACGAAAAGGAATACATCGTGACGGTGGATCGACCCGTCACTCCCATCTTCCTGAACGGCATGGCAAGCGGCGTCCGTGTCCTCGGTACCGTGACCAAGCCATGCAAGGTGCAGCGCCTCGATGCCTGCACGTTTCGCATCACGCTCACGCAAGGATTGAATCGTCAGATCCGCCGCATGTGCTCGTTCTTCGGCTACCAAGTGCGCAGGCTGCAACGCGTGCGCATCATGAACATCCGGGTGGACGGATTGCAGGTGGGGCAGTGGCGGGAGCTGTCGACGGCGGAAGTGGCTGCGCTGCGTGCCGCTTGCGATCGGCAGCAGGGTTGACGGCAGACGGTCAACGGCCGGAGCGCCAGATCCCTATTCTGACCGTAGCCCGTGGTCTGTGGCCCGTAGTCGGCACGCCCTCATCAAACAGATTCGCCGCGGATGCCCGCTCCGGGACATGCACGCGGCGATTCGAGCTTTCGAGTTATCGGTTCGTTCGTATCGTTCGAGCGTCATTCTTCCACGTCTGAAACTTCCACGCTCCATGCAGGTTGGCCGGCATCTTCCGCCTTCACCGTGGCTTGCGGCTTCGGCATCAGGGTGATGAAGCCGATCACAACCGCCGCCACGATGAGCACACCCGCTGCGCCAACCAGGATCCGAGCCTGAATCGCCATTTCGACCTCCTTCGCTTGGCTCACATCGCCCGTGAGTTCGCGTGCCAAATGGGTTGTCACACGCTTGCGATCTTAAGAAGGAGGCGCAGCGGTTCCGTGCGGCGTTTCACAGCGTTTTGTAGGACGCCTCGGGTTTTCCCTGAACCCGGGACCTGTATCTCAATCATGCGCGTGACGGGATGGTCGTCGCGGTGCGCCGGTGCGGGCTATGTCAAATGCGAGGGATGATCGAGTGATGCCCCCGATGAAGACGTCGCGAGCGCCACCAGGAATCAGAACAATTCGATGACGCCGGTTTCTTCCACCGCCGTGGCCTGGTCCTGCTGCACCTTGAGCCGTGCTTCGTCTGCAGACATGCCTTCGGTGACGAGCTGAAAAATCGCGCGTTCCTCTTCCGTGCGATACAGACGACGCAAGGCCGTGAACAGCTTTTTCCACTGCTCGCGTTGCATCGTTTGATTGCGATTGCAGACGAAGAGGGCGAGCGTCGACAGGCTGTAGCGCACGTGGCCCAGCCGTTGCGACAGCTTGTCGTAGAACTGGAAGGCCACGACTGCGGATGCCATCTGCTGGGTCATGTTCTTGCAATGCTGCCCGACTTCGGCAAGCGCGCGTTGTTCGTGCGAGGGCGGCAACGTGCCCGCAACCTCGCTGATATTGCGCGCCGTGTCCACCATGGAAGTGAATGCCTGGACGAGCGCATCGACGGCAGCGTCGGATTCATGCAGTGCCGCTTCCATCTGCGCTTCGCACAGATCGAGCATGTGCGCCGTCTGCTGCTCCGGCGACCAATCCGCACCGTGACCGGGCGGATCCGGATGCTCGATCGGCTCTAGTGCGTGATTGAACATGACCAGCTCGTAACGTCCAGCTGTTTCGGGCTACAGAACGCGTGCGATCGTCGCTAACAACTGCTCAGGATTGAAAGGTTTGACGATCCAGCCGGTAGCGCCGGCCTGCTTGCCGCGCATCTTCGTTTCCTGGCCGGACTCGGTCGTGAGCATCAGCATCGGCACGCCTTTGTACTCATCGAGGCCGCGCAGCTCACGCACCAGAGAGATGCCGTCCATGCGGGGCATGTTCACATCCGTCAACACGAGATTGGCGCGCTTGGTCTTGGCAAGCTCCAACGCCTCGATGCCATCGTTGGCTTGCACCACGGTATAACCTGCGCCTTCCAACGTGAACTTCACCATCTGGCGCATGGATGCAGAATCATCAACGGCGAGAATAACGGCTGACATTGCGTTTGCTCCGGCTTTCCCTTAGTCCCGTCGAGGGTCGATCCCCCGATCGGCAGGCAGTCGAGTGGCGCGCCAGGACGTCCGGCGCTCCCATGAGCTGCTCCCAACAGGTGTCGGCCGCGTTGCGGGGAAATTGAGCTGAAGGCCGGGCAGTGTCCGCGAGGTGTTATCTGCGTCGCACCTTTACCGGTGCCTGGCGCCTCAGGCTGGTGCGTGCTGCACCGCGTCCGCGACTTCGCGTCGCATTTGCCGCGAATGGGCGATGCCTTTCAGCGGGATATCGAACGTGACCGTGGCCCCATATGCTTCGGGTGCCTGAGCGTCGTGCCGCACCTTGTCGAACACCAGCAGCCGGGTGCCGAGCTCGAAGCTCTCACGCAGGTCGTGCGTGATCATGAAGATCGTCATCGTGTGCTCGGCCCAGAGCTTCAGAATGAGCTCGTGCATGTCGGCCGTAAGACCCGGATCGAGCGCGCCGAAGGGCTCATCGAGCAACAGGATGCGTGGCTCGCAGATCACCGATTGCGCGATCGAGAGACGCTGCTGCATGCCGCCCGAAAGTTGCGCCGGAAAGCGATCGCGGGCGGCGTAGAGACCGACGGCATGCAACAAGCTTTCAGCCTTCTCGCGCGCTTCGCCGCGCCTGCGGCCGAGCAGTCGGCCGAGAAAGCGTGAGCCGCGGAACTGCAGCCCGAGCAACAGGTTGTCGATCACGGTGAGATGGGGGAACAGCGAGTAGCGCTGGAATACGATGCCGCGATCGGGCCCGGGCTCCGCAGGGATCTTTACCCCGTCCAGCAACAAAGCGCCGCGCGAGGGCTGCTCGATACCGAGCAGCATGCGCAGGAACGTCGTCTTGCCGCAGCCCGAGGCGCCGATGATGGTGACGAACTCGTGCTCCTTCACCGTGAGATTCAAGTTCTCGAGCACGACCTGTGGACCGTATTCCTTCCACAAGCGCTTGACGGTGACGGTGCCCACTAACGCGTTTCCGCCCAGGGGAAGAGACCCGCCCGCAAACGCCGCAATCCGAAGTCCATTGCGAATGCGAGCAACGTGATCCACACCACGTACGGAAGAATCACGTCCATCGCGAGATAGCGGCGCACGAGGAAGATGCGATAACCCAACCCTTCCGTGGAGGCGATCGCCTCGGCGGCGATCAGAAACAGCCACGCGCAACCCAGTTGCAAACGAACGGCATCGATCAGCCGTGGCCACAGTTGCGGCAGAATGACCCTCACGGTGAGCAACCAGCTCGATGCACCGAGCGTCTGCGCTTTGATCAACTGCTCGTGGGGTAACTCGCCCGCACGGAGCGCCAGATCGCGCACGATCACCGGCGTCACACCGATCACGATCAATGCGATCTTCGCCACTTCGCCCAAGCCGAGCACGATGAAGAGGATCGGCAGGATCGCGAGCGGCGGGATCATCGACACGGCAGCGATGAACGGAGCGAGCAGGCTGCGCAAGTAAGGCACAGAACCGATGGCAAGCCCCGCAGCAAGCCCGAGCGATGCGGAGATAACCAGTGCGATGAAGAGGCGCCGCAGGCTGGCCCACGTGTCGAGCCACCACAGAATCTCGCCACTGCGACGATCGGCTTCCAGTGCGTACGCGTGCAGCGTATCGGCCAGACTCGTGAGCGCCGGCAGCAACTTGTCATCGGGATTCGCATCGAGCCGAATCTCGGAGCCGATCACGTACGCGAGCAGCAGCAGGACAAACGGCAGGACGCCGAGAAAGATCGAAGCGCCGCGAGCGGGATGAAGATTAACGAGGCGCATGGAGAGGGCCAGAGGCGTGTGGCCTGCGGCGTGAGGTCGGATTCGAGCCGATATCCGACCCCAGGTCCCAGGTCTCAGGTCCCAGAACCATCCTCACAACTTCCCATCCACCGCCAACTTCGTATAGCCCGCGTCGAACCGCATCTTCACGTTCTTCGCATTGCCCAAGGTCCGACCGCCGGGAAACTCGATGCCCACGGCGTCGACCGTCTTCGCACCTTCACCCAGCAGGCCATGATCGAATGAGAATTTGCGCACCGAGTCCAGCGTCTTCGGCAGGTTCGGGCTGGTCGTGAACGCATACGCTTCGCTCGGCGTCCAGAACATCTTGGTCGTCGCGAGCTGGCGGTTGAAGCCGGTGAGGTCGGTGCCGGACGCCTTCGCCATCTGCGTCAGCGCAGCCTGTGCCTGCGCATCTTTCTGCGTCATCAGCTTCATGGTTTCGTACCACGCGCCCACGAGCGCCTTGCCCAGTGCGGGATTGCTCTTCAGTGTTGCCGTGTTCACGACCATGAGATCGATGATCTCGCCGGGGATCCTGCTCGAATCGAACACGAGCTGTGCATCCGGTGCTGCCGTTATTTCAGCCAGCTGCGGCTTCCACGTGACCACTGCTTTCGTGTCGGGTGCGGCGAACGCTGCGACGATGTCGGCGTCGGAAGTGTTCACGACCTTGATGTCGCGCTCCTTCGATCCGATGGACTCCAGCGCGCGCGCGAGGAGGTAGTGCGAGACCGACAGCTCGACAAGATTGATCGGCAGGCCTTTGATGTCCGCGAGCTTCTTGCCTTTGCCCTTGAGCACGATGCCATCGTTGCCATTGGAGAAGTCGCCGACGATGAGGGCGGTGGAGTCGACGCCGCCCGCAGCGGGAATCGTCAGCATGTCCATGTTCGTCATCACGCAGCCGTCGAAACCGCCGGCTGTGTATTGATTGATGGACTCGACGTAGTCGTTGATCTGCGTGAGCTCGATCTTGATGCCGTATTTGTTGGCCCATTTCTTCACGATGCCGCTCTGGGCTGCGTAGTCCCACGGCATCCAACCGACGTAGATGCTCCAGGCGATCTTGAAATTCTTCTTCTCGGCCGCGCTGGCTGGTTGAGTGGTCACCAGCGCCAGCGTGACGACCAGCAGCAGTGAGCGGATGAACGTGCGAGCGGTTTGCATGCGGCTTCCCCTTGTGAGGACGTGAGTTGCGGGCATTCGTTACGTAGGCTGCGCGCGCGTGCCCTTCCTGTGCCTCACGTGCGCAGCCATGGTGAATCCGATCTGCTAGATACGGATTCGAATCTCCCGGGCTTTTGTCCCGCCGTGTATCCACTACGGAGCCTGGACAGGCTCCTCCTCGTGGACTGCCTCTCTCGGACCAGACACCGCGTGCACCGCAGCCGGAACCCTAGACGCACTATTCTCATGATCTCGCGTGGGTGATTTGCAATTCGCGTGCCTGTGCTCTGCTCCCTCCCTTGCGAAGCGGGGGAGGGTTGGGGTGGGGGCAGATGGTGAGGAGTGCTCAAGAAGTAGGAAGCGCTGTGCACACCGCCGTGCTCCACGCTCCCAGACCGTTTTCAGCACCGGCCGTGAATACATCCCTGTAGGCCTGCGACGTAAACATCCCTGTTTTCGACGCTGCTGAAAACGGTCTGGGAGCATGAAGCACACCTGCGTGGCTCGTGTCTGCTGCACTGAAATCAGGCCGATCACGGTGGCGATTGCGCCGAGATGATGCAGTTCTGGATCTCGGCCGCTCGCTCCCGGTACCAAACAAGTGCAGTTCTCACTTGGTACAAGACTTGCTCCTCAACCCACCAGCCATCGAAGCACCGCTTCGTAGCGTCACACGATCCAAGAGGTTGCATTGAGCTCGCACATCGACACACCGCATTGGCTGCTATGGGAAGAGCTCGTCCCGGGCGGGGCGCACTGGTCCGGGTTCATTCGTCGCGGGACCACGTTGCGGCTGATGGATGTTGATGGCGGTGCCAATGTTTCGATGCTGCTCTACCACTCTGAGGAGCGGCTCGAGCGTTACAACATGGCCGACACATTGAAGGCGCAGCACACCGCGTTCCTCAATCGAGGGTGCGTGTGCTACTCGGACATGGGCCGCATCCTGTGCTCGATCACCGAGGACACGTGCGGGTGGCACGACACGATGTGCGGCGTGCTGAACGACGCACAGGTCGCGCGCAAATACGGCGCCACGCGTTTTCAGGAGCAGCGCAATGGTCGTTACCAGAGTGGCTACGCAGGATTTGTGAACGAGCTGGGCAAGTACGGCATGGATGAACGGGACCTGCATGCCAACGTCAACTTCTTCAGCAAGGTCACGGTGGATGAAGACGGCAAGCTGCAGTTCCACGTGGCGCATTCGAAACCCGGCAGCTACGTGGATCTGCGTTTCGAGATGAACACGATCCTGGTGTTGTCGACCGCACCGCATCCGCTCGACCCGGAACCGCAGTATCGGCCGCGGGAGGTGCGATTGACGGCCTGGCATTCGCGCCCGGCGTCGAAGAACGACGTGTGTCGTAACCGCTGTCCGGAGAACGAACGAGGTTTTCGCAACACGGAAATGCTGTACGGCTACAACACCGGCTGGAGAATGGGATGAGCCTGAAGGAAAGCGTGCTCGATCCGGCTGCTGCCAAGATGTCGACAGTCATTCCGGCCGGCGAACCCTGGATGGGCATCGTGCGTGCGGGACAGTGCTTCCGCATCGTCGATCTCGAAGGCAATCAGGCGGTCGACACGTTGTTCTACAACGCAGCGCGCCCGGAAGAGCGCTACAGCGCGCAAGACACGATTCGCGAACAAGGCGCGCTGTATCTGACGACCGGCACCGCCCTCATGTCCAATGAGCGCTCTTCCATGCTGCGAATCGTGGCGGATACCTGCGGACGTCACGATACATTGGGCGGTGCCTGCTCGGCCGAGAGCAACACGGTTCGCTATGCATTGGACAAGCGCCCTATGCACAGCTGTCGCGACAACTTCCTGCTGGCATTCTCGCGTTTCCGGGAGGTGCACGAGGGCCGTCTGTCCAAGCGCGATCTCACGAGCAACATCAATTTCTTCATGAACGTACCCGTCACTCCGCAAGGCGGGTTGACCTTTGCCGATGGGGTTTCCGGGCCGGGCCGGTATCTCGAGATGCGCGCAGAGATGGATGTCATCGTGCTGATCTCGAACTGTCCGCAGCTGAACAATCCCTGCAACGCCTACAACCCGACGCCGGTAGAAGTGCTGGTGTGGGAGTAGGAAAGAGAAGCGGTTGGCGGTTAGCGGTTGGCGGTTAGAGCAGGAAAAGAAAGGTGGGCTGCCTTTCTCTTCACTAACCGCCAACCGCTAACCGCCAACTGCTGGCCGCGGGACGACCCGCGGCCGCCAAGAACCGCCGGGACGACCCGGCACCTGGTAGAGACCGTTGGTGCCATGTTTACCAAGGTGCTGATCGCCAATCGCGGCGCGATCGCCTGTCGCATCATCCGCACGTTGCGGCGTCTGGGTATCGCATCCGTCGCCGTGTATGCGGATGCCGACCGCAATTCGTTGCACGTCGCGCAAGCCGATGAGGCCATCCACATCGGCGCGGCTCCGCCTGCGCAAAGTTATCTGTCACAGGAGCGCATCCTTGCGGCAGCGAAGGCGAGCGGTGCACAGGCCATTCATCCCGGATATGGGTTTCTCAGCGAGAACGCAGCGTTCGCGGAAGCGTGTGCCGCTGCGGGCATTGCGTTCGTCGGCCCCACGCCCGAACAGATGCGTGCCTTCGGGCTCAAGCACACGGCGCGTGCGCTCGCGTTCGAGCATGGCGTGCCATTGCTGCCGGGCAGCGACTTGCTCGACGGCATCGCACATGCGTTGAGCGAGGCGCAACGTATCGGCTATCCCGTGATGCTCAAGAGCACGGCGGGCGGGGGCGGCATCGGCATGCAGTTGTGCGGCGGTGCTACCGAGTTGGAGCAGGCGTTCCACAGCGTCGAGCGCCTTGCGCAAAGCAATTTCAGTCAGGGCGGATTGTTCCTGGAGAAGTACGTCGAGCGTGCACGTCACATCGAGGTACAGCTCTTCGGCGATGGCCGGGGACGCGTCGTTGCGCTGGGCGAACGCGATTGCTCGTTGCAACGTCGCAACCAGAAAGTGGTGGAGGAAACGCCGGCGCCGGGCGTCGATGCCAGGACACGCGAAGCGATGTGCGCCGCCGCCGTGCGGCTGGGTCGTGCAATGGGTTATCGCTCCGCCGGCACGGTCGAGTTCATCTATGACCCGACCACACGCGCCTTCTACTTCCTCGAAGTGAATACGCGCTTGCAAGTCGAGCACGGTGTCACGGAAGCCGTGAGCGGCATCGATCTCGTCGAATGGATGCTGCGAGTTGCGGCGGATGAGCCACCCGATCTGAATGCCTATCGGCACGCGCCGCGCGGTCACTCCATTCAGGTGCGTGTGTATGCGGAAGACCCTGCACAGAACTTTCGGCCCTCGAGCGGCCTGCTGTCGCACGTGCAGTGGCCTCGAGGCGTGAGGGTGGATACGTGGGTCGAAACCGGGACGGAGGTCTCGTCCTTCTACGATCCGATGCTGGCCAAGGTGATCGTGCATGCAGCGACCCGCGAGGAAGCGTTGGCACGCATGCGGGCGGTGCTGGCGCAGACACAGGTGTACGGCATCGAATCGAACTTGGCCTATCTGCGCAGCGTGCTGGAGACGCCCGTGTTCAAGGCGGGCGAGCAATACACGCGCTATCTCGCACGCTTCGATTACCAGCCGTTAACCATTTCCGTACTGCAGCCCGGTACGCATACCACGGTGCAGGACCATCCCGGCCGAGTCGGCTATTGGGATATCGGCGTGCCGCCCTCCGGTCCGATGGATTCGTTGGCCTTTCGCATTGCCAATCGTCTGGTAGGGAACGAGGAGAGCGCCGCGGGTTTGGAGATCACCGCCACGGGGCCGACGCTGAAGTTCAACAGCGACAGCGTCGTTGCGCTCACGGGTGCTCCGGTGTGCGCAGAGATCGACGGTGAAGCGCTGCAAGCCTGGTGCAGTACTCGAGTGCCAGCCGGCAGCGTTCTCAAGATCCGCAGTGTGCAAGCGGTCGGACAGCGTGCATATCTCGCGGTCGCGGGTGGATTCGACGTCCCGCAGTACATGGGCAGTCGTGCCACATTCACTTTGGGTCAGTTCGGTGGTCATGCGGGTCGCGCATTGCGAGCGGGTGACACGTTGCGGCTGTTCGAAGCGACCGCGCAGAGCGCAATGCGCGTGTGTCCCCGCGAGGTAATTCCACAGTACAGCCGCGAATGGCGCATCGCCGTGCTGTATGGCCCGCACGGCGCACCGGACTTCCTTACACCGGCAGGTCTCGATGCATTCTTCGACGCCGCGTGGGAAGTGCATTACAACTCCAGTCGCACAGGCGTGCGCCTGATCGGACCGAAACCGCAATGGGCACGCGCCGATGGCGGCGAAGCAGGTCTGCACCCCTCCAACATTCACGACAACGCGTATGCGGTCGGCTCGATCGACTTCACCGGCGACATGCCGGTGATCCTGGGGCCGGATGGACCGAGTCTTGGTGGATTTGTGTGTCCCGCGACGGTGGTTCGTGCGGAGCGGTGGAAGCTCGGACAGCTGCGACCTGGGGATCGGGTGCGGTTTTATTGTGTGGAGATGGAGCGGGCGCGGGAGATGGAGAGGGAGCAGGAGGCGTTGCTGGAGTGGCTGCCTTCCGCCCAAGCGGAGGAAGGCACGCTTACACGAGCTGACGCTGCTTATCAAAAGCGTCCCCTCCCTTGCGAAGCGGGGGCCGCTCCTGCGCATCCATGCGCTCGCGCCATTCGTGCGTCCTGCACGTCAGAGGGACAGGGTGGGGGCAAGGCCACCAACACATCCAACTGCATCCTCTCTACACATCCCGCAAACACCGACACTCCCGCCGTCACCTACCGCCAAGCCGGCGACGACTACCTTCTCATCGAATACGGCCCCCTCATTCTCGATCTCGAGCTCCGCTTCCGCGTGCACGCACTCATGCAGTGGCTCGAGCGTGCAGCGTTACCCGGCATCCTCGAGCTCACTCCCGGCATCCGCTCGCTGCAAGTGCATTACGAGCCACGCGCGATCTCGCAGCGCGAACTGCTCGCGGTCCTGCAACGCGCCGAGTCGCAATTGCCGTCCGTCGATGAGATCGAAGTGCCGAGCCGTATCGTGCACCTGCCGCTGTCCTGGGACGATCCCGCGACGCGGGTCGCAATCGACAAGTACCTGCAATCGGTGCGACCGGACGCGCCCTGGTGTCCGAGCAACATCGAGTTCATCCGCCGCATCAATGGTCTCGACAGCATCGCCGACGTGCAGCGCATCGTGTTCGACGCGAGCTATCTGGTGATGGGTCTGGGCGACGTCTATCTCGGCGCACCTGTCGCGACACCGCTCGATCCGCGCCACCGCCTGGTCACCACGAAGTACAACCCGGCCCGCACGTGGACACCGGAGAACGCCGTCGGCATCGGTGGTGCGTATCTGTGCGTGTATGGCATGGAAGGGCCGGGTGGTTATCAGTTCGTCGGCCGCACCGTGCAGATGTGGAATCGCTACCGTCAGACACGCAACTTCACCGACGGCAAGCAGTGGCTGCTGCGCTTCTTCGATCAGATTCGCTTCTATCCGGTGTCCGCAGATGAGCTGCTGCGTCTGCGCGAGGAGTTCGTGCAGGGTCGATTCGAGCTGCGCATCGAGCCAGCGAAACTACGGCTGGCCGAGTACCACGCATTTCTCGCAGCCAATCGCGCCTCCATCGATGCATTCAAGAGCAAGCAACAAGCGGCCTTCGAAGCCGAGCGTGAACGGTGGCGGATCTCGGGTCAGCTCACGTTCGATACCGATGCCGCGCGCACGGACATGGCGAGCACAGCGGCCGACATGCCGGTCGATGGTGTGGCCATTACGGCAGCGACCAGCGGCACGGTGTGGCAGCTCAATGTGAAAGCGGGTCAGCGCGTGACTGCGGACGACGAACTGCTGGTGCTGGAAGCGATGAAGATGGAGATTCCCGTGAGCAGCGACGCAGCAGGTGAAATCAGCGAAGTGCGCTGCCAGAAAGGTCAGACGGTCAGAGCGGGCGACGTGCTGCTGGTCCTGCGCCCCAGCGCTGCGGAATGAATCGATGCAACCGACGACATTGCTGATACACGATCTGCTGGATGCGTACCGAGCTGGGTTGAAACCCACGCAATTCATCGCCCGTTTGCTCGACGACATCGACGCAAACGCGATGAATGGCGTGTGGATCACGCGCCTGACGCGCGATGACGTGCTGCAACGAGCGGCGGCACTGGAGGCTCGCTCGCCGGATGAGCTGCCACTCTATGGGATTCCGTTCGCGATCAAAGACAACATCGATCTCGCGGGCGTGCCGACGACGGCCGCGTGCCCGGACTACGCCTATACGCCGGGCACTTCCGCATTCGTCGTGCAGCAGCTCATCGATGCCGGCGCGATTCCCATCGGCAAAACGAATCTCGATCAGTTCGCCGCGGGGCTCGTGGGCACCCGCTCTCCGTATGGCGCCTGTCCCAATGCCTTCGATCCCGCTTACATTTCGGGCGGCTCGAGCAGCGGCTCTGCAGTCGCGGTTGCAAAGGGTTTCGTGAGCTTTGCGCTCGGCACCGATACCGCAGGCTCCGGTCGCGTACCGGCGGCGTTCAACAACATCGTGGGCCTGAAGCCTTCGTGCGGTCGCTTGAGCCTGCGCGGTGTCGTGCCGGCGTGTCGCTCGCTCGATTGCGTGTCGATCTTCGCCGGCAGTGCGCAATGCGCGGAAGTCGTGCTCGAGGTCGCGGGCAGGATGGACGAGCAGGATCCGTTCGCACGACCCGTGACGACGGCATCGGCGCTTGGCCGACTGATCGGTGCCGATCCATTGACGATCGGTGTGCCGCAGCACGACCAACTGCAGTTCTTCGGTGACGCCGCCTATGCGCAACTGTTCGATGCGGCCATGAGCCTGTTCGAGCGCAATGGGGCCCGCATTACGCCCGTCGATTTCATGCCCTTCATCGAAGCGGCGCAGTTGTTGTATCGAGGCCCGTGGCTGGCCGAGCGCTACGTTGCCGTGCAAGCATTCATCGAGCAACGCGCCGATAGCCTGTATCCCGTGACGCGCTCGATCATCGAGGGCGGTCGCAAACCGACTGCAGTCGAAGCATTCAAGGCACATTATCGGTTGCAGGCCCTGCGTCGGATCGCGGCTCGCGTGTTCGACGCGGTCGATGTGCTGCTCACGCCCACTGCGGCAACGATTTTCCGCATCGAGGAAGTGAATGCGCAGCCCGTCGAGCTGAATACACAACTCGGCTATTACACGAACTGCATGAATCTGCTCGACCTCGCTGCGGTCGCAGTGCCCGCAGGTTTTCGCCGTGACGGCTTGCCGTTCGGTATTACGCTTGCTGCCCCACGCGGCTACGACGAAGCACTGCTCGGACTCGCGGGGCGTGTGCATCCGATGTTTGCGCCAACGGTCGGCGCGACGCATCACGCGACGCCCTTGCCTCGTGGGCACAAGAGCGTGCCAGCCGGCTTCATTCCTGTCGTCGTGTGTGGCGCGCACATGCAGGGTCTGCCACTCAATCATCAGCTGCGCGAGCGCAATGCCTATTTCGTCCGCCGCACACGCACGGCACCGCGCTATCGCTTCTATGCATTGAGCGGCGGTCCGCCACGGCGTCCTGGATTGGTGCGCGTATCGCGGGAGGGCGCCGCCATCGAGGTGGAAGTGTGGGCGGTACCGGCAGAACACTTCGGTACCTTCGTCGCCGGAATTCCAAGTCCGCTCGGCATCGGCAAAGTGCTGCTCGAGGATGGCAGCGTGGAGTCTGGCTTCATCTGCGAAGCCAGCGCCGTCGACGGGGCACAGGACATCACGGTGTCGGGCAGTTGGCGCAGTTATATGTCCGGCTCGCCATGAGCGGAGTGGCGCGCGACTGGCCATCGATGCAAGCCGTCCGTTGCGCCACGCCGTCGAGATCCGACACGAAAGTTTTCTAACTGACTCCTTTTCGACAGCACGGACGTGAAGCTGCGCGCGCCATTCGACGCACAGGCGCTCATGCGCAAGCTCGGTCTCGCGCCGGGACCCGGACTCACACCGGTGGAACCGGCGGGTGTGACCGCGCGTCGCGTGCGCTACCATAGAACGCGCGATGACGTGATGGAGAACGTATGAAAAGTGCCTGGCTCGCTGTGTTTGCATGGGTCGCCGCCATCGTGCCGGCAGCGGCAAAAGACAATCCTCTCGCCCAGGCGATCTCCGGGTCGCATCGGTCAGCGGACTTCGTGGCGCGCGATCGCTATCGGCATCCGCAGCAGACGTTGGAATTCTTCGGGCTCAAGCCCGACTCGACGGTGGTCGAGATTTTGCCGGGCGGCGGCTACTGGACGGAAATTCTCGCGCCCTATCTGCGCTCACAGGGCACTTACTACACGGCCGTTGCTCCCAAGGCTGCGAGCGAGCGGGCCGCCAAGGCGGCAGCGGCATGGCAGCAAAAACTGGGGAGCCGTCCTGATCTCTATGACAAGGTGCGTGTGAGCGAATTCGGGCTGGGCGGGATGGACATCGCACCGGCGAATTCAGTCGATCTCGTGCTCACGTTTCGCAACGTGCACAACTGGATGAGCGCCGGCCTGGCGGATGACGCGTTCGCCGCTTTTTACAAGGCGTTGAAGCCCGGCGGGGTTCTGGGCGTGGAAGAGCATCGTGCGCCCGCAGATCAGCCGCAGGATCCCAAGGCGGCCAGCGGCTACGTGCGCGAAGACTACACACGGCAGCTCGCCGAGAAGGCCGGGTTCGAGTACGTCGGCTCGTCGGAGGTGAATGCCAATCCGAAGGACACGAAGAATTGGCCGAACGGCGTCTGGACCTTGCCTCCCACGCTTGCACTGGGCGACCAGGATCGCAATAAGTACCTCGCGATTGGCGAAGCCGACAATTTCCTGCTGAAGTTCCGCAAGCCGGCGAAAGGTGACTAGTGGACCATAACAACTGATTCGGAAGTGCTCCATCCTGTCCTGGCGCCACTTCCTCCGGTCGTTCGATGTGCAGGGATGCACGAATGGCGCGAGCGCAGGGATGTGCAGGAATGGCCCCCGCGACGCTTCGGAACCCCTGGCGAGGGGCTTCGCAGCGAAGAGATGCATGAATGACTATCGAAGCAAGCGTGACTGTTCACCAGCTCGGAGCTGCGGGCCGGAACAGAACCTGCATGTGATGGTCTGTTCGAGTAGCGACGCGCGGCGCGCCGGCACCCATGAATCGGCGGACGTGATGTCCGGTGCAGGTTGGCAAAGTCGTGAGGCTTACCCTATTGGCAATTCACAGGCAGGTTAGCAGCGCGCAATGAGCAACAACGTTACACAGCTTCGGCCTGTCGTACGGGTCGAGTCACTGAAGAAGCCTGCGGACCCGGAGCCCACCGCGTTGCAGCGGGCAGTCCTGGTGCGGGCGCGCGAGCTGCGTGAGCGCGACCATCAGCCGCGCACGCGTTCTCTGATCAAATGGGTGACGGCGGCCGTCCTGGCGATTGCCTCTTTTGGTCTGATGTTCGGTGCGGTCGATGCCGTACTGCGCAAGATGCAGCATCTGGCCGAAGACTTCGCCACTCAGGCGC
This sequence comes from Steroidobacteraceae bacterium, assembly GCA_035276085.1. GTDB lineage: Bacteria > Pseudomonadota > Gammaproteobacteria > Steroidobacterales > Steroidobacteraceae > DATELY01. The sequence goes on along the minus strand of DATELY010000131.1, from coordinate 1,072 downwards.
CTCCCGCCGCGGCTCCCGTTCAGCCAGCACCGCAGGCGCAAGCGCCGAACGAGCCATACTTCATCGACTTGCGCCCAGCTGAGGAGCAACGCTAGCCCGCATGTCTCACAGGGATCGCGAGGCAAGCTCGCAGGCCGCCAGGGCCGCGATAGGTTTGGCGCAGGAACACGCTGTTTCAGAGCGAAGATGTCGAATGGTCTGATTCGTATGAACTTGCCACTTGCGCCAAACCGACCTGTGAGACATGCGGGCTAGCGCGATCCGGTGGCGTACGCGCCGGCAAACAGCCGCAGCATGAAGTAGAGGTGGGACGTCAGCGTTCCACTGACGACCCCCGTGATGAAGTGCTCGCGATCGAGCACGTGTGCGGCTGCCACGACGACGCCCAGCATCGCGAGCGTCGCCTGGCCGGATCGCAGCTCCCACCGCTCGATGTAGTGCCACAGTGGCGCCGCGGTAGTGCGCAACGACGTGCGCTGCGGATCGAACCCGAACACCTGCGACAACACAGCATACGCAGCCACGCCCGTGGCGCTCCAGAGCAGCACTCGCAAGCCCTCGACAGGCTGCTGCGCGAACAACGCGAACAGTTGCGCAGCGACGAAGAACATCAGACAAGCCAGCACAGCATGTTGTAGTCGCGACTGCATAGCGCACTGTCCCCAACCGACCAGCGCGCATGACACTCGATTGCACTCATACGGACCGTGAACCGGTGCAAGGTTTGAGGGGGAACTCGGCGATTGGAACCGAGTTGAATCGAAGCTGTCCGAATTCCGCGCACACACCTGCGTCGTGAGGGTTACCGATGAACATCACCGTGAGCCTGGGTCCGCTCGTTTCATTGCTCGCCGGCATTCTGATTCTCATCGTGCCGCGCCTGCTGAACTAGGGCCTGATAACACTCTGAGTCATGAGCTGCGACGAGCTATGGCGCTCCAGAGCGAGGCGCGACGACCGCGGTGTTGATGTACACGAGGGAGTCGTAACGACGCTCTGGAGCGCCATAGCTCGTCCCATAAAAGCATATTTATTCATAAGAGGGTGCGCTTCTAAGCGTCTGCTGCTGCGT